>NZ_NCVA01000041.1:0-300000 GCF_002096685.1 Streptococcus oralis subsp. dentisani | reverse complement strand
GGCTGCTAAATATTTCCCAAACGTGGAGATTATCGAGCTCCATCATGACAAGAAAAAAGATGCTCCTAGTGGAACAGCTATTAAAACGGCTGAGTTGATGGCGGAAGTTCGGGAATCAATCCAGCAAGGTGCGGCTGATGAGGAAGAATTGATTGCGGGTGCTCGCGGTGCTGACTTTGATGGCATGCGCATCCATTCGGTCCGTTTACCAGGCTTGGTAGCCCATCAGGAAGTCATCTTTGGCAATCAGGGAGAAGGATTGACGCTCCGTCATGACTCCTATGATCGCAGCTCCTTCATGACAGGGGTCAATTTGGGAATCAAAGAAGTTGTCAAGCGTCATGAGCTTGTCTATGGATTAGAACACTTATTATGAGATTAACGCAAATGCCTTCTGAATTTCAGAAGGCTTTACCAGTATTAGAAAAAATTAAAGAAGCAGGCTTTGAGGCCTATTTTGTTGGGGGCTCTGTTCGAGATGCCCTCCTCAATCGTCCCATCCACGATGTGGATATTGCGACTTCTTCTTATCCAGAGGAGACCAAGCAGATTTTTCCGCGAACAGCCGATATTGGAATCGAGCACGGAACTGTCTTAGTTTTAGATGGGGACGAGGAGTATGAGGTAACCACCTTTCGGACCGAAGATGTCTATGTGGACTACCGCAGACCCAGTGCGGTTTCCTTTGTGCGTTCGCTAGAAGAAGACCTCAAGCGCCGTGATTTCACAGTCAATGCCTTCGCTTTGGATGAGACAGGCGAAATCATTGACTTGTTTCATGGTTTAGAGGATTTGGAAAACCAAGTCTTGCGAGCAGTTGGAGTAGCTAGTGAGCGTTTTAACGAGGATGCTCTGCGGATTATGCGTGGTTTCCGCTTTCAGGCCAGTCTCGGTTTTAAACTTGAGTCAGAAACTTTTGAGGCGATGAAGACTTTGACTCCGCTCTTGGAGAAAATTTCTGTGGAGCGCACCTTCGTTGAGTTTGATAAGCTCTTGCTGGCACCTTTTTGGCGAGTTGGTCTGGCTTCCATGATTGAGAGTCGAGCTTATGACTATCTTCCAGATATGGCAGGAAGCCAAGACAAGCTCAACGGACTGTTTGATTTAGAGACTGAGTTCACTTTTGAATCTTCTGAACAAGCTTGGGCAGCTCTCTTGTGGGCCTTGGAGATTAAAGATGCACAGCCATTTTTGAAGGCATGGAAAACCTCACGACAGTTTGCCAAGCAGGTTCAGGATTTGCTGACCATATTGGCTCTGCGTGAAAAGAGAGGACTGAGCAAGCGCGATTGTTACCGCTTTGACTTGGATTCCCTTCTACAGGCTGAAAGTCTTCGTCAGGCTCAAAGAAAAGCAGTCAACCCACAAGCCATCACAGAAACTTACCAGAGTTTGACCATTCATGATAAGAAAGAAATCCAAATCAATGGAGGTATTCTCATCAAAGAGTACGGCTATCAGCCAGGTCCAGACTTGGGAGAAATTTTAACAGAGATTGAGTTTGCCATTGTTGATGGAGAATTGGAAAATGACCGTCAAGCCATCCATGCTTACCTGAGGGAGAAAAAATGAGTGATTTTATTGTTGAAAAACTAAGCAAATCCGTCGGTGACAAGACCGTTTTTAAGGATATTTCCTTTATCATCCATGACCTAGACAGAATCGGTCTAATTGGTGTCAATGGAACGGGTAAGACTACCCTTTTGGACGTCCTTTCTGGTGTTTCTGGCTTTGATGGGGATGTCAGTCCCTTTTCGGCAAAGAATGACTATAAGATCGGTTACTTGACTCAGAATCCAGATTTTGATGATAGCAAGACGGTCTTGGATACGGTTCTGTCCAGCGACCTCAAGGAAATTCAGCTGATTCGTGAGTATGAGTTGATCATGCTCAACTACAGTGAGGACAAGCAGGCTCGTTTGGAACGGGTCATGGCAGAGATGGACTCTCTCCAAGCTTGGGAAATTGAAAGCCAGGTCAAGACGGTTCTCAGCAAGTTGGGGATTCAGGACTTATCAACTCCTGTTGGCGAATTGTCAGGTGGTCTGAGAAGACGGGTTCAGTTGGCGCAAGTTCTTCTTGGAGACCACGATCTCTTGCTACTGGATGAGCCGACCAACCACTTAGATATTGCGACTATTGAGTGGCTGACCCTCTTTTTGAAAAATTCCAAGAAAACCGTTCTCTTCATCACCCACGATCGTTATTTCTTAGACGCTTTGTCAACACGAATTTTCGAGTTGGACCGAGCAGGCTTGACCGAGTATCAGGGTAATTATCAGGACTATGTTCGCCTTAAGGCGGAGCAAGATGAGCGTGACGCTGCTCTCCTTCACAAAAAAGACCAACTTTATAAGCAAGAATTGGCCTGGATGCGCAGACAACCACAGGCACGTGCGACTAAGCAGCAGGCTCGTATCAATCGTTTTCATGACTTGAAAAAAGAAGTTTCAAGCGGCGTTGCTGAGACAGACTTGACCATGAACTTTGAAACCAGCCGTATTGGTAAGAAGGTTATCGAGTTTAAAGATGTTTCCTTTGCTTATGAGAATAAGCCCATTTTGCAAGATTTTAATCTATTGGTGCAAGCCAAAGACCGTATCGGAATCGTTGGGGACAACGGTGTGGGGAAATCAACCCTACTCAACCTGATTGCAGGAAGTCTTGAGCCGACTGAAGGACAAGTTGTGATTGGAGAAACAGTTCGCATCGCCTATTTCTCTCAACAAATTGAGGACCTGGATGAAAGCAAACGCGTTATCAATTACCTACAGGAAGTGGCAGAAGAGGTTAAGACTAGCGGTGGTACTACGACATCTATTGCAGAATTACTAGAACAATTTCTTTTCCCTCGTTCAACGCACGGTACCTTGATTGAGAAACTATCAGGTGGAGAGAAGAAACGTCTGTATCTCCTCAAATTACTCCTTGAAAAACCCAATGTGCTTCTCTTGGATGAACCGACAAATGACCTAGACATTGCAACCTTAACAGTTCTAGAAAATTTTTTACAAGGTTTTGCAGGACCAGTCTTGACAGTTAGTCATGACCGCTATTTCCTTGATAAGGTAGCGACCAAGATTCTTGCCTTTGAAGATGGGAAAATTCGACCATTCTTTGGCCATTATACCGACTATCTTGATGAAAAAGCCTTTGAAGCAGAAGCGACCAGTCAAGTTCAAAAGGCTGACAAGGAAAAGGTTGTCAAAGTCCGTGAAGAAAAGAAACGGATGACCTACCAAGAAAAGCAGGAGTGGGCAAGCATTGAAGGGGATATTGAAACCTTGGAAAACCGTATCTCTGTTATTGAAGAAGAGATGCAGGCAAGTGGTTCTGACTTTGGGAAACTAGCTACTCTTCAGAAAGAATTAGACGAGAAGAATGAAGCCTTGCTGGAAAAATACGAACGCTATGAATATTTAAGTGAGTTTGATAATTAGAAGAATAGAAAAATCCCGTCTCATGGACAGGATTTCTCTATTCTTCTTTTTTTGTTTCCTGGTGGAAGACATTTTGCCAAGTCTCATGGCGACGCCAGATACTGGTGTGGACGATGCCATCTAGCTCATAGCAAATGAGCTTGGTTTTCTGACTAATGGAAGTGATTTGAATATCCTTAATAGCAGCTTTAAGTTCTTTTTCGGCTTGATAAGCGACTTTATCCATCTGCTCTCCATCTTGACGGATATAGAGAAAGTCCTCAGCAAGGAGTTCTTCTAGCTGATTTCCTTGGTCAATCAATTGCTCACGCATGAGCAGTTTTTTGTAGACATTGTCTAAAATCTCGTCCTCAGGTATGGGAGCTGGCTCGATATGGACATCGGTATCAAAGACTCCGAAGCGCTCTTCCAGCATGGATTCGACCTGGTCCGCAATTTTGTGACTCTCATAGACTGATAAGTCGGGATTCATTTCTAAGGTGATATCAAGGTAGATATTGCTACCGTAGGTACGCCCTCTTTGGGACTTGACCTTACTAATCTTTGGAATCTCCATGATGGCCTTTTGGTAGTCCTCTAGCAGACGGTCATCAAAACCATCTGAAAGACTGAAGGAAGACTCGATAAAGATATCATAGGCTGTTTTTAAGATAAAGAAGGTGATGATGATAGCGACCAATTTATCCACGATAGGATAATTGAAACTGCTGGCTAAGATAGCAATGGAAGTCCCAAGCGAGGTGACAGCATCAGAAAGATTGTCCTTAGCAGCTGCCTTGAGAGCTTTGGATTTCGATTTCTTACTGAGGCGTGTGTTATAGAGATAAACAGCAAACATGACCGCTGCTGAAATGATTCCTAGAATCGCTCCCAAAGGATCAATAGGTGTTTGTTCCCGACTGAGGATTTTCTGAATGGTGTCCCGAAGCACATCAAAACCAACATAGAACATGATGATGGAAGTAATCAAGCTAGCCAAATCTTCAATCTTCCAGTGACCAAAGCGATGGTCACGGTCTGCAGGTTGGCGGGCCATCCGAATCCCAATCAAGAGGGCAACGTTTCCGATAATATCGGATACGTTGTTGAAACCATCTGCCACCAAACTGGAAGAATGCAGGAGGTGACCAGTTGCCAATTTTGCCGCAGACAAGAGGAGGTAGGTTGAAATACTGATAATGGCTCCACGTTCTGCCAATTTGAGATTTGACATGGATTGGTTCATCGGGCTTCCTTTCTAGTCATATAGTATTCTACCATTATACTGGTTTTCAAGGGAAAATTCAAATTTAGTCTTGTTTCATCGGATTTAAACCCTTGAAAACTTTTCAAATTTTGATATAATAGTACTACTCAAGGGAGTAGCTGGCAGAAACCTGTGATAGTGTCGTCATTCCGAATTGTATACTGAAAAGTATGTTTTCCGGCACTATCTTAAACAGCGAGACTTGTTATGATTAACAGGTCTCTTTTTGTTTGTCATAAAACTAAAAGAGAACTTGTTTTGCACACAATGTCAAGGAGGAGACATATGTCAAAAGAACAAAAACGCCAAGCGTTTTACACTCAAAGTCCTGAAGAGGTCTTGAAGTCAGTTGAAGCAACTGAGCAAGGTCTTTCGTCAAGCGAAGCGCAGAAACGTCTAGCTGAATATGGACGCAATGAACTGGAAGAGGGTGAGAAAAAATCTCTCCTAGTCAAGTTTATCGAGCAATTTAAGGATTTGATGATTATCATCCTAGTTGCTGCGGCTATCTTGTCAGTCGTAACTTCTGGTGGGGAAGATATCGCAGATGCCATCATTATCCTAGCCGTGGTTATCATCAACGCTGCCTTTGGTGTTTACCAAGAAGGAAAAGCAGAAGAAGCCATCGAAGCCCTCAAGTCTATGTCTAGTCCAGCTGCTCGCGTTATTCGTGATGGGCACATGGCTGAGATTGATTCCAAAGAATTGGTACCAGGTGATATCGTTGCCCTTGAAGCTGGTGATGTAGTGCCAGCAGACCTACGTTTGCTAGAAGCTAATTCTCTTAAAATTGAAGAAGCAGCCTTGACAGGTGAGTCTGTTCCAGTCGAAAAAGACTTGACTGTCGAGCTCTCTGCAGATGCTGGTATTGGTGACCGTGTCAATATGGCCTTCCAAAACTCAAATGTGACTTATGGTCGTGGTCTTGGCGTTGTTGTCAATACAGGTATGTACACGGAAGTGGGTCATATCGCTGGCATGCTCCAAGATGCGGATGAGACGGATACACCACTCAAACAAAACTTGAACAACCTTTCTAAGGTCTTGACCTATGCAATTTTGGTCATTGCCCTTGTTACTTTTGTAGTCGGAGTCTTCATTCAAGGTAAAAATCCACTTGGTGAGTTGATGACATCTGTTGCGCTTGCTGTTGCAGCCATCCCAGAAGGACTTCCTGCTATCGTGACCATCGTTCTTGCCCTTGGTACTCAAGTTTTGGCAAAACGAAACTCTATCGTTCGTAAGTTGCCAGCAGTTGAAACACTTGGTTCAACTGAGATCATCGCTTCTGATAAGACTGGTACGCTTACCATGAACAAGATGACAGTCGAAAAAGTCTTCTATGATGCAGTCCTACATGATTCAGCTGATGATATTGAACTAGGTCTTGAAATGCCTCTTCTTCGTTCTGTTGTTTTGGCTAATGATACTAAGATTGATGCAGAAGGAAACCTGATTGGGGATCCAACGGAAACAGCCTTCATCCAGTATGCCTTGGACAAGGGCTATGATGTTAAAGGATTTTTAGAGCAATATCCTCGTGTAGCTGAGTTACCATTTGACTCAGATCGTAAACTCATGTCAACGGTTCATCCATTACCAGATGGTAAATTCCTCGTAGCAGTCAAGGGAGCCCCTGACCAACTTTTGAAACGTTGTGTTGCTCGTGATAAGGCTGGAGATGTTGCTCCGATTGATGAGAAAGTTAATGACTTAATTCACACAAACAACTCTGAAATGGCTCACCAAGCCTTGCGTGTTCTTGCAGGTGCTTATAAGATTGTAGACAGCATTCCAGAAAACCTGACTTCTGAAGAGCTTGAAAACAACTTGATCTTTACTGGATTGATTGGAATGATTGACCCTGAACGTGCCGAAGCAGCAGAAGCTGTTCGTGTCGCTAAGGAAGCGGGAATCCGTCCAATCATGATCACTGGTGACCACCAAGATACAGCGGAAGCCATTGCCAAACGTTTGGGAATCATCGATGAAAATGACTCGGAAGACCATGTCTTGACTGGTGCTGAACTCAACGAACTTTCTGATGAAGAATTTGAAAAAGTCGTTGGTCAATACTCTGTCTACGCGCGTGTATCTCCAGAACACAAGGTTCGTATCGTCAAGGCTTGGCAAAAACAAGGTAAGGTTGTTGCTATGACAGGTGACGGTGTTAATGATGCGCCAGCTCTGAAAACAGCCGATATCGGTATCGGTATGGGAATCACTGGTACAGAGGTTTCTAAGGGGGCTTCTGACATGATTCTTGCAGATGATAACTTTGCGACCATTATCGTCGCAGTTGAAGAAGGACGCAAGGTCTTCTCAAACATTCAAAAGACTATTCAGTACTTACTTTCTGCCAATACTGCTGAAGTATTAACTATCTTCTTATCAACCTTGTTTGGTTGGGACGTCTTGCAGCCAGTTCATCTTTTGTGGATCAACTTGGTAACCGATACCTTCCCAGCTATCGCTCTTGGTGTTGAACCTGCTGAGCCAGGTGTTATGACCCACAAACCTCGTGGACGTAAGTCAAGCTTCTTCTCAGGTGGTGTTTTGAGTTCTATCATCTATCAAGGTGTACTCCAAGCAGCTATTGTTATGAGTGTTTATGGACTTGCAATTGCTTACCCAGTTCATGTGGGTGACAATCATGCCATTCATGCGGATGCCCTTACTATGGCCTTTGCAACCCTTGGTTTGATTCAACTATTCCATGCCTACAATGTCAAGTCTGTTTACCAATCCATCTTGACAGTTGGCCCATTCAAGTCTAAGACCTTTAACTGGTCCATCTTGGTATCCTTCATCCTTCTGATGGCGACCATCGTTGTAGAACCGCTTGAAGGAATCTTCCACGTAACCAAACTAGACTTGTCACAATGGGCCATTGTTCTAGCTGGAAGCTTCTCAATGATTATCATCGTCGAAATCGTCAAGTTTGTTCAACGTAAACTTGGTCTTGATAAGAACGCGATTTAAAAAGAAAGTCATCTTCGGATGGCTTTTTTTGCATTTGAGGGAAAGGACTAGAAGTTGCCCCCTTTTGTGCTATAATAAAGTAAAGATGTAAGGAGCGTAAGAGAATGGAAAAGAAAATTGTCCGAGATGTCTTATTCTTGTCGCAGGTCTCGAAACCTGCAAGTCAGGAAGACCTTTATCTGGCTAAGGATTTGCAGGATACCCTGCTGGCTAATCGCGAGACCTGTGTCGGTCTAGCGGCCAATATGATTGGTGTGCAGAAGCGTGTCATTATCTTTAATCTTGGCTTGGTTCCCATGGTTATGTTTAATCCCGTTCTCCTTTCCTACATAGGACCTTACGAGACAGAGGAAGGGTGTTTGTCCTTGACTGGGGTGCGATCAACAACTCGTTATGAAACGATTACGGTTTCCTATCGAGATAGTAAGTGGCAGGAACAGACCATTACGTTAACAGGTTTTCCAGCTCAGATCTGCCAACATGAACTGGATCATTTGGAAGGACGGATTATTTAGGAGGAATTCAGATGAAACGCATACTATTTGAACTTGTTTTTATCGCAACGACCTGGTATATATTTTTACCACCCTTCAATCTGACTAGTTGGGAATTCATCTTCTTTCTCTGTGGGCATTTGGTGGTGATGGGGATTTTGTTTAGTTTCCGCAAGGATACCAATCTCCTCAAAACTGTTCACCTACGACATGGCAAGGCTACCAAAGATCTCAATCTAGAAGGATTCCTTTTTACCAAACTTAGTAGAGGATTGTTTCTGACTGCAGCTATCATTTTTGCCCTTGCTGGTCTGGTAAGCCTAGTAACCTCTAGCTTTTTCCAAGCAAAAAATTATGCTAATGTGGTGTCTATCACAGAAAAAGATTTTAAAGATTTTCCTAAGAGTGATACCAGTAAGGTTCCAATCCTAGATCGGAGCACTGCAGAGAAGATTGGAGATCGTTATCTAGGCTCTCTGACGGATAAGGTCTCCCAGTACGTAGCAGCAGATACTTATACCCAGCTGACGGTTGATGGCAAACCTTATCGAGTAACTCCTTTGGAGTATGCCGACCCGATCAAATGGTTTAATAATCAGTCCAAGGGAATTGGCGAGTATATCAAGGTTGATATGGTGACAGGAAATGCGGAATTGGTGGATTTAAAAACGCCAATGAAGTATTCAGACTCCGAGTATTTTAACCGAGACGTCAAACGTCATCTTCGGATCAAGTACCCAACCAAGATTTTTAAAACGCCCTCCTTTGAGGTGGATGATGAAGGCAATCCTTTCTATGTAGCAACCGTTTATCAAAAGCAGTTTGGTCTAGGAGTTCCTCGCCCTTCGTCTGTTATTATCTTAGACGCCACCAATGGAGAAACCAAGGAATACAGCTTGGATGAAGTACCAGAATGGGTGGATCGTGTCTATCCAGCAGAAGAAACCATCCAGCAAATCAACTATAACGGCAAGTATAAAGACGGCTTCTGGAATGCCTTGATTTCTAAGAAAAACGTTACCCAAACGACCGAGGGCTATAACTATCTTTCTATCGGAAATGACATTTATCTCTACACTGGGGTGACTTCAGCCAACGCTGACGAAAGTAATCTAGGATTTATCCTTGAAAATATGCGCACTGGTGAAATCACCAAGTACAATCTAGCTTCAGCAACCGAAGAATCAGCCCGTGCTTCCGCAGAAGGAGCAGTGCAGGAAAAAGCCTATAAGGCGACCTTCCCTATCCTTGTCAATCTCAATGACAAACCGCTCTACATCATGGGATTGAAGGACAATGCAGGTTTGGTCAAGGAGTATGCTTTGGTTGATGCAGTAGAGTACCAAAACGTCATCGTAGCAGCTACAGTAGATGAACTCCTCAGCAAATATGCCAATAAAAACGACCTCGAGCTGGATAATGAAACGGTAGAAAACATCAAGGGAGTGGTTTCAGACCTTAAATCAGCTGTTATCAAGGGTGACACCGTCTACTTCTTCAAAGTTGATGGCAAGATTTATAAAGTCAAGGCTTCCGTGTCAGACGACCTTCCTTACCTTGAAAATGGGCAATCCTTTGAAGGTCAAGTTGGAAAAGATAATTATCTCAAGACCTTTAAAGTACAATAATACTCTTCGAAAATCAAATTCAAACTACGTCAGCGTCGCCTTGCCGTACTCAAGTACTGCCTGCGGCTAGCTTCCTAGTTTGCTCTTTGATTTTCATTGAGTATAAAAATAGGTTTTCTCAGTTCAAGGAGAAAAAAGATAAATTCTTATCTATCTTAACAAGCTTAGCTGGCACAGCCCTTGTTCTCGTGGCTATCTGGTTAGGATGGCCAAAATAAACAGAGAAACCTCGGTGTGAACCGAGGTTTTTAAGATGAAATTCTTGGTCGTGGTTGAAAAATATGCTACACTAACAATATGAAAATTTTAATCCCGACAGCAAAAGAAATGAACACAGACCATCCTTGTATCGAAGCGCTCCCCTTGAGGGAAGAAAGTCAGGTAGTCCTTGACTCACTGGCGCACTACTCAGCCAGTGAATTAGAGACTTTTTATAAGGTATCTGCCGAGAAAGCAGAAGAAGAGTACGCTCATATTCAAGCTTTAAAAGATCACAGGGCTAAACATTATCCAGCCTTGAAACTTTTCGATGGTCTCATGTATCGTCACATCAAACGAGATGAGTTAACAAAGGCTGAACAAACCTATCTTGAAAATCATGTCCTAATTACCTCGGCTTTATACGGTGTTGTCCCCGCCTTGTCGCCCATGGCTCCTCACCGTTTGGACTTCTTGATGAAGTTAAAAGTTGCTGGGAAGACTTTAAAGAGTCATTGGAAGTCAGCCTACGATGAGGCACTAGAGGATGAGGATTTGATATTCTCACTCCTATCATCAGAGTTTGAAACCGTATTTTCGAAGGAAATTAGAGAAAAGATAGTGACCTTCAAATTTATGGAGGACAAGGCAGGCCAGCTGAAAATCCACTCAACCATTTCAAAAAAAGCCCGTGGTGCCTTTTTAACCGCCTTGATAGAGGGGCAAGTCCATACAGTCGAACAAGCTCGCAAGCTCCGCTTTGCCGGCTTTGACTACCGACCTGATTTATCAAGTGATTTAGAACTCGTCTTTGTGAAACAAGCATAAAACCAGCTCATTCGAGCTGGTTTTTGCTAGATTAGTTGATGGCTACAAGAAGGTCGTCCGCTTGTTTTGCAAGTGATGAAGCAGTTGCTTCTTCTAACACCAATTTTCCGTCTGCCCAAGCAGAGTCATTGACACGAGCAGCTGTAAAATCACCAACGACTTGTGTACGGATAAATGGCAAGAGGTCTTTGTAAATAGCAAAGAGTTGATCGTGACCAGCATTGGCTACAGATGAGACAGTAACAAACTTGTCTTGGAGGGCAGAAGCACCACGTGTATCAGACAAGTCAATGGCGCGAGAGAGCCAGTCAAGCAAGTTTTTCACTGTTCCAGGGATAGAGAAGTTGTAGACTGGAGAGAAGATCCAGATAGCATCCGCAGCAAGGACTGCTTCACGAGCAGCAGCTACAGCTGGATGAGTTGGAACTTCCAAATCTTGGCTGAAGAGAGGAACAGCTGAGTAATCAAGATAGCTAACTTCTGCTTTTCCAGCAAGTGCTTTTTCAGCTTCGAGGGCCATTTGGTGGTTGAAAGAACCTTGGCGTAGTGAACCGACGATAAATAATACTTTTTTAGACATGATGTGTCTCCTTTAGTTTAAAATTCAAAGAGCGAACTCTTTTGTTACCATCCATGTTACAACAAATGATACTAATTAGCAATAATTTTGCTCACAAATTTTTAAATTTTTTTAAAATCTGGATTAAGTCTTCCTTTTCGCCATCTTCCAAGATGCTGAGTGCTTCTACAATCGAATCGATATGGTCAGGAAGAACCTCCTCGATTTTTCTGCGTCCTGCAGGTGTTAATTTCAGGAAAAAGGAGCGACGATCCTTGGGGTCGCAAGTTCTAGAAATCCATCCATCTCGAACCATATTTCGAATGACAACAGTCATGTTTCCAGAAGTGGCCAACATTTTTTCAATCAAATCCTGAATGCGTAGTTCCCCCTTGCTATAGAGGGTTTCCAAAACTGAAAATTGGGTGGGTGTTAGCCCGTGTTCTTTAGCAGCCTTGGCTTCATATGGTTTAAAAGTTCGTATGGCTTTATTGAGGACGATAGCCGTTTTTAAGTCTAGTTGATTATCGGAAATTTTCTCTTTCAAATATTGTTTCATAAGGCTATTTTATCAATAATGAGAGAGAAAAACAAGAACTTATATTTTATAGGAAAAGAATCTTAGAATGTTCCCGTCTTCACTTGTAATAAAGAAGGAGAGATGGTAAAATAGACGAGTGAAACTAAGACAGAAAAAAGCAAAAAACAAGCTACTTTTACAGTATGGAATCGGCATTGCTCTGGTAGTACTAGTCATGACCACTTCCTTCCTTTATCTGATATCACTCAGCATGAAACCCTATCAAGATGCTAGAGTTGAGGGAGAAAAACTAGCCAAGCAGTATGCAGAATTGGAAAAGGCAGATCAGGTTGATTTTTATAATGGACTAGAAGGTTATTACAGCGTTTTAGGACATAATAAAAAGCAAGAGGCCATTGCCGTACTGATTGAAAAGAATGACCACAAGATTTATGTTTATCAGCTTGATAAAGGGATTTCTCAAGACAAGGCAGCGACGATTTCGAGGGAAAAAGGAGCTAGCGACATTGACAAGATTACTTTTGGTCGCTATCAGGACAAGCCGATTTGGGAAGTCAAGTCAGGAAACCAGTACTATCTGGTCGACTTTGAAACAGGAGCAGTGATCCAATAAAGGAGGACATATGAAACTATCCAAACGTGTACTAGAAATGGAAGAAAGCGTCACTCTAGCTAGTGATGCAAGAGCCAAGGCATTAAAAGCTCAAGGAAAGGATGTTCTTTTCTTAACCTTGGGACAGCCTGATTTTCATACTCCTGAAAACATTCAGGATGCAGCGGTAGAAGCGATTCGAGATGGACGAGCTTCCTTCTATACAGTTGCTTCAGGCCTACCAGAGTTAAAAGCAGCGGTTAATACCTATTTTAAACGCCACTATGGGTATTCTGTAGCAGCCAACGAAGTTACCTTTGCCACTGGTGCTAAGTTCTCTCTCTATACCTTTTTTATGGCCGTGGTCAATCCAGGTGATGAGGTCATCATTCCTACACCATATTGGGTCAGCTATGGGGATCAAGTCAAAATGGCAGAAGGTGTGCCAGTCTTTGTCCAGGCCAAGGAAGACAATCACTTTAAAGTAACAGTAGAGCAGCTAGAAGCAGCCCGAACAGATAAGACCAAAGTCTTGGTTCTTAATTCACCATCGAATCCGACTGGTATGATTTACTCTCGTGAGGAACTCATGGCTATCGGAAATTGGGCTGTTGCGCATGATGTCCTTATCCTAGCAGATGATATTTATGGACGTCTGGTTTATAACGGGAACGAATTTGTTCCAATTTCTAGTCTGTCAGAAGCCATTCGCAAGCAAACCATCGTGATTAACGGTGTATCTAAGGCCTATGCCATGACTGGTTGGCGGGTAGGTTATGCTGTGGGAAATCCTGAGATTATCTCTGCTATGAGCAAACTAACAGGACAAACAACTTCCAACCTGACTGCTGTATCGCAATATGCTACCATTGAAGCCCTAACTGGGCCACAAGATTCTGTCGAAATCATGCGCCAGGCTTTTGAGGAACGTTTGAACACTATTTATCCTCTCTTGTGCAAAGTACCAGGATTTGAAGTTGTCAAGCCCCAAGGAGCCTTCTATCTTTTCCCAAATGTTAAAAAAGCGATGGAAATGAAGGGTTATACCGATGTGACAGAGTTTACAACGGCTATTCTCGAAGAAGTCGGTCTTGCCTTGATTACAGGAGCTGGATTTGGAGCACCAGAAAATGTTCGTCTCAGCTATGCCACAGACTTGGATACATTAAAAGAAGCTATTCGCCGTTTGCATCAATTTATGGAAAAATAAAATTTAGAATCTTCGTCGTCTTGGCGAAGATTTTTTGTAACGAAAATCTCACGAATTTTCTCTAGTAGAACCTAGCTATCGCAGTCTATTTATGGTAAAATAGTGAGTAATGATGTCTTCGGACAAGTTAAACGAAAAAAGGAAGATAGATTATGACAAAACGTGTAACAATTATCGATGTAAAAGACTACGTTGGTCAAGAAGTGACCATTGGAGCCTGGGTTGCCAACAAATCTGGAAAAGGGAAGATTGCCTTCTTGCAATTGCGCGATGGAACAGCCTTTTTCCAAGGTGTAGCCTTTAAACCAAACTTTATTGAAAAATTTGGTGAAGAGGTAGGTCTTGAAAAATTTGACACCATTAAACGCTTGAGCCAAGAAACTTCTGTTTATGTGACAGGGATTGTCAAAGAAGACGAGCGTTCTAAGTTTGGTTATGAGCTCGATATTACAGATATCGAAGTTATTGGTGAATCTCAAGACTACCCTATCACACCAAAAGAACACGGAACAGACTTCTTGATGGACAACCGTCACTTGTGGCTCCGCTCTCGTAAGCAAGTGGCTGTGATGCAAATCCGTAACGCTATCATCTATGCAACTTATGAGTTTTTTGACAAGAACGGCTTCATGAAATTTGATAGCCCAATTCTTTCAGGAAATGCAGCAGAAGACTCTACTGAACTCTTTGAAACAGACTACTTTGGAACGCCAGCCTACTTGAGCCAATCAGGTCAGCTTTACCTAGAGGCAGGTGCTATGGCTCTTGGTCGTGTCTTTGACTTTGGTCCAGTATTCCGTGCGGAGAAATCAAAAACGCGCCGTCACTTGACTGAGTTCTGGATGATGGATGCGGAGTACTCCTACTTGACACACGATGAGTCACTTGACTTGCAAGAAGCTTATGTGAAAGCTCTTCTTCAAGGCGTTTTGGATCGTGCGCCTCAAGCCTTGGAAACCTTGGAACGTGATGCAGAACTCTTGAAACGCTACATTGCTGAGCCATTCAAACGCATCACTTACGATCAAGCCATTGACCTCTTGCAAGAGCATGAGAATGATGAAGATGCTGATTACGAGCATTTGGAGCATGGAGATGACTTTGGTTCACCACACGAAACATGGATTTCAAACCACTTTGGTGTACCAACCTTCGTTATCAACTACCCAGCAGCTATCAAGGCCTTCTATATGAAACCAGTCCCTGGAAATCCTGAGCGCGTGCTTTGTGCAGACTTGCTTGCACCAGAAGGATATGGAGAAATCATCGGTGGTTCTATGCGTGAGGAAGACTACAACGCCCTTGTTGCTAAGATGGATGAGCTTGGCATGGATCGTACAGAATACGAATTCTACCTTGACCTTCGTAAATACGGTACTGTACCACACGGTGGATTTGGTATTGGTATTGAGCGTATGGTAACTTTCGCAGCAGGTACAAAACACATCCGTGAAGCCATTCCATTCCCACGTATGTTGCACCGTATCAAACCATAAAATAAATCAAAACGCCCTAGGGGCGTTTTTTCAAAGTAAAAGAAAGAAGAGGTGGAGATCATGTAAAGCACAGATTAACAAGTGACAGACACAAGGATATATACACTTGTTAAAGGAGAAATTATGTTTAAACGAAATTATCGGAAGAATATCGGTCTCATGGCAGGAGTGGAATTTTTTGCTTTTCTGGGCATTACCAGCTTTTGGATTTTATTTCTCAGTCAAAATGGGATGTCACTTTTGCAGATTGGCTTATTGGAAAGCATTTTTCATGCTACCAGTGTCATTTGTGAAATTCCCTCTGGAATGTTAGCTGACCGCTATTCATATAAAACCAATCTGTATTTAAGTCGGATTGCTGGGATTGCGTCGTCTATTCTCATGTTAGTAGGGCAAGGTAATTTTTGGATTTATGCCCTCGCGATGGTGGTGAGTGCCTTGTCTTATAATTTTGATTCGGGCACGAGTGCAGCCATGGTTTATGATTCGGCCGTGGAGGCTGGATTAAAAGAGCGCTACTTGTCTATCTCAAGTTTTATGTCAGGGGTAGCAGAAGGAACTCGGTCTTTGGGGACCGTTTTAGCGGGATTTTTTGTCCATGGTCAATTGCACTTGACCTACTATATCATGATTGCCACTTCTACAATCGTTCTTTTCCTAACTTGGATGCTAAAAGAGCCTAGTGTTAAAGCGCAAAAGTCTGAGCGTCTGACGATGAAAAGGATTATATTGACTGTCAAAGAGGAGTTGCATAGAAATCCCAGTCTTTTTGGCTGGATGATTCTGTCCCAAATTATCGGGACACTGATGTGTATGTTTTATTTTTACTATCAAAATCAACTGCCTGACTTAGAAGGATGGCAAATTTCGATGGTCATGCTGATGGGCAGTGTTTTGAATATCTGGTCAGTTTATCTAGCAAGTAAGATTGGAAAGAGGTATTCAGCCTTAAAACTTTTTCCAATTCTTGTCCTCTTGACGGGAGGAACTTATTTGCTGTCCTACTTTGCTACGCCACTGATTTATATTTTGGTTTATTTGATTAGTAACGCCTTATATGCTCTCTTTCAACCGATTTTTGACAACGATTTACAAAAGCGACTCCCAAGTGAGGTACGGGCAACCATGCTAAGTGTCTACTCTATGATGTTCAGCCTGAGTATGATCGTCATTTTTCCTCTGATGGGGTGGTTGATTGACTATCTAGGATTTGTAGTAGCCTTTCTTTACTTAGGATTCGTTTTAGTACTAGCCAGCTTTTTGCTATTTTTCATTTTGAAAGAGATGGCCGGATCTTTGGAACTAAAAGAGGATGTTATTTCTAAGAAATAGAGTTATTTTTCACTTTTATCTTTTTTACTTGCCATCTATCAGTTTTTCTAGTATAATAGTTAATTGTGAGCAAACCTCACTTACCCCTTGCAAAGACTAGGGGTCATTAGACCAAAAGGAGGAACATATCAATGGCTAAATACGAAATTCTTTATATCATTCGTCCAAACATTGAAGAAGAAGCGAAAAACGCTTTGGTAGCACGTTTTGACTCTATCTTGACTGACAACGGTGCAACTGTTGTTGAATCAAAAACTTGGGAAAAACGTCGTCTTGCATACGAAATCCAAGATTTCCGTGAAGGACTTTACCACATCGTTAACGTTGAAGCAAACGACGACGCAGCTCTTAAAGAGTTTGATCGTCTTTCAAAAATCAACGCTGACATTCTTCGTCACATGATCGTCAAACTTGACGCGTAAGAAGGTAAACTATGATTAACAATGTTGTACTTGTAGGGCGTATGACACGTGACGCTGAGTTGCGTTATACCCCATCAAATGTAGCAGTTGCGACTTTTACTCTTGCAGTAAACCGTACATTCAAGAGTCAAAATGGCGAACGTGAGGCTGATTTCATCAATGTCGTTATGTGGCGCCAACAGGCTGAAAATCTTGCTAACTGGGCTAAAAAAGGCTCTCTTATCGGGATCACAGGTCGTATCCAGACTCGTAGTTACGATAACCAGCAAGGACAACGTGTCTACGTAACAGAAGTCGTGGCTGATAATTTCCAAATGTTGGAAAGCCGTAGCGTGCGTGAAGGACATACAGGTGGAGCTTATTCTGCACCAACTGCTAGTTATACAGCACCTACACAATCAGTACCTGACTTTTCACGTGATGAAAATCCATTTGGAGCAACCAATCCGTTGGATATTTCAGATGATGATTTACCATTCTAATGGACAATTAAAACTATAAAGGAGAAAAAACATGGCTCAACAACGTCGTGGCGGATTCAAACGCCGTAAAAAAGTTGATTACATCGCAGCAAATAAAATTGAATATGTTGATTACAAAGATACTGAGCTTCTTAGCCGTTTCGTTTCAGAACGTGGGAAAATCCTTCCACGTCGTGTAACAGGAACTTCAGCTAAAAACCAACGTAAAGTAACAACAGCTATCAAACGCGCTCGCGTAATGGCTTTGATGCCTTTCGTAAACGAAGATTAAAAAAAAGACCCGGGTGGGTCTTTTTTTCAGGTCCCCCGGACCTCTTTTTCAGCTTCATACGGGCCTTTTTATCAGGTCCTATGAATCTCTTTTTCAGACTTTACAGGACTCTATTAGAAAGGGCTCTCTTTTGATCTAGTAAGATTCTTTTGCCTTACTAGGTTTTTTCTTTTAATTTTTATTATCGTGTTATAATGGTAGGAGAAAGCTTTAAAGGAGCATCTTATGAAGACGACATGTTCAATTAGAAAAATGCAAGAATCTGACATTAAAGATCTATCTCAAGGATTTATCAGCCAAGGTTGGCCAAGTAGAGAGGAAATTTTAACTCTATACTTTAAGGAACAGGAGAGTGGAGAGAGGGAAGCTTTAGTTGCTAATTTTGAGGGTGTAGTAGCGGGGTACATCACTATTTTACCAATTGCCAAGCATGGTCCCTTTGCTGGAATGTCTCCAGAACTTTCAGATTTCAATGTCTTTGAGCCCTTTCAAAATCAAGGTATTGGAAATCTCTTGCTGGAAGAAGCAGAAAAACGAGTTAAGCTCATATCGGATAAGGTGACTCTTGGTGTTGGGCTCCATTCAGGGTATGGACCTGCCCAGAGATTGTACATCAAACGAGGTTATATTCCAGATGGAACGGGAGTTTGGTATCGAAACCAACCGTTGGAAATGAATGCCACTATTCAAAATAATGATGATTTGGTTTTGTACTTATCCAAGGAATTAGAATAAGAGGTAGCAAATTTTTTGGAGATATGGGATTTCTCTACTTTATGGTATAATGGAAAGAGTTAGATTGAAAGAGGTAGAGAGATGGATGCAAAATTAAAATATAAGGCAAAGAAGATTAAGATTGTCTTTTTTGATATTGATGATACCTTGCGTACGTCAAAGGCAGGTTTTATTCCAACTACAATTCCCACTGTCTTTAAACAGTTGCGTGAAAAAGGAATTTTAACAGGAATCGCCTCTGGACGAGGGATTTTCGGTGTCGTACCAGAGATTCGTGACCTCAAGCCTGACTTTTTTGTGACCTTGAATGGTGCCTATATAGAAGATAAAAAAGGAAATGTCATTTATCAAAATCAGATTGAGAAGTCAGATGTAGAGGAGTACATTTCTTGGACGAAGGAAGAGGGAATTGAGTATGGCTTGGTTGGAAGTCATGACGCCAAACTCTCCACGCGAACAGAACTGATCAGTGAGGCTATTGATCCGATTTATCCGAACCTGGGTGTGGATCCTGACTTTCATGAAAAAGCAGATATATACCAGATGTGGACCTTTGAAGATAAAGGGGATGGCTTGCACTTACCAGAGTCTTTATCGGATAAACTTCGCATGGTGCGTTGGCATGAACATTCATCTGATGTGGTACCAATTTCAGGTTCAAAGGCTGCTGGTGTGGCAAAGGTTGTAGAACACCTAGGATTGAAACCAGAGAATGTCATGGTCTTTGGGGATGGTCTCAATGATATGGAACTCTTTGATTATGCTGGAATCAGTATTGCTATGGGAGTTTCCCACGAAAAAATCAAAGAAAAAGCAGATTATATTACAAAAACAGTAGAAGAAGATGGCATTTTTGATGCCTTAGAAGGATTTGGTATGGTAGAAAAAGAATTGCATTTCCCACAAGTAGAAATTGAAACAGTAGAAGGTCCTCTAGCGACTATTAAGACGAATCATGGAGACTTGCGTATCAAGCTCTTCCCTGAACAGGCTCCCAAAACAGTAGCAAACTTTGTCGCTCTTTCAAAAGACGGTTACTATGATGGTGTGATTTTCCACCGTATTATCAAGGACTTTATGATTCAAGGTGGAGACCCAACTGGTACTGGTATGGGGGGAGAGTCTATTTATGGACAGGCTTTTGAAGATGAATTTTCAGAAGAACTTTATAATGTTCGTGGCGCTCTTTCTATGGCCAATGCTGGGCCCAATACCAATGGCAGCCAGTTCTTTATCGTGCAAAACCAACATTTGCCATACTCTAAGAAAGAGATTGCGCGTGGTGGCTGGCCTGAGCCAATCGCTGAGATTTATGCAGAACAAGGTGGAACTCCTCACCTTGACCGTCGTCACACTGTTTTTGGGCAATTGGTCGATGCAGAATCATTTGCGGTCTTGGATGCCATTGCAGCTGTTGAGACAGGCGCTATGGACAAACCAGTTGAAGATGTGGTAATTGAAACGATTGAAATTGAGGATTAAGATGAAAATCGGTGATAAGCTAAATGGGCGTATTACAGGAATCCAGCCCTATGGTGCCTTTGTCGAATTAGAGACAGGGGTGATTGGGTTGATCCATATTTCAGAGATTCGGACAGGATTTATCGAAAATATCTATGAAGTTTTGAAAATTGGTGAAGAAGTGCAAGTTCAGGTTGTTGATTTAGACGAATTTTCAGGTAAAGCTAGTCTATCTATTCGCACTCTGGAGGAAGAAAAACACCAACTACCAAGACGGAGACGTTTTTCAAATGATCGTATCAAGCACGGTTTTGCACCACTTGGGCGAATGATGCCAATCTGGACAAAGGAAGCCCTCAACAATCTGAGAGAGAAAAACTAGTCTATTAGATTTCGTATTTTTAAAATCAATATATGGAAGAACAATTATTAAAACCAGGAGAGCGAATCAATCAGCTCTTTTCGACAGATATCAAGATCATTCAAAATAGAGAGGTGTTTAGCTATTCGGTGGATAGTGTTCTCTTGTCACGCTTTCCTCGCTTCCCTAAACGGGGCTTAATTGTGGACTTTTGTGCTGGAAATGGTGCAGTGGGACTTTTTGCTAGTTCACGTACTCAGGCGCGGATAATATCTGTAGAGATTCAGGAGCGCTTGGCAGATATGGCAGAGCGTTCGGTTCAGTTGAATGGCTTGGAAGAGCAGATGCGAGTCATCTGCGATGATTTGAAAAATATGCCTGCCCACATTCAGGGAAGTAAGGTAGATATGATTTTGTGTAATCCGCCTTATTTCAAGGTGGATCCATATTCCAATCTCAACGAGAGTGAACACTACCTTCTGGCCAGACACGAAATTGCGACTAACTTAGAAGAAATTTGTCGAAGTGCTCAGAGTATTCTCAAATCCAATGGACGTTTGGCCATGGTTCATCGTCCAGATCGGCTCTTGGATATCTTAGACATGCTTCAACGCCACAATTTGGCACCTAAGCGCCTGCAATTTGTCTATCCTAAACGAGAGAAGGAGGCCAATATGCTCTTAATCGAAGCTATCAAGGATGGATCGACAAGTGGCTTCAAGGTCCTGCCACCACTCATTGTTCACAATGATGATGGTTCTTATACGCCAGAAATTCAAGAGATTTACTATGGATCATAAGGCCTATATGTATGTGGTGGAGTGCCGTGACGGTTCTTACTATACGGGCTATACAACGGATGTGAAGAGGCGCCTTGCCGTTCATAATAGTGGTAAGGGAGCCAAGTATACCCGAGCTCGCTTACCAGTCAAACTCGTCTATGCAGAAGGCTTTGCCAGTAAGGAAGAAGCCATGTCTGCGGAGGCTCTCCTCAAACGCAAGAAACGTCCACAGAAAGAACGATTTTTATCTGAAAATCAAGAGAAAAATCTAGTCAATCATATTGATATCTAATGAGGAGTCCTTTGGCTCCTCTTACTTTTGTCAAAAAAGGAAAAAAGTGCTAAAATAAGATGAATAAATTTAAAGAGGTATTATCATGTCTAAGATTCTAGTATTTGGTCATCAAAATCCAGACTCAGATGCCATCGGGTCATCTGTAGCCTTTGCCTATCTTGCAAAAGAGGCTTATGGATTGGACACGGAAGCAGTAGCTCTCGGTACTCCAAATGAAGAAACAGCTTTTGTTTTGAACTATTTTGGTGTAGAAGCACCGCGTGTTATCACATCTGCTAAAGCAGAAGGTGCAGCGCAAGTTATCTTAACTGACCACAATGAATTCCAACAGTCAGTGTCAGATATCGCTGAAGTAGAAGTTTACGGAGTTGTGGATCACCACCGTGTGGCTAACTTTGAAACTGCAAGTCCGCTTTACATGCGTTTGGAACCAGTTGGATCAGCCTCATCTATCGTTTACCGCATGTTTAAAGAACATGGTGTAGCAGTTCCTAAAGAAATCGCAGGTTTGATGCTTTCAGGTTTGATTTCAGATACCCTTCTTTTGAAATCACCAACAACTCACCCATCTGATAAAGTCATCGCTCCTGAATTGGCAGAATTAGCAGGCGTGAACTTGGAAGAATACGGTCTTGCTATGCTCAAGGCTGGTACTAACTTGGCTAGCAAATCTGCTGAAGAATTGATTGACATCGATGCTAAGACTTTTGAACTCAACGGAAACAAGGTCCGTGTTGCCCAAGTTAATACAGTTGATATTGCTGAAGTCTTGGAACGTCAAACTGAAATCGAAGCAGCAATGCAAGCAGCTAATGCAGCAAATGGCTACTCTGACTTTGTCTTGATGATTACAGACATCGTAAACTCAAACTCAGAAATCCTTGCTCTTGGGTCAAACATGGACAAGGTCGAAGCAGCATTTAACTTCAAACTTGAAAACAACCACGCTTTCCTTCCAGGTGCTGTTTCACGTAAGAAACAAGTGGTACCTCAGTTGACTGAAAGCTTTAATGGCTAATAGCTTGAGTGATAATTGAAACGTGGAAACACTTGTTTCCATATAGCTAAAGGGGTTTCGGCTCCTTTTTTTCTAGGAGAGGAAGATGTTAGAAAATGGCGATTTGATTTTTGTGAAGGACCTTTCAGACATGGGGCAGGCCATCCAGGCTTCTACTGGGAATTATAGTCATGTAGCCATCTTTTTGGATGGTTTGATTTTCCATGCTAGTGGGCAGGCAGGTGTTATCTGTCAAGAACCAGCTGATTTTTTTGAACCTACTCATCTCTACGACCTTTATGTCTATCCAGAGATGGAAGTCGACTTGGTGAAGGAGAAGGCTTGCAAGCATCTAGGAGCTCCTTATAATAGCTCTTTTTATCCCAATGGGGATGGCTTTTACTGCTCCCAGTACATCGCAGAAATCCTGCCTATTTTTGAGACGATTCCCATGAAATTTGGGGACGGGGAGCAGGAGATTAGTGATTTCTGGAGAGAATATTACAGGAAACTCGAACTTCCAGTGCCTCTGAACCAGCCAGGGACCAATCCCAGTCAGTTGGCAGCATCCCCTCTTTTAGAATGTAAAGAAAGGAATCTTCATGATTCAAATTTTTAATCCCTCCCGTTTGACTCGACAGCCATTTTTTATAGATTTAGTGGACTATCTGGACCAGCATGACGATGTGATCCTTCGAGAAATCAAGGCTCAGTTTCCAGATGTGGCAGTTGATAAACTCATGGAAGAGTATATAAAGGCAGGCTTGATACTAAGGGAAAACAAACGCTATTCCCTCAATCTCCCTTTTCTAGAATCAATAGACAGTCTGGTCCTTGACCAAGAAATTTTTGTCAGAGAGGAGAGTCCAGTCTATCAAGCCTTACTAGAGAAGACTTTTGAAACGGAATTGCGCAATCAAACCAATGCCGCCATTTTAGTCGAACGTACGGACTTTGCAAGAGAAAAGATGACCTTGTCTAATTATTTCTACAAGGTCAAGAATCAATATCCTTTGACAGAAAAACAGCAGGAACTCTATGATATTTTAGGAGATGTTAACCCTGAGTATGCCCTCAAATATATGACGACTTTTTTGTTAAAATTCCTCAAAAAAGACCAGCTGATGCAGAAACGTCGTGATATCTTTGTGGACAGTTTAGTCGTTCTAGGCTATATTGTGCAAAATGAAGCTGGAAAGTATGAGTTAGCCGTCGATTTTGACAAGGAGAGATTGTCTTTCTATTTGTCTTAATTAGTTGCTTTTGAGCAGATTGTTTGACTTTGCTAAAGAATAAGCATAAACTGAATGTAAGCGATAACCATTATCGTATTAAAAGCAAAGGAGACAGAGTTATGTCACTTGAAAATAAATTGGATCAAGCAACTGGTGCTATCAAAGAAGGATTTGGTAAAGTTACTGGCGATAGCAAGACAGAAGCAGAAGGTACTGTAGAAAAAACAGTTGCGAAAGCAAAAGAAGTTGTAGAAGATGCTAAAGGTGCTGTAGAAGGTGCCGTTGAAGGGCTTAAAAATTCATTTAAGAAAGAAGACTAAAAAAACCAAGGGAAAGCCTCCCTTGATTTTTTGATTTTATAGATAACGTTCTGCGATAGCTGCGTCTCCAGGATAGTCTTCTTTCTTTCCTTGGACGATCTGGTAGCAATCAGCTCCCTTACCAGCAATAATCACGGCATCGAGTTCTTGATTTGTGATGGCCATCGCGGCCTTGATGGCTTGTTCACGATCGGCAATCTTTTCAACAGGATGACTGATATAGCTGCTTATTTCTTCAGCAATGGCCATTGGATCTTCATAGTTGGGGTCATCAGCTGTGAGAAAGACTTGAATCTCAGGATGTTGATTGAGGAGGAGGCCAAAGTCTTTGCGGCGACTTTCACCCTTGTTTCCAGTCGAACCGAGAACCAGAGCAATTTTTCCAGTTTGATGGGTTTCAACAACAGAAATCAGTTTTTTCAGACTATCGCCATTGTGGGCATAGTCGATGAAGACCTTAGCGCCGTTTTTCTGTGTGAGGACTTCCATACGTCCAGGAACTCGGGTCGCAGCGATCCCTTTTTTGATATCTCCAAGACTGGCACCTAGACGAAGACAGGCAAGTCCTGCAGCAACGGCATTTTCTTGATTGAAGTGGCCGATGAGTTGAATATCATAATCACCAGCGAGTTTACCTGTAGCTGAAAAGCTAAAGGCTTTAGAGTTCTCGATATGGTTGCTTGACTGGCTACCATAGAAGTCATGTTCTTGATGTTCCACTTGTTCCTTCAGCACAGAGAAGTGGTCCATGTCGCTGTTAATGACAACTGCTCGGCTATTTTTCATCAAGAGACGTTTGTGGTAGAAGTAATCTTCAAAACTAGGGTGTTCAATTGGTCCGATATGGTCAGGAGTGATGTTAAGAAAGACACCTACATCAAAGGTCAGACCATAGACGCGTTTGACCAGATAGGCTTGACTAGAGACTTCCATGATGAGGTGGGTTCTACCATTCTTAACAGCTTGAGCCATCATATCAAAGAGATCAATGCTTTCAGGAGTTGTGAGGGCAGATTTAAAGAAGGTCTTACCATCTAAGGTTGTATTCATGGTAGACAGCATAGCTGGGCGATGGTGTTGAGCCAAGATGTTATAGGCAAAATAGGCTGCTGTTGTCTTACCCTTGGTTCCAGTGAAGGCGATAATTTTGAGTTTCTCTTGTGGATTACCATAAAACTCCATAGCAATCAAACTCATGGCTTTCTTAATATCGCTCACGACAATAACAGGAATACCGACTTCGTAGTCCTTTTCTGCGGCATACCAAGCTAAGCCTTGACTTATAGCGGATAGGAGGAATTCTTTTTTAAAGGCAGCGCCTTTTGCAAAAAAAAGAGTACCTTCTTTTACTTTTCTGCTGTCATAACTGATGCTATCAAAAACAACTTCACTGTAGTTGTAGTGGTAATGTCCTTGATCAATAATCTCGCGAAAAAGGCCATCTTTCTTTAAAATATCTAATGCGGTTTCAATCTTAATCATACTTTCTATTATAAACTTCAAGTCTGAATTTTACAAGTAACAAGGAAAAGTTTATAATGGAAGATAGGGAACTTTTCCTAGTTATCAAAATTGAATGAGGAAGCTATGTCTAACGAAAACAATCACCAGCAAGCCCAGATGTTGCGAGGGACTGCTTGGCTAACAGCTAGTAACTTTATTAGTCGCCTCCTTGGGGCTATCTATATTATTCCCTGGTATATCTGGATGGGGACTTATGCTGCCAAGGCAAATGGACTCTTTACCATGGGCTACAATATTTACGCCTGGTTCTTGCTGATTTCGACAGCGGGTATACCTGTTGCGGTCGCCAAACAAGTGGCTAAGTACAATACCATGCGAGAAGAAGAGCATAGCTTTGCCTTGATTCGGAGTTTCCTAAGCTTTATGACGGGCTTGGGTCTAGTCTTTGCCTTGGTCTTGTATCTCTTTTCTCCCTGGTTAGCAGACTTATCAGGTGTGGGGAAAGACCTGATTCCCATCATGCAGAGCTTGGCTTGGGCAGTTTTGATTTTCCCATCTATGAGTGTTATCCGAGGCTTCTTCCAAGGGATGAATAACCTGAAACCCTATGCTATGAGCCAAATCGCAGAGCAGGTGATCCGTGTTATCTGGATGTTGTTGGCGACCTTCTTCATTATGAAGATGGGTTCTGGAGACTACTTATCAGCCGTTACCCAATCGACCTTTGCGGCCTTTGTGGGGATGGTGGCAAGTTTTGCAGTCTTGATTTATTTCCTTGCCCAAGAAGGTTTGCTCAAAAGAGTCTTTGAAACACGGGATAAGATCAATAGTAAGCGACTCCTGGTTGATACCATCAAGGAAGCCATTCCCTTTATCCTGACAGGATCAGCCATCCAGCTCTTCCAGATTTTAGACCAGATGACCTTTATCAATAGTATGAAGTGGTTTACCAACTACAGCAATGAAGACTTGGTTGTCATGTTTTCTTATTTCTCTGCCAATCCTAATAAAATTACTATGATTTTGATTTCTGTCGGTGTCTCGATTGGAAGTGTCGGTTTGCCACTTTTGACGGAAAATTATGTTAAAGGTGATTTGAGAGCCGCTGCTCGCCTGGTTCAAGATAGTCTAACCATGCTCTTTATGTTTCTTTTACCAGCAACAGTTGGGGTCGTCATGGTAGGGGAGCCTCTCTATACAGTCTTTTACGGGAAGCCAGATAGTCTGGCCATGGGCTTGTTTGTCTTTGCGGTTTTGCAGTCTACTATCCTAGGCTTGTATATGGTTTTGTCTCCTATGCTTCAGGCCATGTTCCGCAATCGCAAGGCAGTTCTTTACTTTGTCTATGGTTCCCTTGCCAAGTTAGTCTTGCAGTTACCAGCTATTGCCATTTTCCACAGTTACGGTCCCTTGATTTCTACGACTATCGGACTTATCATTCCAAATGTCTTGATGTACCGAGACATCTGCCAAGTAACGGGTGCTCGTCGAAAGATAATCTTGAAGCGAACTATCTTAATTACCATTTTGACACTGGTCATGTTTATTCTGGTTGGTTTCCTACAGTGGATTTTAGGATTTTTCTTCCAACCAACGGGACGCTTCTGGAGTTTCCTTTATGTAGCCCTCATCGGAGGTCTCGGGGGAGGACTCTATTGTTTAATGAGTCTTGGCACTCACCTATTGGATAAGGTTATTGGGAAACCTCAAGCAGACCGCCTACGAGCAAAATTTAAACGGTCTTAACAAAATAGATTTATAAATAAAAGGAATGCTGGCTCTTTGTTAAGTGTCTGGGTTAGCTGACACATAAATTTCCATAAATTAAAATCCCTAGAATCAGTTGTTCTAGGGATTTATTGGGGTGTGAGCATGATTAACTCTACAATCATAGCGATATAGAGGACTAAGGTCAGGAGAAAACCTGCTCTCCAGAAGAATTTGATAAATTTAGGGTAATAAAAACTTCGTTTTTTGATGAGGAAAAAGACCACAAGGAGAATTGCTAGGAGTGAAAGTGCTACGCCGAGTCGCGGTAGAAAGTTGTGGGTAAAGGCTTTAGCAGTGATAAGATAATACTCAAATACCAAAAGTGGAAAAGCTAAATCCGCAAAGTTCAGTCCTAGTTTTTTCAGTTTAAAAAGTTTTGTTACAATGATGGAGACCACGAGGGTTAATACCAACAATAAAATAGCTGCTATTTTCATTAAAATCATACCCATATTGTATCATAAAAAAACGCTAAAGGAAATGGGGAACAAGGGAATTTGTTGGAAAGTCAGGCTTTTGAGATTGTGGGTATTTTTTGTTATAATGAAAGTTATGAAATCTTACAATACCTTGAATGATTATTATCGAAAACTTTTTGGAGAAAAGACTTTTAAAGTCCCTATCGATGCGGGATTTGACTGTCCAAATCGGGATGGAACTGTGGCTCATGGAGGCTGTACTTTTTGTACGGTTTCTGGATCTGGAGATGCCATTGTGGCACCGGATGCCCCTATCCGTGAGCAATTTTATAAGGAAATTGACTTTATGCACCGCAAGTGGCCAGATGTTCAGAAGTATCTGGTTTATTTTCAAAACTTCACCAACACCCATGAAAAAGTAGAGGTGATTCGGGAACGTTACGAGCAGGCTATCAACGAGCCAGGTGTAGTAGGAATCAATATCGGAACGCGTCCGGACTGTTTACCAGACGAAACCATCGAATACTTGGCTGAGTTATCGGAACGCATGCATGTGACGGTAGAATTGGGCTTGCAGACTACTTTTGAAGCAACCTCTGACCTGATTAACCGTGCCCATTCTTATGAATTGTATGTTGAAACAGTAAAACGCTTGAGGAAATATCCCAAGATTGAGATTGTTTCCCATTTGATTAATGGTTTGCCCGGCGAAACTCATGAGATGATGGTTGAAAATGTTCGCCGCTGCGTCACGGATAACGATATTCAAGGAATTAAGTTGCATTTGCTTCACCTCATGACCAATACGCGGATGCAGCGAGATTACCACGAAGGACGCCTGCAACTGATGAGTCAGGATGAGTATGTCCAAGTCATTTGTGACCAACTGGAAATCATTCCCAAGCATATTGTCATCCATCGAATCACAGGAGATGCACCTAGAGATATGCTGATTGGTCCCATGTGGAGCCTCAATAAATGGGAAGTGCTAAATGCTATTGAAACTGAGATGCGCCGTCGTGGAAGTGTGCAAGGATGCAAGGCTGTAAAACAGGAGTTTTAAAATGAAAAGACCACTTGAGATGGCACATGATTTTTTGGCTGAGGTTGTGACTCAGGATGATATCGTAGTGGATGCGACCATGGGCAATGGACATGATACGCTTTTTTTAGCCAAGTTAGCCAAGCAAGTCTATGCCTTTGATATCCAGGAGCAGGCTTTGGAGAAGACGCAAGAGCGTTTGTATCAGGCTGGAATGACAAATGCCCAGTTAATCTTGCAAGGTCATGAGACGCTTGACCAGTTTGTGACAGAAGCTAAGGCAGGGATTTTTAATCTGGGTTATCTGCCTTCTGCTGACAAATCTGTCATTACACAACCTCAGACTACTATTGAAGCTTTAGAAAAGCTGTGCCATTTGCTTGTCAAGGGGGGACGGATTGCCATTATGATCTACTATGGTCATGAGGGAGGAGACATTGAAAGGGATGCTGTTTTGGACTTTGTTAGCCAGTTGAACCAACAAGAGTGTACAGTTGCCATTTATCGGACTCTCAACCAAGTTAACAATCCACCGTTTTTAGTTATGATTGAAAAATTAGAAAGGTATAGACATGGATAAACAATACCTTCGTGAGAAGCTAGAGGCTATGCGCCAAAATTTTGTCGAGTCAACGCATCACGAGCGAGCAGTCGGGGTGCTCGACGAAGCACATATGAGCAAGAAAATGCTTAAAATTAAGAAAAAATTAGTGGCTCTTGAAATGGAACGATGCCAGAAAAAAATTGAGCACAAAGACTGTTCTAAGATTGATCAGAAAATCCAAGAGCAAAAGGAGATTTTTGAATCTTGTTGTAAAAAAGATTAAGGAGGAATTGTGTGGAATTACTCATTTACTTGATTCTATTTTTA
Source organism: Streptococcus oralis subsp. dentisani (assembly GCF_002096685.1). GTDB lineage: Bacteria > Bacillota > Bacilli > Lactobacillales > Streptococcaceae > Streptococcus > Streptococcus oralis_AD. The sequence goes on along the minus strand of NZ_NCVA01000041.1, from coordinate 270,527 downwards.
TTTGTCTTAATCATTTCAACCACGACCAATAAACTTCTCCCTTTTTTGCCCCTTCCTCTTGTGCAAATCCTTTTAGGGATTGGGATTGGCTTATTTGTTCCCGATGCGGACTTTCATCTCAATACAGAGCTGTTTCTGGCCATGGTTATTGGTCCCTTACTTTTCCGGGAGGCAGAAGAAGCAGATATTACATCTGTTTTAAAACACTGGCGCATCATTGTCTACTTAATCTTTCCAGTGATTTTCATCTCGACCTTGAGTTTGGGAGCCTTGGCTCATTTCCTTTGGCTCAGTCTTCCCTTAGCTGCCTGTTTGGCTGTTGGGGCAGCGCTTGGTCCGACGGATCTGGTAGCCTTTGCTTCTCTTTCTGAGCGTTTTCGTTTTCCAAAACGGGTATCCAATATTCTCAAAGGAGAAGGACTTCTAAATGATGCTTCGGGCTTGGTAGCCTTTCGGGTGGCACTGGCTGCATGGACAACTGGCGCTTTTTCCCTCAGTCAGGCTGGAACATCCCTAGCACTTTCAATCCTTGGTGGTTTTGCAGTCGGTTTTGTGACGGCAATGATCAATCGTTTCTTGCATACATTTTTACTGAGTGTGCGAGCGACTGATATAGCGAGTGAACTCTTGCTTGAACTGAGTTTGCCTCTCATGACCTTCTTTATCGCTGAAGAAATCCATGTTTCAGGGATTATCGCAGTTGTAGTCGCAGGTATTTTGAAGGCCAGCCGCTTTAAGAAAATTACGCTCCTTGAGGCTCAAGTAGACACCGTGACGGAGACCGTCTGGCACACAGTGACCTTTATGCTAAACGGATCAGTCTTTGTTCTCTTGGGAATGGAATTAGAGTTGATTGCAGAGCCGATTCTGTCTAATTCTCTCTACAATCCCTTTCTTTTACTACTTTCAGTTGTCGTTCTGACCTTCTTGCTTTTTGCGATCCGCTTTGTCATGATTGCTGGTTTTTACTTTGTGAGAACGCGTCGACTTAAGAAAAAAATTCATAAGTACATGAAAGATATGCTTCTTTTAACCTTCTCTGGTGTTAAAGGGACAGTATCTATCGCGACCATTCTCCTCATACCAAGTCATTTGGAGCAGGAATACCCTCTGTTACTCTTCCTAGTAGCAGGCGTTACACTATTAAGCTTTCTAACAGGTTTACTGGTCCTCCCTCACTTATCTGAGGAACAAGAGGAAAGCAAGGATCATTTGATGCATATTGCGATTCTGAATGATGTAGCTGCAGAATTAGAAAAAGAGCTGGACCATCACAAGAACAAACTTCCTCTTTATGCAGCTATTGATAATTATCATGGTCGGATTGAAAACCTCATCCTTAGTCTGGAAAACAAGAGAGTCCAAGAGGACTGGGAGTCCCTCAAGCTTCTTATCTTGAGTATTGAGAGTGACGGTTTGGAGCAAGCCTACGAAGAAAATAGAATCAGCGAGCGTGGCTATCGAGTTTACCAACGTTACCTAAAAAACATGGAGCAGAGTATCAATCGGAATTTCGCTTCTAGAGTGACTTATTACTTCCTAGTTTCTTTACGGATACTGCGCTTTCTACTCCATGAAATGTTTACCTTTGGCAAAACTTTCCGTAGTTGGATGAATGAAGAATCTCGTAAACTACTAGCAGTTGACTATGATCAGATTTCAGAGTTGTATTTGGAAAATACAGAGCTGATTATCGAGAGTTTGGAAAACCTCAAAGGGGTTTACAAGAGTTCTCTGATTAGCTTTATGCAAGAATCTCGTCTACGCGAGACGGCCATTATCGGAAGTGGTGCTTTTGTTGAGCGGGTTATCAATCGCATCAAGCCAAACAATATCGATGAAATGCTACGAGGCTACTATCTCGAACGCAAGGCAATCTTTGAATACGAAGAAGCTAAACTGATAACAGCCAAGTATGCCAAAAAACTACGCCAAAATGTGAATAACTTAGAAAATTATTCTCTGAAAGAGGCCGCAAATACCTTACCTTATGATATGCTAGATTTAATCAGAAGAACTTAGATGATGAAGAAAATGACGGAGGATGGGATATGAAAAAGTGGTGGAAGGAGCTATTGGATAAGCCCTTATTGAAAGCTTTTTTGCATTATTATCAAGCATCTGATAGCGAGTTGACTAGTGTCGCTGTTGCCTACTATTGGTTGATTTCAATCTTTCCTTTGCTAATGATAATGGTCAATATTTTGCCTTATTTTCAGATTCCGGTCTCAAATTTCTTACTGACGATCAAGGAATTTTTGCCCGATACGGTGTATGATGTGGTCGCCAAGATTGTCCGAGAAGTTCTGACTCAACCATCAACTGGTTTGTTGAGTTTTGCCGTTTTATCTGCACTCTGGACCTTTTCGAAATCAATGGATTTCCTTCAAAAAGCTTTTAACAAAGCCTATGGGGTGACCAAGAGTCGAGGAATTATCTCCCATCAGTTGATGAGTCTACTTGTTAGTTTCGGCTTGCAGATCCTTTTTGCCTTTGCCTTGTTTTTGAGTATGTTTGGTCGTATGTTGCTCAACCTCCTCAAAACTTACTGGCAATCAGACAGTTCGCTATTTTCCTACCTGCAAGATTTTACAGGTCCTCTGGTCTATGCCTTGATCTTTGCCATTCTAGTCATGATTTACTATTTTCTACCAAAAGTAAAAGCACCACGAATCCGCTATGTTTTACCAGGAAGTATCTTTGTCTTGCTGACTCTTGTCTTTTTATTGAATATCTTTTCTGCTTATTTTAATAACTATGTCAATCACCTAGTGGACGTTCGCTTTTTCAGTTCCATTATCGTGGTAGTGATGATGTTCTGGTTTATTCTTATTGCAAAGATTTTGATTATCGGAGCAGTTATCAATGCCAGTGTACAGAGTTTGAAGGATCCAAAGTTTAGTGATAACACATTCTTTTTAAAAAATGAAGAATAAAAAAAGACGCTTTGTTTTCAAAGTGTTTTTTTATTGCATTTGCAACAAAAATGTGCTATTCCATCATCATAGATGCGAGAGGTGGAAACATGTCGTTATTACGCGAAATCGGAATTATAGCTCGTGCCCTAGATTCTATTGCTAATATTGAGTTTCGTGATATTGAACTAGCTCGTGGGCAATACCTTTATTTAGTACGAATCAAGGAGAATCCAGGAATCATTCAAGAAGCCTTGTCGGATTTACTAAAGGTTGACCGTTCGACAGTTGCTCGTTCAGTAAAAAAACTGGAAGAAAAGGGGTTAATAAAACAAGGAATGACCAGTACAAATCGGAAAAATAAAGAGTGGTTTGTCACTGAAAAAGGAGAGGCACTTTATCCTTTTATCCTTGCTGAACATCACTATTCAGAAAATTCTGCCCTAAAAGGATTTTCCAGGGAAGAGGCCAGGGAACTGGAGAGACTACTAATTCGAGTTAGAAAAAATATTACTAGTGATTGGGATATGGTCAAAAAAGGTCAGAAAAGAAATTATTCTTAATGAGAGGTGAAAGATGAAAGTTATCGTTGAAAATGAATTTTGGAGCTTGTTTCCAGAAGCACAGATTAGCGTTTTAGTAGTAAAGGGATTAGATAATACAGTTGATGAAAGCAAGGATCCCTATTTTAAAACCTTGCTAGATAAAGGAGCTAAACGAGCTGAGGATTTCATTTCGGATGAGAATTTTACTCAGAATGATGTCATTCAAGAATGGCGTCAGGCTTTCAGCAAGTTCAAAACGAAAAAGGGAGCACGCTCCTCTATAGAAGCTCTGCTTAAAAGGGTCAGTCAGGGAAGAGAGTTTAATCCCATCAATCCCTTAGTAGACATCTACAATAGTGTCTCTCTATCTTATGCGGTTCCCTGTGGTGGCGAGGATGCGAACAAGATTGTAGGCAATCTTCATCTTGGTCAGGCCAAGGGAGGAGAACCTTTCTTTCCACTAGGAGCTGAAAACGATGCTCCTGCACTTCCAGAAGAGCTGATCTATTATGATGATGAAGGAGCGGTTTGTCGCTGTCTCAACTGGAGAGAGGCGCAGAGAACCATGCTGACAGAAGAGACAAAAGATGCTGTCTTAGTGATTGAAGCGATCAATGGTGAACAGGCGGCGCGTGCTCGGGCTGCCATGGAAGAATTACAGGACTTGGTAAAGGACTACTTTGGTGTTCAAGGCAAACTGATTCATTTAACTTCTGAGTCCCCAGAAATTACACTTTAAACAGAAATAGCCCCGTCATCTCTTAGGAATAAACTATCCTAAAGAAATGACGGAGCTATTTTTAATAGATAAACATGGCATCACCGAAACTGAAGAAACGGTAGTGTTCTTGAATAGCGTGGTGGTAAGCATCTAAGACTAATTCACGGCCTGCAAAGGCAGAAACCAACATGACGAGAGTTGATTTTGGCAGATGGAAGTTGGTTGAGAAGGCATCGACAACCTTCCATTCGTAACCAGGCTTGATAAAGATATTGGTCCAGCCAGAATCTGCTTGGATTTGCCCCTCAAACTTGGAACCAATAGTCTCCAGTGTGCGGATAGAAGTAGTTCCAACAGCAATAACGCGACCGCCATTTTCCTTGACAGAGCGAAGGGTGGCAGCTGCTTCCTCAGAAAGTTGGTAGAATTCGGAGTGCATTTCGTGTTCGTCCAGATTGTCCACAGAAACGGGTCTAAAGGTTCCGAGCCCGACATGGAGAGTGAGATAGACCAGATGAACACCCTTGGCTTGGATTTCTGCTAGCAGTTCTTTGGTGAAGTGCAGTCCAGCAGTTGGTGCAGCAGCAGAGCCACTTTCTTTAGCGTAGACCGTTTGATAACGTTCACGGTCATCTAGTTTTTCGTGGATGTAGGGTGGGAGTGGCATTTCACCGAGACTTTCCAAAACTTCTAGGAAAATTCCTTGGTATTCAAAGCGGACAATGCGGCCCCCGTGGGTCAATTCTTCCGTAACGACAGCGCTGAGGCGACCATCACCAAAGTTGACACGAGTGCCAACCTTGAGACGTTTGGCAGGTTTAGCGAGGACTTCCCACTCATCACCACTAGTATTTTTGAGCAGGAGAAGCTCCACATGGCCTCCTGTTTCTTCCTTTTGACCATAGAGGCGGGCAGGGAGAACACGGGTATCGTTCATGACAAGGGCATCACCAGGTTCCAGCATATCAATAATAGAGTGGAAGTGTTTATCCTGCATTTCTCCCGTCTCTCGGTTGACGATGAGGAGTTTGGAGGCATCTCGTTTTTCAAGTGGTGTTTGGGCAATCAATTCCTCAGGCAAGTGGAAATCAAAATCAGCTGTATTCATTTTTTTCATCATTCTTTCTAACTTCTAATCCTATCCATTATAACATGTTTCAAGTTTGGACGCTCTTTTTTTGGAAATTAAATCGTTTTCACTTGACAAAAATTGGTCTATACCATATAATAAATATAGAAATATGGAGGATATAAAATGAAAGTTATTAAAGTTGAAAATCAAGTCGAAGGTGGAAAAGTAGCTTTTGAGATTTTGAAGGAAAAGTTGGCCAATGGTGCTCAAACATTGGGACTTGCAACAGGGAGCAGTCCACTTGAGTTTTATAAGGAAATCGTTGAGAGTGACCTTGATTTTTCAAATCTAACCAGTGTGAACCTCGATGAGTATGTAGGACTTGACGGAGACAATCCTCAGTCTTACCGTTACTTCATGCAAGAAAACTTGTTCAACCAAAAACCATTTAAAGAAAGCTTCTTGCCACGTGGTGTTAAGGATAATGCTGAAGAAGAAGTTGAACGCTACAACCAAATTTTGGCTGACCATCCTGTTGATCTCCAAATCTTGGGAATCGGTCGCAATGGCCATATCGGATTTAATGAGCCAGGTACTCCATTTGACAGCCAAACGCATCTAGTAGAACTTGACCAGTCTACTATCGAAGCCAATGCTCGCTTCTTTGACAAGATTGAAGATGTTCCAACTCAAGCTATCTCAATGGGGATTAAAAACATCTTGGATGCCAAGTCAATTATTCTCTTTGCTTACGGTGAGTCGAAAGCAGAGGCCATTGCTGGCACAGTATCAGGCCCAGTGACTGAGAACCTCCCAGCAAGTAGCCTACAAAACCACCCTGATGTGACTATTATCGCAGATGCTGAAGCGCTCAGCTTGCTTGAAAAGTAAAATGACAAGAACCACTTGCTCATTGGAGTGAGTGGTTTTTTACTTCAAATGTTCACTGTTCTGCTAAAGTGGTATAATATAGCTATACGGGGAGGCTCGAACTTTGATTTATATAATCGGTTTTATTTGTTTTTTTACTTTTTAATGTTTCTGTTTAGTCGCTTAATTCAGCAATCAAAGAATCCTTCGGGCTTTCTAGGAAAACGAATGATGAAATTGTGGAATCGAGCCTATCTCCCCATGTTTGTATGGGCAATTCGTCATCTGGATAGGATATTTTACCCTGTAATCTTAGATGCAGGAGTTGGGAATGGTCGTTCAACCATCCTGCTGAAAGAAACTTTTCCGCAAAGTACCATAACTGGAATCTATATTTCAGATACTGCAATAGCTCAAGCCAAACAGGTAGAGATAACTAATCTAAATTTTGAACGAAGAGACGTTAGGGAGACAGGCTTTTCTGATGAAAGTGCTGATTTAATCACAGCCTTTCAAACTCATTTTCATTGGCGGGACCTAGAGGCTTCTTTTATGGAACTTCGAAGAATACTCAAATCAGACGGGATGCTCTTACTAGCTTGTGAATATAACAAGTTGTCTTACTTTTTACCAGAGGTTCAAAGCGAAGAAGCATTTAGACGATTCTTGTTATCAGTAGGGTTTGAGCTCGTAACTAGTCAAAGAAAGAGATCATGGATCCTTTATAAAATTGTTAAAAACTAATGGAGGTACAATCATGAAACAATTATTTTTATGTTCATACTTTGCTGGAGTCAAAAATCTTTTTAGAGATTATGCAAAGGAAAAGAATCTAGAAAAAAAGGTTTTATTTATTTCTACTGCTGGGAACAAAGAGGACTATACTGCCTATATCGATGAGGCTCAGCAAACATTTAGGGATTTAGGATTTGAGATAGAGGTTCTAGATATTGCTTCTTGTGATCGAGAAACTGCACAGGCAAAGATTTTCCAAAGCAAGATTCTTTATATCTCAGGCGGGAATACCTTTTATTTATTGCAAGAATTAAAGAAAAAGCAACTCCTATCTCTCATCAAAGAGCAAATAAGAGATGGGTTAGTCTATGTGGGAGAATCAGCAGGGGCTATCATTACAGCCAAGGATATTGACTACAATAAACTCATGGATGACAAGACGGTAGCGACAGAGTTATCTGATACAGCGGGGTTGGATGAAGTGGATTTTTACATCCTTCCACATTATGGTGAGGAACCTTTTACCGATAGTAGCAAAAAGACCTTTGAAACCTATAAAAATCAGCTCAGCTTAATGCGAATGAACAATTCACAAGCTGTTATTGTAAATGATAAAGAAATAAAAGTTGTTTCTGAACAGGATTAAAATAATTTTTTTTTCGCTATTATGACATCTATTCTAATACGTTGTCCCTTTTAAAAAGAAAAGTGAAGATAATATAAGTTTATGGCAGTTTTTCCCTTGACATTTATTCATTTTACGTGTAAAATAGAATAGATCTTGAACTTGAAGGGAGTGAAAAAAATGTCTAAAACAGTAGTACGTAAGAATGAATCTCTTGACGATGCACTTCGTCGTTTCAAACGTGCGGTTACCAAAGCTGGTACTCTTCAAGAAACACGCAAACGTGAATTCTATGAAAAACCTTCTGTAAAACGTAAACGTAAATCAGAAGCAGCTCGTAAACGTAAAAAATTCTAATTAGAAATGAAAGGCTAGAGAAATCTAGTCTTTTTATTTTTAAATAAATACTGTAAATCCTGCAAAAAAAGGAAACTTCCAACTACAATTTGATATAATAGTAGGGAGAACTCGATTGAAGGAGGAAATTATGTCGGTTTTAGTAAGAGAAGTCATTGAAAAGCTCAGACTAGATATTGTCTATGGTGAAGGCGAATTGCTTGAAAAGGAAATCAATACTGCGGACATTATGAGACCTGGTCTTGAAATGACGGGCTATTTTGATTACTATACTCCAGAACGGATTCAACTGTTAGGGATGAAGGAGTGGTCCTATTTGGTCGCCATGCCTGCCCATAACCGTTATCAAGTTTTGAAGAAAATGTTTCTACCTGAAACACCTGCTGTCATCGTTGCTCGTGGCTTGGTAGTGCCAGAAGAAATGTTGAAAGCTGCTAGGGAATGTAAGATTGCGATTTTAACCAGTCGAACATCAACTAGTCGTTTATCTGGAGAGTTATCTAGCTACCTTGATTCCCGTTTGGCTGAACGTACGAGTGTTCATGGTGTCTTGATGGACATCTATGGCATGGGGGTCTTGATCCAAGGGGATAGTGGTATCGGTAAGAGCGAGACGGGTCTTGAGCTTGTGAAACGTGGACACCGTTTAGTAGCAGATGACCGTGTAGATATCTTTGCCAAGGATGAAATGACCCTTTGGGGAGAGCCCGCTGAAATTTTGAAGCATTTGCTTGAGATTCGTGGAGTGGGTATTATTGACGTGATGAGTCTCTACGGAGCAAGCGCTGTAAAAGATTCTTCACAAGTTCAGCTGGCAGTCTATTTGGAAAATTACGATACCCATAAGACCTTTGACCGTCTAGGAAACAATGCCGAAGAACTCGAAGTTTCTGGTGTGACGATTCCGCGTATCCGCATCCCAGTAAAAACAGGACGCAATATCTCCGTTGTTATTGAGGCGGCAGCCATGAACTATCGCGCTAAAGAAATGGGATTTGATGCGACGCGTTTATTTGAAGAACGCTTGACTAATCTCATCTCCAAAAATGAGGTGAAAGATGATTAATCCAGTTGCATTTGAAATCGGTCCTTTTTCCATTCGTTGGTATGCCCTGTGTATTGTTGCAGGCTTGGTCTTGGCTGTCTACCTTGCTATGAAAGAAGCTCCTAAAAAGAAAATTCTATCAGATGATATTTTGGATTTTATCCTGATTGCTTTTCCAGTTGCGATTTTAGGTGCTAGACTTTACTATGTGCTTTTTCGCTTAGATTATTATCTGCAAAATCCAGGTGAAATCATTGCCATCTGGAATGGTGGTTTGGCCATTTATGGAGGTTTGATAGCAGGGGCTATTGTTCTTTATATCTTTGCAGATAGAAAGCTGATTAATACTTGGGATTTCTTAGATATTGCAGCACCGAGCGTCATGATTGCCCAGAGTTTAGGGCGCTGGGGGAACTTCTTTAACCAAGAAGCCTACGGTGCAGCGGTAGATAGTCTGGATTATTTGCCAGGCTTTATCCGTGATCAGATGTACATTGAGGGGAGCTACCGTCAACCGACCTTCCTATATGAGTCGGTTTGGAATCTGATTGGTTTTGCTTTGATTTTGATTTTTAGACGAAAATTAAAGGGAATCAGACGTGGTCAGATCACTGCTTTCTACTTGATTTGGTATGGCTTTGGTCGTATGATTATCGAAGGGATGCGGACGGATAGTCTCATGTTCTTTGGTCTGCGAGTTTCTCAATGGTTATCAGTTATCCTTATCGGACTTGGTATTTTTATCATACTTTATCAAAATCGAAAGAAAGCCCCTTTCTATCATACAGAGGAGGAAAAATAAATGTTAGAAGTTGCATATATTCTTGTTGCGATTGCTTTGATTGTCTGTTTAGTCTATTTGACAATCACGATTCAAAAAGCAGGTCGTATGATTGATGAGACAGAGAAGACCATCAAAACGTTGAGCTCAGATGTGAACGTTACCTTGCATCAGACTAATGAATTGTTGGCTAAGGTCAATGTGTTGGCAGACGATATCAATATCAAAGTTGCGACGATTGATCCACTTTTTACAGCTGTGGCGGACTTGTCAGAGTCAGTATCTGATCTCAACCAACATGCACGTGTCTTGGGTAAAAAAGCCTCATCAGCTGGTTCAAAGACCATTAAAACAGGCGCAAGCTTGTCCGCTCTTCGTTTCGCAAGTAAATTTTTCAAAAAATAAAAAAGGAGAAATCTTATGGGTAAACTATCCTCAATCCTTTTAGGAACGGTTTCAGGTGCAGCTCTTGCTTTGTTTTTGACGAGTGATAAGGGCAAGCAGGTTTGTAGTCAAGCTCAGGATTTTCTAGATGATTTGAGAGAAGATCCAGAATATGCTAGAGAGCAGGTTTGTGAAAAATTGACAGAAGTGAAGGAACAGGCAAGGGACTTTGTGCTGAAAACAAAGGAACAAGTAGAATCTGGTGAAATCACTTTTGATAGTGTCCTTGACCAAGCCAAGACTTGTGCTCGACAAGCGACAGAAGCGTCAAAGGAAACCTTTAACAACCTCAAAGAGCAGTGGCAAGAACAGTCAGCAACTCTAGACGTTGCTGCAGACCAAGAAGAAATCATCATCGATATTACTGAAGTATAAAGTATCACCATCTCTAGTTCTTGGAGATGGTGATTTTTATCTGCAAACCTGTCTTTGTGGTATAATAAATACTATGCAGAAAAAACCAACGTCCGCCTACGTGCATATTCCCTTTTGCACACAGATTTGTTATTATTGTGACTTTTCAAAAGTATTTATCAAGAATCAACCAGTAGATAGTTACCTGGAGCATCTGCTAGAGGAGTTTCGTTCTTATGATATCCAAAAGTTGCGAACTCTCTATATTGGAGGTGGGACGCCAACGGCTTTGTCCGCTTCGCAATTAGAGTTGCTCTTAGATGGCTTGACTAAAAATCTAGACTTATCTGTCTTGGAAGAGTTGACCATTGAGGCCAATCCAGGCGACTTGGACGCAGATAAGATTGCGGTTTTGAAACAGTCGCCAGTCAATCGTGTTTCCTTGGGTGTGCAGACTTTTGATGACAAAATGCTGAAAAAGATTGGGCGTAGTCACTTGGAGAATGATATTTATGAGAATATCGACCGCCTCAAACTCGCTGGTTTTGATAATATCTCCATCGATCTAATCTATGCTCTACCTAGTCAAACTATGGCTCAGGTCAAGGATAATGTAGCTAAGGCTATTTCGCTTGATATTCCTCATATGAGCCTTTATAGCTTGATTTTGGAGAATCATACGGTCTTTATGAACCGCATGAGACGTGGGAAATTGCCCCTGCCCAAAGAAGAGTTAGAAGCAGAGATGTTTGAGTACATCATCGCAGAGCTTGAGCGAGCTGGTTTTGAGCATTATGAGATTTCCAATTTCTCTAAACCTGGCTTTGAAAGTCGCCACAATCTCATGTACTGGGACAATGCTGAGTATTATGGTATCGGTGCGGGTGCTTCGGGTTATGTGGATGGAATTCGTTATAAGAATCACGGTCCTATCCGCCACTATCTCAATGCGGTAGAGGCAGGAAATGCTCGGATTACAGAAGAACACCTGAGTCAAAGCGAGCAGATGGAAGAAGAAATGTTCCTAGGACTCCGCAAGAAATCTGGAGTTTCCATGGCGCGATTTGAGGAAAAATTTGGATGCTCCTTTGAAGGACTTTATGGAGAAATCGTCAAAGACTTAACCCAACAGGGTCTTATGCAGATAGATGGTGATCGTGTCCGAATGACAAAGAGAGGTCTCTTTTTAGGAGACACTGTAGCAGAACGATTTATTTTGGAGTAGAACGATGGGCTTAACTTATCAAATGAAAATGAAAATTCCTTTTGATATGGCGGACATGAACGGTCATATCAAACTTCCAGATGTGATTTTGCTGTCCTTGCAAGTATCAGGTATGCAATCGATTGAGCTAGGAGTCAGTGACAAGGATGTGCTAGAACGTTACAATCTAGTCTGGATTATTACAGACTATGCGATTGACGTGGTTCGCTTGCCACGCTTTGCTGAGGAGATTACGATTGAAACAGAAGCACTGACTTACAATCGTCTTTTTTGCTACCGCCGTTTCACTATCTATGATGAAGCAGGTCAAGAAATCATTCGAATGGTAGCAACCTTTGTTCTCATGGACAGAGACAGTCGTAAAGTTCATGCTGTCGAACCGGAGATTGTTGCTCCTTACCAGTCTGAGTTTGATAAAAAACTCATCCGTGGGCCAAAGTATGCAAATCTAGAAGATCCGATCAGTAAAGACTACCATGTTCGTTTTTACGACTTGGATATGAATGGTCATGTCAATAATAGCAAATACCTGGATTGGATTTTTGAGGTCATGGGAGCAGATTTTTTGACCAAGTATATTCCAAAGAAAATCAATCTCAAATATGTCAAAGAAGTGCGACCGGGTGGTATGATTGCCTCAGCTTATGAACTCAAGGGACTAGAAAGCAAACATGAGATTATCAGTGATGGGGAGATCAATGCCCAAGCTATGATTACTTGGCAAGAAATTGAAGCGAATTAGAAAGGGCGATATGGCTTATAAAGGTTATTTAATTGATTTAGACGGGACTATTTACAAGGGGAAGGACCGAATTCCGGCAGGTGAGGCTTTTGTGCATGAACTGCAAAAGCGAGAAATTCCCTATCTCTTTGTGACTAATAATACAACCCGAACTCCAGAGAGTGTTCAAGAGATGTTGGCTCAGAATTTTAACATTAATACCCCTCTATCAACTGTCTACACGGCAACTCTGGCAACCATAGACTATATGAACGACTTGGGACTGGAAAAGACAGTCTATGTCATCGGCGAAGCTGGGCTCAAGGATGCCATTCAGGCAGCTGGTTATGTCGAAGACAAGGAAAATCCTGCCTATGTGGTAGTTGGACTGGACTGGCAAGTGGACTATGAAAAATTTGCCACAGCAACTCTAGCTATCCAAAAGGGTGCTCACTTTATCGGAACCAACCCTGACCTCAATATCCCGACGGAGCGTGGTCTTTTGCCAGGTGCTGGTTCACTAATTACACTTCTTGAAGTAGCAACACGAGTAAAACCAGTTTATATTGGGAAACCAAATGCTATCATCATGGTCAAGGCGGTTGAACACTTAGGTTTGAAAAGAGAAGAATTGCTCATGGTTGGGGACAACTACCTGACAGATATCCGAGCAGGGATTGACAATGGCATTCCAACGCTCTTGGTGACGACAGGTTTTACCAAGGCAGAAGAAGTGGCGGACTTGCCGATTGCACCAACTCATGTGGTTTCTAGCCTTGCGGAGTGGAATTTTGATGAAAACTAAACTGACCTTTTTGGGAAGTATGCTCTTTCTCCTCTCCCTTTCTATTCTCTTAACCATTTATCTGGCTTGGATTTTCTATCCCATGGAGATTCAGTGGCTGAACTTAGCGGATCGAGTCTATCTAAAGCCCGAAACCATTCAGTACAACTTTCATATCTTGATGAATTATCTGACCAATCCCTTTAGTCAGGTCTTAGAGATGCCGGATTTTCGTTCATCAGCGGCAGGTCTACACCACTTTGCGGTGGTGAAGAATCTCTTCCACTTGGTTCAGCTAGTTGCCCTAGTGACATTACCAAGTTTCTATTTCTTTGTTAGAAAAATTGTAAAAAAAGGCTTTCTGCCCCTATATCGTAAAAGTATCCTGGCCCTAGTGCTATTGCCTCTAGTCATTGGCCTTGTAGGAGTGTTAATTGGTTTTGAGCAATTCTTTACTCTTTTCCATCAGATTCTCTTTGTGGGAGATGATACCTGGCTTTTTGATCCCGCAAAGGATCCCGTTATTTTGATTTTACCAGAGGCCTTCTTCCTCCATGCTTTCCTTCTCTTCTTTGGACTCTATGAAAGTTTCTTTGGTTTTCTTTATTTGAAAAGTCGTAGAATACTTTAATGTGTTGCATTGATAAAACAGAGATGAAGTTAAAAATTCTTACGAGGAGTGAATTAACTTCATTGGAATTGAGTAATTCGTTCGCATACAGTCTATTTTTCTAGAAAAAAATATGCTTTTTTCTAGAAATTGCTAGTCAAGCGCTTTATTTTTTTGTATAATAAGAATAGCAAAGTATAGATAAAGAAGAGAAAAGCATGATTACACTATTTTTATCACCGAGCTGTACATCATGTCGTAAGGCAAAGGCCTGGTTAGAGACGCATAAAGTTCCTTTTGAGGAGCACAATATTATGACCAGTCCTTTAACAAGAAAAGAATTGCAACACATTCTTTCCTTGACCGAAAATGGTACTGATGACATCATTTCAACTCGTTCAAAAATTTTCCAAAAATTGGATATTGATGTAGAGAGTATTTCGGTATCGGAGTTGCTTCAGTTGATTGAGCAATATCCTAGTCTTTTGCGTCGCCCAATTATTATAGACACCAAACGCATGCAGATCGGTTTTAATGAAGATGAGATTCGTGCTTTTCTCCCTCGTAGTTACCGTAAACAAGAACTGAAAGAAGCAACATTGAGAGCTGGTATTGGATAGATGAACAAACAGTATAGTTACCCACTAGATTTGTCGTGGAGCACTGAAGAACTTGCTTCAGTGCTTTCTTTTTTTAATGATGTTGAAGCTGCCTATGAAGACAAGGTAGAGGCTAAGAAACTGCTAGATTCCTATAAGGAATTTAAGTCTGTGGTCCCGAGCAAAAGTGAAGAAAAGCGCCTAGGTCGCGAATTTGAGACGGCTAGCGGTTATTCCTTCTATCGTGCAGTTCAATTAGCAAAAGAAAAAAGAGAAGGGAAGATTTCTCTTGGAAACTAAATTTGAATTTGCCAAACAGATTGTGCAGGAAGCTGCTGACTATATTTTGGCTCACATGAAAGAAGATTTGCAGGTTGAGCGCAAGTCTTCGCCTACAGACTTGGTGACGCGTTTGGACAAGGAGGTCCAGGAACTCTTGGTTGATCGGATCAAGTCCTCCTATCCTGAGGACTTGATTTGCGCGGAAGAGGGTTGTTTACGTGCTGCAGTCGGTCAAGGTTCCGTTTGGGTGATTGATCCCATTGACGGTACCAATAACTTTGTCGCTCAGCAGGAAGATTTTGCTGTTATGTTGGCCTATTTTGAGGATGGTGTGGGCAAATTTGGCGTCATCTACGATGTCATAAAAGGTGATTGCTATCATGGTGGTGGTGCCTTTCCTCCTTATCGTAATAATGCTCCCTTACCGGCTTTTAAAAAGAAACCTCTTCAAGAATTTTTAGTTGCCGGTAACTCAGGTATGTTTGAAACCAATGAGTGGGGCTTGGCGGATTTGGGGCGAGCAGCGTTGGGAGTCCGTGTTTACGGCAGTGCGGCCATTAGTTTTGCCAAGGTTTTATCGGGTCGCCTTCTGACTTATATTACCTACTTGCAACCATGGGATTACGCTGCAGCCAGTATCTTAGGGGAAAGTCTGGGCTATCGACTTCTTACAGTCTCTGGAGAGCCCGTTGATTTTCAAACACGCCAGCCTGTCATGATGGTGCCAATCGAGATGCAAAAAGAGATTCAGTCCTATATTTATGAAAGGAAAGAAAACTAAATGCAATTTCCAGAAGGATTTGTTGAAAAATATGAAGCGATACTAGAAGATGAGGCAAGAGATTTTCTTGCCTCTTTTAAACAAGACGCAGTATCGGCTTTTCGAGTTAATCCCTTAAAAGAAAGTCAGCTATCGTTTGCTGATGCCATTCCTCATACACCTTGGGGACACTATGGCAAGGTCTCAGGGAAGTCACCAGAGCACGTGACAGGTTTTGTTTATTCGCAAGAGCCTGCAGCCCAAATGGTGGCCCAGGTAGCTCAACCCCTTCCAGGTATGAAGGTCTTGGACTTGGCGGCAGCACCAGGTGGAAAATCCACTCAACTAGCAGCTTATCTGGCTAATCAAGGAGTCCTTGTTTCCAACGAAATTTCAAGCAAGCGTGCTAAGATTTTAGTGGAAAATATGGAGCGATTTGGAGCGACAAATGTTGTCGTGATCAATGAATCTGCTGACCGCTTGGCTCAGGTTTTTAAAGGTTATTTTGATGTGATTGTCCTTGATGCACCTTGCTCGGGTGAAGGGATGTTTCGTAAGCAGCCAGATGCCATGGATTATTGGAGTACCGATTATCCTAGCCAATGTGCTAGTCTCCAAAGAGAAATTCTAGAAGATGCAGTGACCATGCTTGCAGAAGGTGGTCGTTTGGTCTATTCGACCTGTACTTGGGCACCTGAGGAAAACGAAGAAATCGTTCACTGGTTACTTGATACTTATGATTTTGAACTGCTTCCAGTCGAACATGTGAATGGTATGGTAGCAGGAATTGACCTTCCTGAAACGGCTCGGATGTACCCTCATCATTTCAAGGGAGAAGGCCAGTTTGTTGCCCACCTGCAGTTTAAGGGAGAAAATCCAGCACCTAAATTCAAGGCTAGCAAGAGCAATCTCAGTCGTGAACAACTGGCTTTGTGGCATGATTTTGCCCAAAAACACTTGCGGGTCAATCTAACTGGTATCTTGCAGACTTTTGGAGATCAACTTTATCTCTTGCCAGAGAGGCTACCTGATCTAGGGAAACTCAAAATTGCCCGAAATGGACTTCATCTGGGTACTTTTAAGAAGAAACGCTTCGAACCAAGCTTTGCTCTGGGATTAGCCTTAAAACCAAGTCAAGTACTACAAAGTGTCGAAATCAATGATGAGGACTTTGTGAAATATGTGGCTGGCGAGACTGTTCAGCTAGCTGAAAGTCTACCAAATGGATGGTATCAAGTCCTTGTTCATGGAAACGGATTAGGCTTTGCCAAGGTAACGGGAAATGTTTTGAAAAATTATTATCCAAAAGGGCTCAGATTCAGGTGAAAAAGCTAGTCAAAGAGCCTATTCTATGTTATATTGGAAGTATGAGTTTTTTCTGATAGTCTTTCATTTTTACTTAATTATGTGATGAATTGACTGGTCCCAAGGGGGCTTCCAGCCTATAAATCGTAAACCAAGTCTTATCATCACTGATTGATATGATAGGAACAGAAAGAAATCAGAGCATTCATCATTATGTTCAAGGAGAAAAACAGTGAAAAAAAGAAAAAAGCTCGCCCTATCTCTTGCGACTCTTTTGCTTGCAGGTTTTCTAGCAGGATGTGCAAGCTGGATTGATCGTGGAGAAACCATGACAGCCGTCGGTTCAACTGCCCTTCAGCCTCTTGTCGAAGCAGCGGCAGATGAATTTGGTTCTAGAAACATCGGAAAAACAGTTAATGTTCAAGGTGGTGGATCGGGTACAGGGCTTTCCCAAGTCCAGTCTGGAGCTGTAGACATAGGGAACTCTGACGTCTTTGCAGAGGAAAAAGAAGGAATCGATGCTTCAGCACTAGTAGATCACAAGGTTGCAGTGGCTGGTCTGGCAGTGATTGTGAACAAAGAAGTGGCTGTTGAAAATCTCACAACCGAGCAACTTCGCAAAATCTTTACAGGTGAAGTGACCAACTGGAAAGAAGTTGGGGGCAAAGACTTAGCTATTTCGATCATCAACCGAGCGGCAAGTTCGGGTTCTCGAGCAACCTTTGACAATGTCGTAATGAATGGCCAATCTGCTATGCAGAGTCAAGAGCAGGATTCCAATGGAATGGTCAAGTCAATTGTTTCGCAAACTCCAGGAGCCATTTCTTACCTGGCTTTTGCCTATGTAGATGACTCCGTGAAAAGCATGAAACTGAATGGGTATGAACCTACATCTGAGAATGTAACGACCAACAACTGGCCTTTGTGGTCTTATGAACATATGTACACACTTGGTCAACCAAATGAGTTAGCTGCTGAATTCCTGAATTTCGTTCTCTCAGATGAAGCCCAAAATGGGATTGTTAAGGGCATGGGCTATATCTCCATCAATGAAATGAAAGTCCAAAAGGATGCTTTAGGTACCGTTACAGCAGTAGAAGGAGGTCAATAATGAATCAAGAAGAATTATCTAAAAAATTACTCTCTCCTTCAAAGAACTCTCGCCTTGAGAAGTTTGGTAAAGGTTTAACCTTCACCTGCCTTTCTTTGATTGTTATCATTGTGGCGATGATTTTGATTTTTGTAGCCCAAAAAGGCTTATCGACCTTCTTTGTCAATGGGGTCAACATCTTTGATTTCCTCTTTGGACAAACTTGGAATCCTTCAGGGAAACAATTTGGTGCCCTTCCAATGATTTTGGGCTCCTTTATTGTGACGATTTTATCTGCCCTCATCGCAACACCCTTTGCTATTGGAGCTGCAGTCTTTATGACCGAGGTATCACCAAAGGGTGCAAAGATTTTGCAACCAGCCATTGAACTCCTCGTCGGTATTCCTTCAGTCGTCTATGGATTTATCGGTTTGCAAGTTGTGGTGCCTTTTGTTCGTAGCGTCTTTGGTGGAACTGGTTTTGGGATTTTGTCAGGGATTTTCGTTCTTTTTGTCATGATTCTACCAACTGTAACTTTTATGACAACAGACAGTTTGCGTGCTGTGCCTCGTCACTATCGTGAAGCGAGTTTGGCTATGGGAGCGACTCGCTGGCAAACCATCTGGCGTGTGACCTTGAAAGCAGCACGCTCAGGTATTTTCACAGCAGTAGTCTTTGGAATGGCACGTGCCTTTGGTGAAGCCCTTGCTATTCAGATGGTGGTCGGAAACTCAGCAGTTATCCCAACCTCGCTAACAACACCAGCTGCGACTTTGACTTCTGTTTTGACTATGGGAATTGGGAATACCGTCATGGGAACGGTTGATAATAACGTTCTCTGGTCACTGGCCTTAGTCTTGCTCTTGATGAGTTTGGCCTTTAACAGTGTGATTAAATTGATTACGAAAGAAAGAGGAAAGAAAAACTATGCACGCTAAGAAATTAGATAAACTTGCAACAGCTGTCCTCTATACCATCGCGGGTATCATCGTGACCATTCTGGCATCTTTGATTCTCTATATCTTGGTGAGAGGGTTACCGCACATCTCTTGGTCCTTCTTGACTGGGAAATCCTCCTCTTATCAAGCAGGTGGGGGTATCGGGATTCAGCTCTACAATTCCTTCTTCCTTTTGGTCATTACCTTGATCATTTCTGTTCCCCTGTCTATGGGAGCTGGCGTTTTCCTCGCTGAGTATGCCAAAAAAGGACCTGTGACCAATTTTATTCGTACCTGTATTGAGATTTTGTCTTCTCTACCATCAGTCGTTGTGGGTCTCTTTGGTTACTTGATCTTTGTAGTCCAGTTTGAGTATGGATTTTCAATCATTTCAGGTGCCTTGGCCTTGACGGTCTTTAACCTCCCTCAGATGACTCGAAATGTTGAGGACAGTTTAAAACATGTTCACCATACACAACGTGAGGCTGGTCTGGCCCTTGGAATTTCACGTTGGGAGACTGTAGTTCATGTTGTCATTCCAGAAGCTCTTCCAGGCATCGTAACGGGTGTTGTCTTGGCATCTGGCCGTATCTTTGGTGAGGCTGCCGCTCTTATCTATACGGCAGGACAGTCTGCACCAGCCCTAGACTGGTCTAACTGGAATATTCTCAGTGTTACCAGCCCCATCTCAATCTTCCGTCAAGCAGAAACCTTGGCTGTCCACATCTGGAAAGTCAATAGCGAGGGAACCATTCCTGATGCTACCATCGTGTCTGCAGGTTCTGCAGCTGTGCTCCTCATCTTTATCTTAATCTTTAACTTTGGAGCACGCAAATTCGGAAGCTATTTACACAAGAAATTAACCGCTGCCTAAAGGAGAAGCCATGTCAAAATATAACTGGGATGAAAAGCATATCATCACCTTCCCTGAAGAAAAAGTGGCCCTCTCAACCAAGGATTTACATGTTTACTATGGTAAAAATGAATCCATTAAGGGCATCGATATGCAATTTGAAAGAAATAAAATTACAGCCTTGATTGGTCCGTCTGGATCTGGGAAATCTACCTACCTTCGCAGTCTCAACCGGATGAATGATACCATTGACATTGCCAAGGTAACAGGGCAAATCCTCTACCAAGGAATTGATGTCAACCGTCCAGAAATCAATGTCTATGAGATGCGCAAGCATATCGGAATGGTCTTCCAACGGCCAAATCCATTTGCCAAGTCTATCTACCGCAACATTACTTTTGCCCACGAACGTGCAGGAGTTAAGGATAAGAAGGTCTTGGATGAAATTGTGGAAACTTCTCTCCGTCAGGCTGCCCTTTGGGACCAGGTCAAAGATGATTTGCACAAGTCAGCCTTGATGCTTTCTGGTGGTCAGCAACAACGTCTCTGTATCGCTCGAGCTATCTCTGTTAAACCAGACATTCTTTTGATGGATGAGCCAGCGTCAGCCTTGGATCCAATTGCGACAGCCCAGCTTGAAGAAACCATGCTGGAGTTGAAGAAAGACTTTACCATCATCATCGTGACCCACAGTATGCAGCAGGCTGCCCGTGCAAGTGACTACACTGGATTTTTCTACTTGGGCGATTTGATTGAGTATGATAAGACATCCAATATTTTCCAAAATGCTAAGTTACAGTCAACCAATGACTATGTAACGGGACACTTTGGTTAGAAAGGAAACAGCATGACAGAACCGATTTTGCAGGTTAAAGACCTGTCCGTTTATTACAACAAAAAGAAGGCCTTGAATAGTGTTTCTCTTTCTTTTCAACCCAAGGAAATAACCGCCCTCATTGGTCCGTCAGGTTCAGGGAAGTCAACTCTTCTCAAGGCCATCAACCGCATGGGAGATTTAAACCCTGAGGTGACAACAACTGGGACAGTGATTTATAATGGCCACAACATTTACAGCCCTCGTACCGATACGGTTGAATTGCGTAAGGAGATCGGCATGGTTTTCCAACAGCCCAATCCCTTCCCTATGTCTATCTACGAAAATGTTGTTTACGGACTACGTATCAATGGGGTCAAGGATAAGCAAGTTCTTGATGAAGCAGTAGAAAAGGCCTTGCAACGTGCTTCTATCTGGGATGAAGTCAAGGATCGTTTGCATGATTCGGCCATTGGTCTCTCAGGAGGTCAACAGCAACGTGTCTGTGTTGCCCGTGTTTTGGCAACCAGCCCGAAAATCATCCTCTTAGATGAACCAACTTCAGCTTTGGATCCTATTTCTGCAGGTAAGATTGAGGAAACCTTGTATGGTCTGAAAGATAAATACACCATGCTCTTGGTAACGCGTTCGATGCAACAGGCCTCACGTATCTCTGATAAGACAGGTTTTTTCCTAGATGGAGATTTGATTGAGTTTAATGATACGAAGAAGATGTTCCTTTCCCCTCAAAACAAGGAAACAGAAGATTATATTACAGGAAAATTTGGATAAGGAGTTGAATGATGTTACGATCACAATTTGAAGAAGATTTGGAGAAATTGCACAACCAGTTCTACGCCATGGGACAAGAAGTGCTCTCACAAATCAATCGTACAGTGCGCGCCTTTGTCACGCACGATCGTGATTTGGCAAAAGAAGTTATCGAGGAAGATGCAGAGATAAATGAATACGAAGTGAAACTAGAAAAGAAATCATTTGAAATGATTGCCCTCCAGCAACCTGTTTCGCAAGACCTTCGTACTGTCTTGACAGTTCTCAAGGCCGTATCCGACTTGGAACGCATGGGAGATCACGCGGTGTCAATTGCGAAAGCAACTATTCGCATGAAGGGAGAGCAACGTATCCCTGCTGTTGAAGAAGAAATCAAAAAGATGGGACGCGACGTGAAAAACTTTGTCGAAGCAGCTCTAGATCTCTATCTCAACGGTTCTGTGGATCAAGCATATGAAGTAGCAGCTCTGGACGAAAAAATCAACCATTACTTTGATAGCATCCGTGATTTAGCTACAGAAGAAATCAAGAAAAATCCGGAAGCCATTGTTACAGGACGTGATTACTTCCAAGTCATTTCATTCTTGGAACGTATCGGGGACTACGCAAAAAATATCTGTGAATGGGTTGTTTACTTTGAAACAGGTAAAATCGTCGAACTCTAAAAAATGGATTAAAGATGCAATAAAAAAGGCTAATCAACTAAGATTAGTCTTTATTTTTGAATAAAAAGAATTTTTTTAAAATGAAAATTCTGAAAATATTGACAAGTATTTTCAAAAGAGTTGTAATTATTCAGAAATAACAGAAAGGTCGTTTATTTATGAAGTTTAAGAAATGGATATTAGTTGTATGTAGTATGCTAGCTAGCATGATATTAGTAGCTTGTCAGTCAGGTACAGATAGTTCCCAGTCTACTGTGGATGCTATCAAACAAAAAGGGAAGCTAGTTGTGGCGACTAGTCCAGACTATGCACCATTTGAATTCCAATCCTTGGTAGATGGTAAAAACCAAGTGGTTGGTGCAGATATTGATATGGCTCAAGCGATTGCGGATGAACTTGGAGTTAAGCTTGAAATCTCTAGTATGAGTTTTGACAATGTCTTGACTAGTCTTCAAACTGGAAAGGCTGACTTGGCTATTGCAGGAATTAGTGCCACCGATGAGAGAAAGGAAGTCTTTGACTTTTCAATTCCTTACTATGAAAACAAGATGAGTTTCTTGGTTAGAAAAGCCGATTTAGACAAATACAAGGATCTTTCAAACCTAGCAAGTGCAAATATCGCAGCTCAAAAGGGAACCGTTCCAGAAACTATGGTGAAGGAACAATTGCCAAATGCCCAATTGACATCCTTGACCAATATGGGTGAAGCAGTCAATGAATTGCAGGCTGGAAAAGTGGATGCTGTTCATATGGATGAACCAGTGGCTCTTAGTTACGTAGGTAAAAACTCAGACCTTGTCGTTGCGACAGCTACTTTGACGATGAAAGATGGCGAAGCCAATGCCGTTGCCATCAAGAAGAATCAATCAGACTTGAAAGCAGTAGTAGATAAGGTTATCCAAAAACTAAAAGATGATGGAACGTATCAAACCTATCTAGAAAAAGCAGCGAAACTAACAGAAGTTGAACAATAAAAAAGAAAGCAGAGTTGGACTTTAATCCAATTCTGCTTTTATGTATTGTAATAGTGCTTCTAGATTTTCGAGAGAGACTTTGGCAAACTGATAAGGACAGGCTTCCAAATAAGCCTCTTCAAAGAAGTCTAGTTTGAGTGAGCTATGCTTTAAACTGGCAATTTTAGGATAATTTCTCAAATCAAGGAGAAGGCCATCGTGTAGAGGATAGTAGGGCAAGGGACAGGTGTTTTTTTTAAGTACTTCCTTTATCCGAGTCTGATAGTTCTCTTGAAGGGTCAGTCGAGCCAGTCGATTTTTTTCAAATAACTGACTATCGATGTACAGAGAGAGAGCCTTTTGCATGATGAGATTACTATCATAGTCCAAGATATTTTTGTAGGAAACAAAGGTCTCTTTTAGGGCATTTGGGAGAATGAGAGCGGTGATACGAAGGGCTGGAAAGAGACTGGTTGAGAAGGACTTGATATAAATGACCCGATCCTCAGTATCCAGATAGTGGAAGGTTTGACCTTTTTTAGGGTCTAAGTCTCCTAAATAGTCATCCTCGACAATGTATACTCCATACTGGTTTGCTAGATCTAGAATGGCCCTTTTTTCCTGATCAGAATAAGAATGTCCAAGAGGATAGTGGTAGCGAGGAATGGTATAGAAGAACTTGATTTTTCCAGATTTGAACTGTTCTTCTAGTTCGTCAAGGTCAATCCCATCGATTCGACGTTCAATGGTCTGGTAGGTCAATCCCTGAGCCACCAAGAGGCGATTCATTCGGTGGTAAGTCGGCTGTTCAACTAGAATCTCCTCTCCCTTACTCGGGAAGTTGATCTGAGACAGGATAAAGAGAGCTTGCTGGGTGCCAGATGTTAGAACCAGTTGGTCGGGTTTGCAGTAGAGGGCTTGGTTGAAAAGAAGTTGATGGACAGATTGTCTGAGTTCCTCAAGACCTTCTTGGTTGTCATAGTAGTTGAAGAGGTAGTTTTCTCTTCCAATCAGTGTTTCATTGACGCAGAGTCTGAAGTCGTCATAAGCACTGGCATGTTCATCAGTGACTTCGATTTCTAAGTCTTGGTGCTGTCCTTGCTCCAGAACATAGTAGCCACTTTGGGGTTTGGAATAGAGGTATTGTTCATGGCGTAATTCCAGTAGGGCTCGTTGGATAGTGTCCTTGCTACAGTGGAAGTCTTGGCTCAGTTGACGGATAGAGGGAAGTCTGCTACCAGTTGGGAATTTTCCTGATTCGATACCTTTTTTGAGAAAGGAAACGACTGCTTGGTATTTACTTTCTTTCTTCATTCCAGACCTCCCTTGATTTTGTTACATTGTACCTTTTTTTTGCCTCCTTTGCAATGGGAAAAGTATTTCTCCCTTTCACAACTAGGAGCAAATGTGGTATACTTAGAAAGTATGATGATTCATTGAAAAGAAGATAAGAAAGAGAATGGATAGAAAAGTGCAGGAACCGGTAAAATTATTTCAATACAATACTCTAGGTGCCCTAATGGCAGGTCTCTATGGTGGAACCATGACAGTAGGAGAATTGCTGGAGCATGGCGACCTTGGTTTAGGAACCCTTGATTCGATTGATGGGGAGTTGATTGTCCTTGATGGCAAGGCTTATCAAGCCAAAGGTTCAGGGGAACAACCTGAAATTGTAGAAGTCGCACCTGATGCCCTTATTCCTTATGCGGCAGTGGTTCCCCATCAGGCAGAAGTGATTTTCCGCCAGCGCTTTGAGATGACGGATAAGGAATTAGAAAAGCGGATTGAGTCCTACTATGATGGGGAAAATCTCTTTCGCTCCATCAAGATTCATGGGGAATTTGCCCACATGCACGTACGG
Organism: Streptococcus oralis subsp. dentisani; assembly: GCF_002096685.1. Classification (GTDB taxonomy): domain Bacteria; phylum Bacillota; class Bacilli; order Lactobacillales; family Streptococcaceae; genus Streptococcus; species Streptococcus oralis_AD. Next base: position 245,811 of record NZ_NCVA01000041.1, on the reverse strand, counting down.
ATGATTCCTAAATCCACACCTGATACCAAGTTTGCTGATGTAGCGACTCACCAACCTGAATATAGCCGTGAAAATATTTCAGGAACCATTGTTGGATTTTGGACACCGGAGATTTTCCATGGAGTGAGTGTTGCAGGTTACCATTTGCATTTTATCTCAGATGATTTGACCTTTGGTGGGCACGTGATGGACTTTGTTATCAAAGAAGGAATGATCGAGGTTGGGGCAGTCGACCAGTTGGACCAACGTTTTCCAGTCCAAGATCGCCAGTATTTATTTGCCAAATTTAACGTTGACGAGATGAAGAAAGACATTGATAAGTCAGAATAGGAGAAAAAGATGACACTACATATTATCCTTACCATGATCGCTTTGGTTTTAGTCCTAGTAGGTGGGACTTGGTACGCAAAAAAACGCTTTAAGATCTCTCTTGCAGTGATGGGCTTGGGGGCAATCGCATTTTTTGTTTCTTCTCAAGTGTTAGAGAAGATGGTTCACCTTCTGGTGCTCCATCCGCAAAAAGATGGAACCATTCCGCTCATGCAGGAGCAGCCTTTCTTATACGTCCTTTATGGGATTGCCATGGCGGCCCTCTTTGAGGAAACAGCTCGTCTTGCCTTTTTTAAATGGTTGGAGAAAAAGAGAAAGCTAGAAGATCGAGATGCTTTGGCTTATGGTTTGGGACATGGGGGCTTGGAGATGCTCTATCTCGGAATGGGAAGCTTGATCAGTCTTTTGATTCTCTTTTCACTCATCCAGTCTTCAAATACTGATGTAGCCAATCTCCTTCCAAAGTCTACCCTCGAAACAGTTCAGTCTCTATCAGCATGGCAGGTCTATCTACTAGGGGTTGAGCGTGTGCTTGCTCTGGTTCTCCAAATTAGCCTTACTGTCTGGGTTTACCAAAGTGTTAGCCAAAAGAAATGGATCTACCTCCTTGCTGCCTATGGTTTGCATGCCTTGTTTGACTTGGCTCCAGCCTTATCTCAAGTAGGATGGATTGCAAATCCACTTCTAGTAGAGGTTATTCTTCTTGTAGAAGTACTGGCCTTTGTCTGGCTTACAAAATCTACATTTTGGAAAAAATCATAAAAAGAGGGGCGACCTCTTTTTTTACACAATGCTTTGACACCAAGAATTTTCCTGTCGTCAAATGTCTCTAAAAATGGTATAATGGGATGAATTTTGAAAAAGGAAGAGTGACATGTCAGTAAAAGAAAAAATGCTTGAAATCCTAGAAGGAATCGATATTCGTTTTAAGGAACCCTTGAAAACCTATACCTATACCAAGGTAGGAGGTCGAGCGGATTATCTAGTTTTGCCACGAAATCGCTATGAGATGGCGCGTGTCGTTCAATTTGCCAATCAAGAGAATATTCCTTGGATGGTGCTAGGAAATGCCAGCAATATCATCGTTCGTGATGGTGGGATTCGTGGATTTGTCATCTTGTGTGATAAGCTTAATAACGTTTCAGTTGATGGCTATACCATTGAAGCAGAAGCAGGAGCGAACTTGATTGAAACGACACGTATTGCCCTTCGTCATAGTTTGACTGGTTTTGAGTTTGCCTGTGGCATTCCAGGGAGCGTCGGTGGAGCAGTCTTTATGAATGCGGGTGCCTACGGAGGAGAGATTGCTCACATTTTGCAGTCTTGTAAGATTCTGACCAAGGAAGGGAAAATCGAGACCTTATCTGCTAAGGATTTGGCTTTTGGTTACCGCCATTCAGCTATTCAGGATTCTGGGGCGATTGTCTTGTCAGCTAAATTTGCCCTAGCTCCAGGAAATCACCAGGTTATCAAGCAGGAAATGGATCGCTTGACTCACCTTCGCGAACTTAAACAACCTCTAGAGTACCCATCTTGTGGCTCAGTCTTTAAGCGTCCAGTAGGGCATTTTGCAGGTCAGTTGATTTCAGAGGCTGGTCTGAAAGGCTATCGTATCGGTGGTGTTGAAGTATCTGAAAAGCATGCAGGCTTTATGGTCAATATTGCTGACGGAACGGCTAAAGACTACGAGGACTTGATCCAATCTGTTATTGAAAAGGTAAAAGAACACTCAGGTGTCACTCTTGAGAGGGAAGTCCGTATTTTGGGTGAGAAGGAGTAAGGTTTCACCAGAATAGTTGCTGCTATGTCAATGGAAAGGGGGTGAAAGCCTATCGGTAGCGAAGATGTATGCAGGTGGTTTTACTCCCTGCAAGAGGTAGTAGCGGCTTGACAGAGCCCTGATCTGTTAATTTATGAAAAAGAAGGAATTTATGCCAATTGAAAAAACCAATTATCGAATTCAAAAACGTCTCTAAAGTTTTTGAAGATAGCAACACCAAGGTTCTCAAAGACATTAACTTTGAGTTGGAAGAAGGGAAGTTTTACACACTTCTAGGTGCATCTGGTTCTGGGAAATCAACCATCCTAAACATCATTGCAGGTTTGCTGGATGCGACGACGGGAGATATTTTGCTAGACGGGGTACGGATCAACGACATCCCAACCAACAAGCGAGACGTCCATACAGTCTTCCAATCCTATGCCTTGTTTCCACATATGAATGTGTTTGAAAATGTTGCCTTTCCGCTTCGCTTGCGTAAGATTGACAAGAAAGAAATCGAGCAGCGAGTAGCGGAAGTTCTCAAGATGGTCCAGCTGGAAGGTTATGAAAAACGTTCCATCCGTAAACTATCTGGAGGACAACGTCAGCGTGTGGCCATTGCCCGTGCCATCATCAACCAACCTCGTGTGGTCTTGTTGGACGAGCCTCTGTCAGCGTTGGACTTGAAATTGCGAACAGATATGCAGTACGAGCTGCGTGAACTGCAACAACGATTGGGGATTACCTTTGTCTTTGTTACTCACGATCAGGAAGAAGCCCTAGCTATGAGTGACTGGATTTTCGTTATGAACGATGGTGAGATTGTCCAGTCAGGAACACCTGTGGATATCTATGATGAGCCCATTAACCATTTTGTTGCCACCTTTATCGGTGAGTCCAACATCTTGCCAGGAACCATGATTGAGGACTACTTGGTCGAGTTTAACGGCAAACGCTTTGAAGCGGTCGACGGTGGGATGAAGCCTAATGAACCTGTTGAGGTTGTTATTCGTCCAGAAGACTTGCGCATTACCCTTCCTGAAGAAGGCAAGCTCCAAGTTAAGGTGGATACTCAACTTTTCCGTGGGGTTCACTACGAGATTATCGCCTATGACGAACTTGGAAATGAATGGATGATCCACTCAACTCGTAAGGCCATCGTTGGTGAGGAAATCGGTCTGGACTTTGAACCAGAAGACATCCATATCATGCGTCTCAATGAAACTGAAGAAGAGTTTGATGCTCGTATCGAAGAATACGTAGAAATCGAAGAGCAAGAAGCAGGTCTGATTAACGCGATCGAGGAGGAAAGAGATGAAGAAAACAAGCTCTAAACTCTTTGTAGTGCCCTACATGCTTTGGATTGCACTCTTTGTACTCGCACCCTTGGTCTTGATTTTCGGTCAATCCTTTTTCAACATTGAAGGGCAGTTCAGTTTAGAAAACTATAAATCTTACTTTGCGTCACAAAACTTGACCTACCTCAAAATGAGCTTCAACTCGGTGCTCTATGCTGGGATTGTAACTCTAGTGACACTTCTTATCAGCTATCCAACAGCCCTCTTTTTGACTCGTCTCAAGCACCGTCAACTCTGGCTCATGCTGATTATCCTGCCGACTTGGATCAATCTCCTCCTAAAGGCCTATGCCTTTATCGGGATTTTTGGTCAAGATGGGTCTATTAACCAATTCTTGGAATTCATCGGAATTGGTTCGCAACAGTTGCTCTTTACCGATTTCTCCTTTATCTTTGTCGCAAGCTACATCGAGCTTCCCTTTATGATTTTGCCGATATTCAATGTCTTGGATGATATGGACAACAATCTTATCAATGCCAGCTATGACCTCGGTGCGACCAAGTGGGAAACCTTCCGCCACGTTATTTTCCCTCTGTCTATGAATGGAGTGCGAAGTGGAGTCCAATCTGTCTTTATCCCTAGCTTGAGCCTCTTCATGCTGACACGTTTGATTGGTGGTAACCGCGTTATCACCTTGGGGACGGCCATTGAGCAGAACTTCCTGACAAATGACAACTACGGTATGGGTTCAACCATCGGTGTGATTCTCATCCTGACAATGTTTCTCACCATGTGGGTGACCAAGGAAAGGAGAGAACGATGAAAAAATTTGCCAATCTCTACCTAGCCTTTGTCTTTATCATCCTCTATTTGCCAATTTTTTACTTGATTGGCTATGCCTTTAATGCTGGCGATGATATGAACAGTTTTACTGGTTTTAGCTTGAACCATTTTAAAACTATGTTTGGTGATGGTCGTCTCATGTTGATCCTCACCCAAACCTTTTTCTTGGCCTTTCTATCAGCCTTGATTGCGACAGTAATTGGTACCTTTGGGGCTATCTATATCTACCAATCACGCAAAAAATACCAAGAAGCCTTTCTATCACTCAATAATATCCTCATGGTTGCGCCTGATGTTATGATTGGTGCCAGCTTCTTGATTCTCTTTACCCAGCTGAAGTTTTCACTTGGCTTTTTGACGGTTCTATCCAGTCACGTGGCCTTTTCCATCCCAATCGTGGTCTTGATGGTCTTGCCTCGTCTCAAGGAAATGAATGATGATATGATTCACGCAGCTTATGACCTAGGTGCCAGCCAGTTTCAGATGTTCAAGGAAATCATGCTTCCGTACCTGACGCCGTCTATTATTGCAGGTTATTTCATGGCCTTTACCTATTCGCTGGATGACTTTGCCGTGACCTTCTTTGTAACGGGAAATGGCTTTTCAACCCTGTCAGTCGAGATTTACTCTCGTGCTCGGAAGGGGATTTCGTTAGAGATCAATGCCCTGTCTGCACTCGTCTTTCTCTTTAGTATTATCCTAGTTGTAGGATATTACTTTATCTCTCGTGAGAAGGAGGAGCGAGCATGAAAAAACTCTATTCATTTTTAGCAGGAATTACAGCGATTATCCTCGTCTTGTGGGGAGTTGCTCATCATCTAGATAGTAAAATCAACAGTCGAGATAGTCAAAAACTGGTTATCTACAACTGGGGAGACTACATTGATCCCGAACTCTTGGAGCAATTCACAGAAGAAACAGGAATCCAAGTCCAGTACGAGACCTTTGATTCCAACGAAGCCATGTATACCAAGATTAAGCAAGGTGGAACAACCTACGATATTGCCATCCCAAGTGAGTACATGATCAACAAGATGAAGGATGAAGATCTCTTGGTTCCTCTTGATTATTCTAAGATTGAGGGAATTGAGAATATCGGTTCTGAGTTTCTCAACCAGTCTTTTGATCCAAATAACCAGTACTCTATCCCATATTTCTGGGGAACTTTGGGAATTGTCTACAATGAAACCATGGTAGAGGAGGCTCCTGAGCATTGGGATGACCTCTGGAAACCAGAGTACAAGAACTCTATCATGCTCTTTGATGGTGCGCGGGAGGTATTGGGACTAGGGCTTAATTCGCTCGGTTACAGTCTCAACTCAAAGGATCCTCAGCAGTTGGAAGAAACGGTAGACAAACTCTACAAACTGACTCCAAATATCAAGGCCATTGTGGCGGACGAGATGAAGGGTTACATGATTCAGAACAACGCTGCTATCGGGGTGACCTTCTCTGGGGAAGCCAGCCAGATGTTGGAGAAAAATCCTAACCTCAAGTATGTCGTTCCGACTGAGGCTAGCAATCTCTGGTTTGATAACATGGTCATTCCAAAAACCGTGAAAAATCAAGATGCAGCCTATGCCTTTATCAATTTTATGTTGAAACCCGAAAATGCTCTGAAAAATGCGGAGTATGTGGGCTACTCAACACCAAACCTACCAGCCAAGGAAATGCTCCCAGAGGAGACCAAGGAAGACAAATCCTTCTATCCAGACGCTGACACCATGAAAAACCTAGAAGTTTATGAGAAATTTGACCATAAATGGACAGGCAAATATAGCGACCTCTTCCTCCAGTTTAAAATGTATCGGAAGTAGGAGTTAGCAGTTATGAAACGAATCAGTCAAGCTGGTTCGTTTTTTTCGTTCTTGAAAAATTAATATTTGGGCTTGAAAAAAGTAATTTTGGTGATAAAATAGTATCCTTTATACATTTAGGAGGAATAAAAAAGAGATGTGATTTATTTGGTATTCAGAAATGAAAACTCTTACAAAATATGGTATACTAATAGTAGTTTCCAATAGGTTATATCTAGTGCTTGTTATAGGTTTACATACAAGATATGGGGTATAGCTACCTATCTACCTCGAGAGGGGCCGGAAACATCGGCTGAAAAAGAGTGAGATTTCCTTTTAATTTACGGTAAGTATAGATACCTACCTACCTCTCGAGGGGGACGGAAATGCATGTTTTTCGGGCTTCACATCAGGAACTGAGACAGTATATCTCCCTATCTCCCTCGAGAGGGGCCGGAAACAAGTTTTGTCGAAGCACATTTTTAGGTTCTACAATGTATAGCTACCTATCAACCTCGCGAGGGGCCGGAAACGCCATGTAACCATCTTCGTCGAACCAGTACCGCTTACGTATAGGTGCCTATCTACCTCGCGAGGGGCCGGAAACAACATTTTCTGAGGGTTGTACCATTTTTCTTTTTCTTGTATAGATACCTATCAACCTCGCGAGGGGCCGGAAACATTAATTTCTGTAAGGTTCAATTTAGCCATTTTTGGTATAGATACCTATCTACCTCGCGAGGGGCCGGAAACATTAATTTCTGTAAGGTTCAATTTAGCCATTTTTGGTATAGATACCTATCTACCTCGCGAGGGGCCGGAAACCCGCTAAATTTTCGCTTTTTCGAATACTGAAAGCTATCGTATAGCTACCTATCTACCTTGAGAGGGGCCGGAAACTTCTTAGCTTTCGCGTTTTCTTCTTTGACAGTCTTGTATAAGAACCTATCTACCTCCTACCTCGCAAGGGGCCGGAAACAAGTTAGCGTCCAAGTTAGTATTGCGTGCATACCCGTATAGATACCTATCTACCTCGAGAGGGGCCGGAAACGCTCCAAGAACATGTGTATCTGTAAATGCCATATTTCGTGTAGAACAACCTATTCACCCTGCGAGGGGCCGGAAACCAAGCGTCTCTTTATCAGCAGACCACCCAGATAGAAAGGTATATATACTTATCTACTTCGCGAGAAGTCGGAAACAATTCAGGTTTCGCATACCATGATACATCCGATAAACCACCCACTTCACCTCGTGAAGGGCCGGAAACGCTAACCAAATCTCTCGTAGATTCATCCGATCAGTGTATAGCTACCTATCTACCTCGCGAGGGGCCGGAAACAAGTCTTTTCTTCCTTTAAGTAAATTTACCATTGTATAGCTACCTATCTACCTCGAGAGGGGCCGGAAACTGGTTGTTTGCTTTAGACTTTTCAATACGAGCTTGTTTTGTTAGCTACCTATCAACCTCGCGAGGGGCCGGAAACTTTTCCATCACAATTGTTTGTGCAGGAACCGGTGCTTGTATAAATACCTATCTACCTCGCGAGGGGCCGGAAACTGTCCTTGGTTAGAATTTTGTCCTTGGTTAGGATTTTGTGTATAGCCACCTATCTACCTCGCGAGGGGCCGGAAACACTATTTTGCTCGACGGTAAAAGTACTATTGTATAGATACCTATCTACCTCGAGAGGGGACGAAAACGAAGTGCAAAAACAAATATTATAAAAAGCCATAAAAAGTATAGATACCTATCTACCTCGCGAGGGGCCGGAAACTAACAATTATTTTTTGCAGCATAATGTACTCACCTCCGTATAGCTACCTATCAACCTCGAGAGGGGTCGGAAACATTGAGATAATGAGCTCTTTCAGTGACTGCTCTACTGTATAGAAACCTATCTACCTCGCGAGGGGCCGGAAACTTGGTCATGCTGCAAGCTGCACAGTTATTGTATAGCCACCTATCTACCTCGAGAGGGGTCGGAAACTCATCATCGTTCTTAAAGCGTAATATACCCTTATCATCCAGAGTATAGCTACCTATTTACCTCGAGAGGGGGCGAAAACCCATTTCCTACAACATGAGAGAAGAATCCGAGTTCAGTATAATTACCTATCTACCTCGTTAGGGGCCGGCAACTCCAAAAGCTCAGGATTTTCGTAGATGTTTCCTATAACTTTATAGATACCTATCAACCTCGGGAGGGGCAGGAAACGCTTCTTGTTTCACATAGTCAGCTTCAATTTCTTTTTGGTATAGCTACCTATCTACCTTGAGAGGGACGGAAACTAGAAAATGTATTTTCCAACATTAGCGAAGTTACCTTGAAGATAAACACCTGTCTACCTCGCGAGGGGCCGGAAACGGATAAGGGCCATCTGACTCCTCCCACCACCAGCCGGGTATAGATACCTATCTACCTCGAGAGGGGCCGGAAACTTTAGGAGGTCTTGATTGATAACATACGACCATTTGGTATATCTCCCTATCTACCTCGCGAGGGGCCGGAAACACAATATATCCATATCCACGTTCAGTATCTTCTACTTGTATATCCACCTATCAACCTCGCGAGGGGTCGGAAACTTGATAAAGTCAGAGTTTGTACTTTGGTCAAACTCAGGTATAGACACCTATCTACCTCGCGAGGGGCCGGAAACAAGTTTGCATCCAAGTTAGTGTTACGAGCATAACCTTGAATCAGTATAGCTACCTATCCATCTCGAGAGAGGCCGGAAACGCAGATAGAACAATCCAGATTGCGATGAATCGTTTGTATAGATCCCTATCTACCTCGCGAGGGGCCGGAAACTTACGAATAGAACCGTAAGCTTTAGTTTCTCTATTAAAGGTATATTTCCCTATCTACCTCGAGAGGGGACAGTTTCAAAAGGGAAAAGGATTCCAAAAGTAAAATAAAAAAGCGCTCATGAGAAACCAAAAGCGCAATTGTATCAATAAAGGAGGCATATGAAACGCATCGAACTATCATTTAAGCGGATTGACCAATCACCGAGCGAGCTATCGACAAAATTCCAAGGTTTTCTCATGGAAAACCTAGAACCAGACTATGTGACTTGGCTACATGAGCAGGAGACCAACCCCTACTCACTAAAAATCATCCATCAAAAGGATAAGACCCTATGGTCTCTTCATCTCCTAACGGATGAGGCTGTCAAGCAGATTTTGCCTGTTCTATTGGAGCTCAAGAAAGTAGAACTTCATGATTTACCGACTCTCATGGTGGAGTCTTTGTCCATGCAAGATCTCAGTTCGGAGCAACTCTTTGAGTTTTTTAATGAAAATCAAGATCGGTCACTCTACACTATCCATTTTCAAACTCCGACAGGATTTCGCTCCCAGGGAGAGTACGTGCTCTTTCCGACCATGCGTCTCATCTTTCAGAGTTTGATGATGAAGTATGCACGTCTGGTCGAGAATCGTCAGGAAATCGAAGAGGAAACCTTGGACTACTTGGTCAAGCATAGTAGAATTACCAGCTATCGATTGGAATCCAGCTATTTTAAAGTCCATGGCAAAAAAATACCTGGTTTCAGGGGGAGATTAACCTTTAAGATTACAGGTCCAAATACCTTGAAAGCATACGCCAATATGCTTCTAAAATTTGGGGAATATTCAGGTCTCGGTATGAAAACTAGCTTAGGGATGGGAGGTTTAGAACTTGAAGAAAGAAAAGATTGATTTAGTTTATGGATCGCTTTTGCACGCTATCGGCAAGGTGATTCAAGGTTCCAGGCATGATGAGAAAGACCTAGGTACCATTGGGTCCGAATGGTTTAGACGCTTTTCAGATAATGAAAAGATAGCCCAGCAGATAGCAAAGGCGACTTCTAGTGATTTGCCGACAGATTTAGCTCCTGATAGTTTGGTCTATATCACGTCAGCTGCCGCAAAGATTGCTTCAGGCCTAAAAGGAGCAGCAGATACTCATGGAGGAAAAGAAGATTTCCTAAGCAAACAATCGGATATCTTCAATGTATTTTCAGATACCCCTAGTCAGCGATATCTTGATGCGCGACCATTAGAGCTTGACGGGGAACCAAACTATGCTAAGGGATTGAGTGAGCCGTCTGACCAGTCAGATTATGACTTGATAGTAGAAACCTTAGAAAAAGAGTTTGCGAGATTGGACTTTAGCCAATCTGAGATAGATGCCCTTTTGAATCTCCTTGAGTCTACTCTTTCCTATGTGCCTGTTTCGACAAGAACCAAGGAATTATCGGATATTTCTCTAGCAACCTACAGTCGTCTAACAGCTGGCTTTGCCCTAGCCATAGAGGAATATTTAGCAGACAAGAATTGCCGTGACTATGAGAAGGTACTGGGGCAAGATTTAGAAGCTTTTTATAGCGAGAAGGCCTTTTTACTAGCAAGTTTTGACTTGTCAGGGATTCAGGATTTTATCTACAATATCGCAACAGCTGGTGCAGCCAAGCAACTAAAAGCACGTTCCTTGTATCTAGATTTCATGGGGGAACATATCGCTGACAGCTTACTGGAGAAGTTAGAGCTTACGAGGGCTAATCTCCTCTACGTCGGTGGCGGGCACGCCTACTTTATCCTTCCAAACACCGAAAAAACTAGAGAGAGCTTGGCTAGCTTTGAAGCAGAATTCAATCACTTTTTGGTCAAGCATTTTCAGACAGGCTTATACGTAGCATTTGGCTGGAGTCCGTTTTCTGCCAATGATATGACAACGACACTGGCCGACTATCGAAAAGTCTATCAAACAACTAGTCGGATGATTTCCCAAAAGAAAATTTCTCGTTACGATGCCAAAACTCTCCTTGAACTCAACCAAGGAGGGAAAAGTTCCCAGAGAGAATGTGCAATTTGCCATTCCGTAGAAAAGCTTACCAAGTCTAATGACCAAGAGGTCTGCCATATCTGTGCAGGAATGTATCGCTTTGCCAAGGAGATACAAGAAGACTACTATATTGTCACAAAAGAAAAAGGCCTGCCGATAGGTCCGGGAGCCTATATTAGAGGTATTTCCAAAGCCGACCTTGCTAAAGAAGAGTGGGACCGTGTTTATGTCAAGAACAGCTATAACACAGATATCCTAAAAGCAACCCATGTCTTTGTCGGAGATTACAAGTATGATGAGATTTACGAGTATGCTAAACTATCTCAGGAGTCTGGTCAAGGCATCAAGCGTCTAGCTGTCGTTAGACTAGATGTGGATGACCTGGGAGCAGCCTTTATGGCAGGCTTCTCTTATCAAGATAGTGGCAAGTATAATACTCTGGCACGCTCGGCGACCTTCTCTAGAAGTATGAGTCTCTTCTTTAAGGTCTATATCAACCAGTTTGCCAAAGAGAAAAAACTATCGATCATCTATGCCGGTGGAGATGATGTATTTGCTATCGGTTCCTGGCAGGATATTGTTGAATTCACTATTTGTCTTCGACAAAACTTTATCAAGTGGACAAATGGTAAATTAACCCTATCAGCAGGGATTGGTTTATTTCCAGATAAAACTCCAGTTAGCCTCATGGCTGAAGAAACTGGTAAGTTAGAAGGAGCAGCCAAGGATAACGACAAGGATAGTATTTCCCTTTTTGAAAAAAATTATACCTTGAAGTTCGACCAATTTATTGACAATGTCTATAATGGGAAACTGAAGAGTATTCGTTACTACTTTAATATTCAAGATGAGCGAGGAAAGAGTTTTGTATATAGACTTATTGAGCTCCTTCGGAACTACGATCGTATGAATATTGCTCGATTAGCCTATTATTTGACCCGCTTAGAAGATCAGACTTCTAAGGATAAAAAAGAAGAGTTTAAAGAGTTTAAAGATTTATTCTTTTCTTGGTATACAGGTAGCGAAACTGAACGTAAGGAAGCAGAGATAGCTTTACTTCTATATATTTATGAGATTAGAAAGGATTCATAGATGGCAATTTTAACAGATGATAATTACGTAGATAAGGCAGAGAATGTTATTAAATCATTAAATCATACTAAAGATCATAGAAATAATAAAATTAGATTTTTTTTAACAACTACTAAAATTCGAAATCTATTAAATTTAACTAGTAATCTTTTTGATGAAAGTAAGGTTAGAGAGTATAAGGAATTGGCTGATAAAATTGCTTATTTGAGAGTGCAGTTTGTTTATCAATCGGGCCGAGAAACTGCGGTTAAAGACTTGGTGAAAAAGGCTGAGATTCTAGACATTCTAAAAGAAATAAACAATAAGGAAAGCCTCCAACGTTTTTGCCGCTATATGGAAGCACTAGTAGCTTATTTCAGATTTTATGGAGGAAAAGATTAATGGCATTTGCAAAAATTCAAGTAACAGGACAAATTCGTCTAGAGACAGGACTTCATATTGGAACAAGTAATGCCTTTGCAGCAATTGGGGCTACGGACTCACCGGTGATTAAAGATCCAATTACTAACTTACCCATTATTCCAGGCTCTAGTATCAAAGGGAAAATGCGTACCCTTCTAGCAAAAGTATATAATACTAAATTAGCAGAAAAACCAGGAGACGATGGGGAAATTATTAGTCGTCTCTTTGGGAATAGTTCAGACAAAAACTATAAAGTAGGAAGACTCATTTTTAGAGATGCCTTTCTAACTAACAAAAAAGATTTAGATTCACGAGCTGTCAAAAGTTATACTGAAGTTAAGTTTGAAAATACTATTGATCGTATCACTGCTGAAGCAAATCCAAGACAGATTGAACGTGCCATCCGAGACAGTGTCTTTGGATTTGAGTTGATCTATGAGGTGACAGACAAGAGTCAAGCTCAAGTAGAAGAAGACTTCAAAGTGATTCTTGATGGATTAAAACTGTTGGAACTTGATTATTTAGGTGGTTCTGGCTCTCGTGGATATGGTAAAGTTGTTTTTGAGGATCTTAAAGCAAATACAGTTTTCGGAAACTATGATGTTAGTAGATTGAATGAACTTTTAACTACGGAGGTCTAGTATGACCTATAAGATGTATATTATGAACTTCCATACTGCGCACTTTGGAGCAGGTACTCTGGATAGTTCTAAAATGACTTTTGCAGCCGACCGATTATTTTCTGCCTTAGCTATTGAGGCCAAAAAAATGGGGAAAATGGAGGAATTCGTGTCAATAGCGGGTCAAGATGAATTTGTTTTGACTGATGCCTTTCCTTATCAGTCAAGTCCATTTTTACCGAAGCCGATAGGATTTCCAAAGTTTGAACAGCCGGACTTAACAACGGATGTCAAGGAAGTAAGACGTCAAGCGAAGATGGCAAAGAAACTTCAGTTTATCCCTTTGGATAAATTTGATTCTTATGTAAATGGGACGCTTTTTGAAGACGCAGAACATGCAGTAACAAATATCGTCACTAAAAACCAACCTCATGTAGATGGGGCTCTTTATCAAGTTTCTACTGTTAGATTTAGAGATGAGTCTTGTCTTTACGTGATTGCTAACGATTCTGAGCTCTTGAATGAACTCATGACAAGTTTGCAGTATACAGGAATTGGGGGCAAACGATCTAGTGGCTATGGACGATTTGATTTGACAATTACCGATATACCTGATGCTTTTAAAAATCGTCTCACCAAGGTTCATCAAGGAACAGTCATGACCTTAACGACTTCTCTACCAGTCGAAAAGGAACTTGAATATGCTATGGAAACTGGTTCCTATTTACTAAGTAAATCAAGTGGTTTTGCTTTTAGTACAGAAACTAAGGAAAATTACCGTAAGCAGGATTTATATAAGTTTGCTTCTGGATCTACTTTCTCTGAAACCTTTTCAGGACAGATTGTGGATGTAAGACCTCTTGATTTCCCACATGAAGTATTAAATTATGCTAAACCACTATTTTTCAAGATGGAGGGAGAAAGATGAAAACAGAATATAGAACCTTTCAATTCAGCCTCCTAGCTATGGCCCCTATCCATATTGGGAATGGTGAAAAATATACTTCTCGAGAATTTATCTATGAAAATGGGTACTTTTATTTCCCTGATATGGGTAAGTTTTATAATCGCATGGTGGAGAACGGATACGATCGAAAGTTTGAGCGTTTTTTACAGGAGACAAAGCCAAACGCCAGAAATAATCGCTTGATTTCCTTCTTGGATGATAACCGGATATCTAATCGTGATTTCGGTGGTTATCGGATTGTTGAGACTGGTTTGGAAATTGAAAAAAATAATCGCGATTCCAAATTAGGTACGATAAATGAAGTGGCAAAATTTATTAGAGACCCTTTTGGGAGTCCGTATATTCCAGGTAGTTCCTTAAAGGGAGCTATTCGAACCATCTTAATGAACACAAATCCTGATTGGAACAATAAGAATGCAGTTGATTTTCGCGGGAGAAGTCCTAAAGAAAACAAGAAGATGATTCCATGGGGTGCCAAAAAGGGTCAAGAATTTAATGACTTGTTTAATGCCATTCGTGTTAGTGATAGTGAGCCATTTAACAATGAGCAGATTATTCTAGTTCAAAAATGGGATTATTCAGCCAAGTCCTTAACTGCTAAGCCTCTTCCTTTATATAGGGAAGCAATCGCGCCCTTAACTAAAATCAATTTCACCATTACTACAACTACAAAGGAAGCTGGAATCCTAATTGAGGAATTAGGACAGAGAGCGCAAGCTTTTTACAAAGAATATAAAGAATTTTTCTTATCAGATTTTCCTGAAAATAAGATTCAGCCAAATCTTCAATATCCTATCTATTTGGGAGCTGGAAGTGGAGCCTGGACAAAGACCTTGTTTCAACAAGCGGATGGAATCTTACAAAAACGGTATAGTCGAATGAAGACAAAGATGGTTGGTAAGGGAGTGTTGAAATTAACAAAAGCACCAATGAAAAATGTTAAAACAACACAAGCAACTCGAAAACTGATAATGAATGATGAGTCTTTCTATGAAATGGGGAAAGCTAATTTCCTAATTAAGGAGATTAGTTGATGAAGGTTTTAATTTCAGCAGTGGGTGATACAGATCCAATCCGTAATTTTCACGATGGGGCTTTAGTTCATATTGCGAGAAAATACCGTCCAGAAAAGATAATTATTGTTTTTTCAGAGAGAACAATTAGTAAGAAAGATGATATTGATAAAGTAATTCACTCTATCGATTCTGAATACCTCCCAGAAATTGTATGTCATGAACCAATTATCTTGAATGAAGATGTATTTGTTTTTGATACCATGTATGAACAATTTGATGCTATTATACAAAAGTATTATACAAAAGACGACGAATTTATTCTCAATCTTTCAAGTGCAACTCCTCAAGTAAAATCGGCTTTGTTTGTGATTAATAGACTTAGTGAAATCAATGTCAAGGCAGTACAAGTTTCAAGTCCTGAAAATGATTCAAATGCAGGAGTTGGACATGATGATTCAGAAGATATTGACGCACTGATTGATACGAACTTAGATAACAAACAGGACTATATCGACCGAACCATTGAAGATACTTCAGAGAAGTTTAAACAAGGCTTAATGAAGAAAACTTTACGTGATTTTATTACGAAATATGATTACAAAGCTAGTTTAGAGGTTGCTAATCAATTATCAGACTTTCCTGGTTTGAAAGAATGTCGCAAGAAGTTGCAAGATATTGTAGATTCATTAGACAGGCAAGCTGTACCTCAAGTCCTCCAAAAGAAAAAATGGAGCGAAGAACAGAAAAAAGTATTAAATGCTTATTTGACTATTGATTTGCAAAAAGAACGTGGTAATTTTAGTGAAGGTCTGATTAGAATTAAAAACCTTACAGAGTTTATCTTAGAAGATTATATCGAAAATCGTTATCCAGGATTTTTGGATAATTACGTGAGTGAATCAGAGAAATATTATCTCGGGATTTGGGATTATAGTAAGATCTTAAAAGAAAAACATGAGTGGAATCAATATAAAAAAATCAAACCAGTTATTAGCATGAATTCAACTCGAAATACTGTAGCTCATAAATTGGATCCATTAGATTCTGAGGAATTAAAACAGTTAGGTCCTGTCCTAAAAACCTTAAAGGGGCTAGTCAAGGAACAGTATCAACTCGTTGAGAAGGATTTTAGCTTTTACAAGGACTTAAATAAGGAATTATTAGAATTACTGAAATAATGAGAGGTAGAATATCTTGGAAATTTTAATTTCAGCAGTTGGAACGACAGATTCGATAAGCAATAATCGAGATGCAGCTTTATTACATATTGCTCGAACATATAGACCTGAACAAATTGTTTTGGTTTATAGTGAAGAAATGTTAGTAAAAAAAGATCTTGTTGAGAAAGCATTATGTTCAATAGAGGGTTATCATCCTAAAGTGGTTATTGAATCAATCATATTGAAAAATGATGAAGTCTATCTGTTTGATAAAATGTATGAAGTGATGGGACAGATTATTGAAAAATATTCTGGAACAGATCATCAATTAATCTTAAATCTATCTTCAGGGACACCTCAGATTATTTCTGCTTTATTTGCCTTAAATCGAATTAATGATTATAATACGCAAGCCATACAGGTTGCAACTCCTAACAAATCTGCAAACAGAAAGTATGTGCCCCTTACAAGTGAAGGTGAGCAGAAGCTTTTTGACGAGAACGAGGATAATCAAAAGGATTACGAAAATCGTACAATCAAAGATGAAGCAGAGAAATTCAATCAGTCTCTTATCAAGCGCCACTTAAGAAATTTAATCTCTTCTTATGATTATCTTGCTGCGGAAGAATTAGTTACTAGAAAAGAATACAATAAATTACTTTCTAAAAAGAAATTAGCTCGTTTAAGAGACATATTAAATGATTTTGTAAAAGTATTTAAAACTCAAGCGATTTTAAAAGATATTCAGGGATATTCACTCACAGAGGTTGAGAAAAAAGCTCTTAATTACTTTTTAATGATTGAAGTTTTGAAAGAGAGAGGGCAGGTTGCTGATGTCTTAATCAAATCAAAGTCTTATGTTGAATTTATCATCGAGGAGAAGATAAAGAAAGATTATCCAGATTTAATCAAATATGATGGGACTTTTCCAAAGTTAAATGAAGAATACAAGGATTTTGAAGCTATTTTAGATTTCATTGACCTAGAATTTAAGAAAGCCAAGGGTATAAAAGATGAGAAGGAAAGAATTTATTCCCCTCAGTCAACCTTAAATCTCTTGTCTTATGAAAATATTCTATCTTATTATCAAGTTTCTCCTGAATTAATTAAGTCAATAAAGCTAATAAATAGCTTAAATGGTGAGAGAAATAAGGTTGCACATGGCTTGTCAGAGATTGATAGTAAACTAGTCAATTCAAAGAAATTGCAACAGACAATAGATACCTTGCGCTTTATTTTACAAGATACATTTGAGATTGATGATAGCTATTTCTCTTGTTATCAAACACTCAATAATGAAATGCTTGACTTACTTCGTCAATAATATACTTTATCAATAAATCGATTTGCTGATGATAGATATAATGTGATTGCAAGTGCTTGCTTTCCTAGTTGACGCAGAACTCAAAAAACGATATAATAAGAAAGTTGAGAATTGATTTTCAGTTGTCTTAGTCCAGAGAAATGGCGGTGCTGCGAGCCATCTAAGGTAGGAAGTCATGCTACTCAATCATACAATTGCATAAGAATAAGAGAATGACAAGTTCATTGAATGAAGGTGGTACCGCGGTTTTTCGCCCTTCGTGATGTGAACTTGTCTTTTGATTTTTGGAGGTGTTTATGAAGACATTTCTCGTGAAACAAAAGTTTCGTCTTGGGGGCGAACGCTTTGATATCAAGGATGACAGAGGAGTAGTGAACTATCAGGTGGAAGGCTCTTTCTTCCAAATTCCTAAGACCTTTACCATCTATGACGCCTATGGTGAGCAAATCAGTGAGATTAGTAAAGAATTTTTCACCTTGCTTCCTCGCTTTACTATCCAGTTACGAAACGGTTCAAATTTCGTTATTCGTAAGAAGTTGACCTTCTTTCGAGATAAGTATGAGTTTGACAATCTGGGGCTTCGTATCGAGGGCAATATCTGGGATTTGAATTTCAAATTGCTGGATGACCGTGACCAAGTGATTGCCGAGATTCGGAAAGAGATTTTCCATTTGACCTCGACTTACACCGTAACTGTCTATGAAGACTCTTATGCAGATCTGGTCATTTCCCTTTGTGTCGCGATTGACTATGTGGAAATGCTGGAAAGCCAATCAAATTAAGCAAGTAAATAAGGAGATATTATGAAACAACTATCTAGTGCTCAAGTTCGCCAAATGTGGCTAGATTTCTGGGCAAGCAAAGGCCACTCTGTAGAACCATCAGTCAGCTTGATTCCTGTAAATGACCCAACTCTTTTGTGGATTAACTCTGGGGTAGCAACCCTTAAGAAATACTTTGACGGAACCATTATCCCTGAAAATCCACGTATTACCAATGCGCAAAAAGCTATCCGTACTAACGATATTGAAAACGTAGGGAAGACTGCGCGTCACCATACCATGTTTGAAATGTTGGGGAACTTCTCTATCGGTGATTACTTCCGTGATGAGGCTATCACTTGGGCTTATGAGCTTTTGACAAGCCCTGAGTGGTTTGACTTCCCTGCTGAAAAACTCTACATGACCTACTATCCAGACGATAAAGATTCTTACAACCGCTGGATTGAAGTGGGAGTGGATCCAAGCCACTTGATCCCAATCGAAGACAACTTCTGGGAAATTGGTGCTGGACCTTCTGGACCTGATACAGAAATCTTCTTTGACCGTGGAGAAGCCTTTGATCCAGAAAACATCGGTATTCGTCTGCTTGCAGAGGATATCGAAAACGATCGTTACATCGAAATCTGGAACATCGTTTTGTCACAATTTAACGCAGACCCTGCTGTTCCTCGTAGTGAGTACAAGGAATTGCCACACAAGAACATTGATACGGGCGCTGGTTTGGAGCGTTTGGTGGCTGTTATCCAAGGGGCTAAGACAAACTTTGAAACGGACCTCTTCATGCCGATTATCCGTGAAGTTGAGAAATTGTCAGGTAAGGTCTACGACCAAGATGGCGATAACATGAGCTTTAAGGTCATCGCAGACCATATTCGTTCTCTTTCATTTGCCATCGGTGATGGTGCTCTTCCAGGAAATGAAGGTCGTGGTTATGTCCTTCGTCGTTTGCTCCGTCGTGCTTCTATGCACGGTCAAAAATTGGGTATCAACGAGCCTTTCCTTTACAAACTCGTTCCAACTGTTGGAAAAATTATGGAAAGCTACTACCCAGAAGTGCTTGAAAAACGTGACTTTATCGAAAAAATCGTGAAGAGCGAAGAAGAGTCATTTGCCCGTACCCTTCACTCAGGTCAACACTTTGCAGAAACCATCGTAGCTGACTTGAAAGCCAAAGGTCAAAACGTTATCGCGGGGCAAGATGTCTTCAAACTCTACGATACATATGGATTTCCAGTTGAGTTGACAGAAGAAATCGCTGAAGAAGCTGGTATGACTGTAGACCGTGAAGGTTTTGAAGCAGCCATGAAAGAGCAACAAGAACGTGCGCGTGCGTCAGCTGTCAAAGGTGGCTCAATGGCTATGCAAAATGAAACCCTTCAAAACATTACAGTGGAAAGTGTCTTCAACTACAACGCCAGCCAATTGCCTTCTAAGTTGGTGGCTATCGTAGCGGACAATGCTGAAGTAGAAGCTGTATCTGAAGGAACCGCCTCTCTTATCTTTGCAGAGACTCCATTCTACGCGGAAATGGGTGGACAGGTAGCTGACCACGGTCAAATCTTGGATGCTAAAGGAAATGTCGTAGCTACTGTGACGGATGTGCAAAAAGCTCCAAATGGACAAGCTCTTCATACTGTTGAAGTTCTTGCACCACTTGCTTTGAACCAAGAATACACCTTGGCTATCGATACCAACCGTCGTCATCGTGTCATGAAGAACCACACAGCCACTCACTTGCTCCATGCTGCCCTTCACAATATCCTTGGCCACCATGCGACACAAGCAGGATCTCTGAACGAAGTAGAATTTCTTCGCTTTGACTTTACTCACTTCCAAGCTGTGACTCCTGAAGAGTTGCGCGCCATTGAACAGCAAGTCAATGAGAAGATTTGGGAAGCCATCGCAGTGGAAACTGTTGAGACAGATATTGATACGGCTAAAGAAATGGGAGCTATGGCTCTCTTTGGTGAGAAATACGGTAAAGAAGTCCGCGTTGTGACCATCGGTGACTACTCAGTGGAACTCTGTGGTGGTACCCACGTTGGCAACACTTCTGAGATTGGTCTCTTCAAGATTGTCAAAGAAGAAGGGATCGGCTCAGGAACTCGCCGTATCTTGGCAGTGACTGGTAAGGAAGCATTTGAAGCCTACCGCGAACAAGAAGACGCTCTGAAAGCCGTCGCAGCAACCTTGAAAGCACCTCAACTCAAGGAAGTGCCTCACAAGGTTGAAGGACTTCAAGAGCAACTCCGTCAATTGCAAAAAAAAAATGCAGAGTTGAAGGAAAAAGCCGCAGCCGCAGCTGCTGGCGATGTCTTCAAGGATGTGAAGGAAGTCAACGGACACCGTTACATTGCAAGCCAAGTTTCTGTATCAGATGCAGGTGCCCTTCGTACCTTTGCGGATAACTGGAAACAAAAAGACTACTCTGATGTGCTTGTCCTAGTTGCCGCTATCGGTGACAAGGTGAACGTTCTTGTAGCTAGCAAGACAAAAGATGTGCATGCAGGTAATGTGATCAAAGAATTGGCACCAATCGTCGATGGACGTGGTGGTGGTAAACCAGACATGGCCATGGCAGGAGGAAGCAACCAAGCTAAAATCCAAGAACTCTTGGATGCAGTAGCTGGTAAATTGTAATCAAGTAAAGATCTATCCATTTGGGTAGGTCTTTTTGTGCATACAAAAAAAGCCAAATCCAGTCGGATTTGGCTTGTAACGGATAGGTTTATTTTGCTGCCCAGACACTGACTGAACCTGCTGCTACTGGAAATTCTCCATAACCTTCAGCATTGATCGTAACTTGTGCTGGATGATTTTCAAGGAGATCAACAAAGGTTTGGTCAGCCCATTCTTGCCCGACAAACATAGACTTGCTGTTTTCTTGATCATTTGAGATAAGAACAGCGATTGGGGATTGATGTTCAGCACCTGAACGAACCCAACCGACACAGTTGGCATCGTCAAAGTAGTCTGTTTGCTCTCCATAGGCCCTGTCTTTTCGGATGGCTAGGAGACGATCAAGAACTTCTTTGAAATCTTGTTGGGCGTATTTTCCTGAGATACCGTAGTAGTCTCCGTAAAAAACACATGGAAGCCCATCTTGACGTAATAGAATGAGGGCATAGGCTGCTGGTTTGAACCATTCTTCAACAGTAGACTCAAGGGCTTGACCTCTTTGGGTATCGTGGTTGTCGACAAAGGTTACAGCCTTGTCAGGCTTGAGTTCAACCAAGCTATCAGTAAAGATAGTACGAAGGTCGTAGCTTGCTCCAGCCTGACTAGCTTCAAAGAGGTTTTGGTGGAGGCGAACATCGACAAGGTCAAAACGTTCTTCTGTTTTCTCGAGATAGTCTAGATTGGCTTCTTTATCTGGATTCCAAAATTCAGCAAAAACATAGAAATCCTCGCCGTATTTCTCCTTCATATCACGGATAAAATTCCTCATAAAGAAGGAGTCGATGTGCTTAACGGCATCCAAGCGGAAACCAGCTACACCCGTCGTTTCCATAAACCAGTCAGCCCAGTCATAGATGTTTTGGATGACTTCAGGATGCTTAAAGTCTAGGTCAGCATACATGAGGTAGTCGTAGTTACCGTTTTCGTTATCGACCAATTCCTCGTTGGCCCAACCCTTGTTGTCTCCTTGGATCAGGTAAATACCAGACTTGCGGCGTTTGGCATCGTAGTCCGTACCTGTGAAGTGGTACCAGTGCCAGTGGAAGTCATTGTAGGTGTCTTGGCGACCATCAAAGGTGAAGTGAGTCCAGCCATTGATAGTAAAGGGCTCGCTTAGTTGAACGGTACGGTCCTCAGGGTCCACTTCAATAACCTGAAAGGCTTCCATGTGATCAGCAGCAGCCTTGTGATTGAGGACTACATCCGCCATAGGTTGAATTCCCTTTACCTTTAGGGCTTGAATGGCTTGAAGATAATCTTCTTTAAACCCATACTTGGTGCGGACAGTCCCTTTTTGGTTAAATTCACCTAGGTCAAAAAGATCATAAACGCCATAGCCTACATCTTTTTCGTTGGTTGCCTTGAAGGCAGGTGGCATCCAGACATGACTGATACCAAGATTTGCTAGGTGTTCTGCGTCATCTGCCAATCTCGTCCAGTGTTGGCCGTCGTGAGGCAGATACCACTCAAAGTATTGCATAAGTGTCTGATTTTGCATTGTTTTTCCTCTTGCTTATCAATGTTGTGTTTTATTCTACCATAAAGTTTAGAACTAGGCAAACGTTTGCGCAAGATTCTATACTCATTTATGATTTTGTCTATTTTTAGCGCGTGGAAACTCTCCTTCCATTACAAGGGAAAGGATGTTTTGGTGAAAAAGTAAATTGAGTAAACTTATATTAACAAAAATGACACTTAATAAACTAAAGTACAGATGGTTAAACGGTTTCTTTTTTGAGAATTGTCATAAAATTTGCTATAATAGTAGCTATGAATAGAATTAGGGTCAGCAGACGTGTTGAAAAAAAGCTAGCTAAGGGTCTAGTTCTTTTGGAAGCAAGCGATTTAACAGATATTGATCTGACGGATCAGGAAGTAGAAGTTCTTACTCAAGACGGGAAGTTTTTAGGGAGTGCCTATCTTTCTCAGCAGAACAAGGGCATTGGCTGGTTCATCAGCAAGGAAAAGGTTCGTTTCAATCAAGCTTTTTTTGAAATCCTGTTTCGTAAGGCCAAGGAAGCTAGAAAGCCTTATTATCAGGATGACTTGACTACTGCCTTTCGCCTTTTTAACCAAGAGGGGGATGGTTTTGGTGGTCTGACTGTTGATCTCTATGGAGATTATGCTGTCTTTTCTTGGTACAACTCCTTTGTTTACCAGATTCGTAAGCTGATCATAAATGCTTTTAAGGAAGTTTTCCCTGAGGTCTTGGGTGCTTATGAGAAGATTCGTTTTAAAGGTCTAGACTACGAGTCTGCCTATGTTTATGGTGAGGAAGCGCCAGATTACTTTACTGTTCTTGAGAATGGCGTGCTCTATCAAGTCTTTATGGATGATGGCTTGATGACAGGGATTTTCCTAGACCAGCATGAGGTTCGTGGGAGTCTGGTTGACGGTCTAGCCATGGGCAAATCCTTGCTCAATATGTTTTCCTATACGGCTGCCTTTTCAGTTGCTGCAGCTATGGGAGGCGCTAGTGAGACGACTTCTGTCGACTTGGCCAAACGGTCCAGAGAGCTGTCAGAAGCTCATTTTCAGGCAAATGGACTCAGCACGGATAATCACCGTTTTATCGTCATGGATGTTTTTGAGTACTTCAAGTATGCCAAGCGAAAAGGCTTGACCTATGATGTGATTGTGCTTGATCCGCCGAGCTTTGCCCGCAATAAAAAACAAACATTCTCTGTAGCTAAGGACTATCACAAGTTGATTTCCCAGAGTCTAGAGATTTTAAATCAGGGAGGCATTATCATTGCTAGTACTAATGCTGCCAATGTTTCCCGCCAGAAATTTACAGAACAAATTGATAAAGGTTTTGCAGGAAGAAGGTATCAGATTTTAAACCAATATAGTCTTCCTGCAGACTTTGCCTATAATAAAAAAGATGAAAGCAGTAATTACCTCAAGGTGATTAGTATGAAGGTTAGTAAATGAAATTAGTCGTCTCAGTAATGCCAAGAAGTTTAGAAGAAGCGCAAGAACTGGATGCCACTAGGTATGAAGATGCCGATATCATCGAGTGGCGTGCGGACTTTCTTGCAAAGGACGCTATTTTACAGGTAGCACCCGCTATCTTTGAGAAATTTGCAGGACGCGAACTTGTCTTTACCCTTCGAACTCGCGCTGAGGGAGGAGAAATCGAACTTTCCTCAGAAGAGTATGTTCAAATTATCAAGGAAGTCGCTCAGCTCTATCAGCCGGATTATGTAGATTTCGAGTATTTCAGCCACAAGGATGTTTTTGAGGAGATGTTGGATTTTCCAAATCTGGTCTTGAGTTATCACAATTTCCAAGAAACACCTGAAAACATGATGGAAATCTTGTCTGAATTGACCAGCTTGACTCCAAAAGTAGTGAAGGTATCGGTAATGGCAAATACAGCTCAGGATGTTTTAGACCTGATGAATTATACGCGAGGTTTCAAGACACTCAATCCTGAGCAAGAGTACGTGACCATTTCCATGGGGAAAATTGGTAAGGTTTCGCGTATCACTTCAGATGTGACAGGTTCCAGCTGGTCTTTTGCTAGTATGGATGCGGCCAGTGCACCGGGTCAGATTTCTCTATCAAGTATGAAAAAAATCAGGGAGATTTTGGATGAAGCTTGATGGCTATACACGTTTAGCTGCAGTTGTTGCCAATCCCATCAAACACTCTATTTCACCCTTTATCCACAATAGGGCCTTTGAGGCGACAGCTATTAATGGTGCCTATGTAGCTTGGGAGATTGAAGCGGGTGATTTGGCAGAAACAGTTGCCAATATTCGCCGTTACCAGATGTTTGGGATTAACCTGTCTATGCCTTACAAGGAGCAAGTGATTCCTTATCTGGATGAGTTGAGCGATGAGGCTCGTTTGATTGGGGCGGTCAACACAGTTGTTAATCAAGACGGAACGTTAATTGGATATAATACAGATGGCAAGGGATTTTTTAAGAGCTTGCCTTCTTTTACAATTTCGGATAAGAAAATGACCATTCTGGGCGCAGGTGGTGCGGCCAAATCAATCTTGTCACAAGCCGTTTTGGACGGCGTCAGTCAGATTTCTGTCTTTGTGCGTTCAGCTTCCATGGAAAAAACAAGACCTTATCTGGACAAGTTACAGGAGCAAACAGGCTTTAAAGTGGACTTGTATGCTTTAGAAGATGCTTCTGAACTGCAAGCAAGGATTGCTGAGTCGGACCTGCTCGTCAATGCGACCAGTGTAGGGATGGATGGGCAGTCGTCCCCAGTTCCAGAAAGCATCAATTTACCAGAAACTCTCTTGGTCGCAGATATCATTTACCAACCCTTTGACACGCCATTTTTGAAATGGGCTAAAAGTCAGGGCAATCCAGCCGTCAATGGCCTGGGGATGTTGCTCTATCAAGCTGCTGAAGCTTTTCAATTGTGGACAGGTAAAGAAATGCCGACAGAAGAGATTTGGCAGTCCTTAACAGAAAAATATAAATAGTGAAAAGGAGACCCTACTATGAAAATCAGAATCGATATTCCACGTCATCCTTATGATATTCAGATTGAAAAAGGTTGTCTAGCTCAGGCTGGTCAATGGTTGCGAGAACTCTGGCAACCTCAAAAAGTGGTTATCGTAACCGACAACCATGTAGCTTCTCTTTATGCAGAGAAGGTCAAGCTCAGCCTAGAAGATGCTGGTTTTCAGGTAGCTGTTTTTGACTTTTTAGAAGGTGAAGAAAGAAAAAATTTAACTACTGTTCAGAAAGTCTATGAATTTCTAGTTAAGCAAGGTCTGACTCGTAGCGATGGGATTGTTGCTCTTGGTGGTGGTGTCGTTGGGGACCTGGCTGGTTTTGTGGCCTCTACCTATATGCGGGGCATTCACTTTGTTCAGATACCGACCAGTCTGACAGCTCAGGTTGATTCTTCTATCGGTGGAAAGACGGGTGTCAATACTCCTTTTGCTAAGAATATGGTGGGTACCTTTGCTCAACCAGATGGGGTTCTGATTGACCCGCTTGTCCTTGAAACGCTCGGGAAAAGAGAGTTGATTGAAGGGATGGGTGAGGTTATCAAGTATGGCTTGATTGAGGATCCAGAACTTTGGGCTCTCTTGACGGAGCTGGATGGTTCTGTAGAGAGCATTCTGGAACATGCAGAGACTTTGATAGAACATTCTTGTCAGGTGAAGCGTAAGATGGTGGTTGAGGATGAGTTGGATAACGGTGTTCGACTTTACCTCAACTTTGGTCACACTATTGGTCATGCCATTGAAGCAACGGCTGGTTATGGTAAAGTCATGCATGGTGAGGCCGTGGCCATGGGAATGGTGCAGATTTCCAAGGTTGCTGAGGAAAAAGGTCTTATGCCAGAAGGAATAACCCAGTCCATCAAAGAGATGTGCCAGAAATTTGGTTTGCCTGTTGACTATGAAAAATGGGATGTTGACAAGCTTTATCAGGCTTTGACTCATGACAAGAAGGCGCGTGGCAACACCTTGAAATTGGTCTTGGTACCAGGGCTCGGATCAGCGACCATTCACCCAGTTTCTCTGGAAGAGATTAAAGACTACTTGGTAAAATAAGGAGAACGAATGAGATATTTAACTGCAGGAGAATCACACGGACCCCGTCTGACGGCTATCATTGAAGGAATCCCAGCTGGACTTCCTTTGACAGCAGAGGATATTAATGGAGACCTTAAACGCCGTCAGGGTGGCTACGGTCGTGGTGGCCGTATGAAGATTGAGAGTGACCAGGTTGTCTTTACTTCGGGAGTTCGCCACGGGAAGACGACAGGGGCTCCCATTACCATGGATGTCATCAATAAGGACCACCAAAAATGGCTGGATATCATGTCTGCAGAAGACATCGAAGACCGCCTTAAAAGCAAACGAAAAATCACCCATCCTCGTCCAGGACATGCCGACTTGGTAGGGGGAATCAAGTACCGTTTTGATGATTTGCGAAATTCTTTGGAACGTTCATCAGCTCGTGAAACCACCATGCGGGTGGCAGTTGGGGCAGTAGCCAAACGTCTCTTAGCTGAGCTGGATATGGAGATTGCCAACCATGTTGTGGTCTTTGGTGGCAAGGAAATCGATGTACCTGAAAATCTGACAGTTGCTGAGATTAAGGAACGAGCTGCCCAGTCTGAAGTTTCTATTGTCAACCAAGAACGGGAACAGGAAATCAAGGACTATATTGACCAAATCAAGCGTGACGGTGATACCATCGGTGGGGTTGTAGAGACAGTCGTCGGAGGCGTTCCAGTTGGCCTTGGCTCCTATGTCCAATGGGACAGAAAATTAGATGCGCGATTGGCCCAAGCAGTTGTCTCTATCAATGCCTTTAAAGGGGTGGAATTTGGTCTTGGATTTGAAGCTGGTTACCGAAAAGGCAGCCAGGTTATGGATGAAATTCTCTGGTCTAAAGAAGACGGTTATACTCGCCGCACCAATAATCTAGGTGGTTTCGAAGGTGGTATGACAAATGGGCAACCTATCGTTGTTCGTGGAGTCATGAAACCCATTCCCACTCTTTACAAACCACTTATGAGTGTGGATATCGAAACCCACGAACCTTACAAGGCAACTGTGGAGAGAAGTGATCCGACCGCCCTTCCAGCAGCTGGTGTAGTTATGGAAGCCGTTGTAGCAACGGTTCTGGCGCAAGAAATCCTTGAAAAATTCTCATCAGATAATCTTGAAGAATTAAAAGAGGCAGTTGCCAAACACCGAGACTATACAAAGAACTATTAAGGAGTCCTTATGGCAAAAACCATCTATATCGCAGGTCTCGGTTTGATTGGTGCTTCGATGGCACTCGGTATCAAGCGCGATCATCCTGATTATGAAATTTTAGGTTATAATCGCAGTCAGGCTTCGAGAGATATTGCCTTGGAGCGAGGAATGATAGACCGTGCGACGGATGATTTTGCCAGTTTCGCTCCTCTAGCAGATGTCATCATCTTGACCTTGCCAATCAAACAGACCATTGCTTTTATTAAAGAGCTGGCAGATTTAGACTTGAAAGAAGGCGTCATTATCTCGGATGCAGGCTCAACCAAGTCAGCCATTGTAGATGTGGCGGAGCAGTATTTGGTTGACAAGCCTGTTCGCTTTGTCGGGGCCCATCCCATGGCTGGTAGCCACAAGACAGGGGCTGCCTCTGCGGATGTTAATCTCTTTGAAAATGCCTACTATATCTTCACACCTTCGAGCCTGACAAGTCCTGACACACTTGAGGAAATGAAGGATCTGCTTTCAGGCCTTCATGCTCGTTTTATCGAGATTGATGCCAAGGAGCATGATCGGGTGACTTCTCAGATTAGTCATTTTCCTCATATTCTGGCTTCCAGCCTTATGGAGCAGACAGCAGTTTATGCTCAAGAACATGAGATGGCAAGACGCTTTGCGGCGGGTGGTTTTCGAGATATGACTCGCATTGCGGAAAGCGAGCCAGGTATGTGGACTTCTATTCTCTTGTCCAATCGTGAGACTATTCTAGATCGAATTGCGGATTTCAAGGATCGCCTAGATGAGGTTGGACAAGCCATCAGCAAGGGAGATGAAGAGCAAATTTGGAATTTTTTCAATCAGGCGCGTGCGCAACGTCAGGCTATGGAAATCCATAAGCGTGGTGGTGTGGATAGCTCTTACGACCTCTATGTCGACGTTCCCGATGAAGAAGATGTCATCTTGCGTATTTTGGAATTGCTACGTGGAACTTCCTTGGTCAACATTCACATCAACGAAGAAAACCGTGAGGATGTTCACGGGATTCTACAAATTTCATTTAAAAATGCTCAAGATTTGGAACGAGCGGAGCGCTTAATTACAGAAAATACAGACTACACAGTCGTCATCAAATAAGGAGAAAATCATGTCAAATATTTACGATAGTGCAAACGAACTCAGTCGCGGTCTACGCGAATTACCAGAATACAAGGCGGTTAAGTCAGCCAAAGATGCTATCCAAGCTGATGAACAAGCTAGCAAGATTTTTGCAGACTACCTCGCCTTCCAGCAAGAAATCCAAGTCATGGCGCAAACGGGACAAATGCCAGATGCCTCTTTCCAAGAAAAGATGCAGTCTTTCAGCAAGCAAATCCAAGAGAACGCTCTTTTGTCAGATTTCTTTGCCAAACAGCAACAGTTATCTATTTACCTTTCAGACATTGAAAAAATTGTCTTTGAACCTGTTTCAGAATTATTGAAATAGTATTTTATCTGTATAAAAGCCAGAAATTTCAGGAATTTCTGGCTTTTTTGTGATAAAATAAGAAAAAGTATTGCAAGTATGAGGTCAACTATGAAACTAAAAACAAACATTCGCCACTTACATGGCAGTATCCGGGTTCCAGGTGACAAGTCTATTAGCCACCGTTCGATTATTTTTGGAAGTTTGGCTGAGGGCGAGACTAAGGTTTATGATATTCTGCGTGGAGAGGATGTTCTCTCAACCATGCAGGTTTTTCGTGATCTTGGTGTTGAAATAGAAGATAAAGACGGTGTGATTACGATTCAAGGTGTAGATATGGATGGCTTAAAAACTCCGCAAAACGCCTTGGATATGGGGAATTCTGGCACCTCGATTCGCCTGATTTCAGGTGTCCTTGCTGGTGCAGACTTCGAAGTAGAGATGTTTGGAGATGATAGTCTTTCTAAACGTCCTATGGATCGTGTGACGATTCCATTGAAAAAAATGGGCGTTAGCATTGCAGGGCAAACCGAGCGAGACCTGCCTCCTCTTCGCCTAAAAGGGACGAAAAACCTTACACCTATTCACTATGAGTTGCCAATCGCCTCTGCCCAAGTCAAGTCCGCCTTGATGTTTGCAGCCTTACAGGCTCAGGGGGAGTCCGTTATTATCGAGAAAGAATGTACTCGTAACCACACCGAAGATATGCTTCAGCAATTTGGTGGTCATTTAAGTGTGGATGGCAAGAAAATTACAGTCCAAGGACCACAAAAACTTACCGGACAAAAGGTAGTTGTGCCAGGAGATATTTCCAGTGCAGCCTTTTGGTTGGTCGCAGGTTTGATTGTGCCAGATTCTCGTGTGGTGCTGCAGAATGTGGGCATCAATGAAACGCGTACTGGTATTATTGATGTCATTCGTGCCATGGGAGGAAAACTAGAAATAACTGAAATCGATTCAGTCGCTAAATCAGCAACCTTGACTGTCGAGTCTTCAGGCCTCAAAGGAATAGAGATAGGTGGAGCCTTGATTCCACGTTTGATTGATGAATTACCTATTATTGCCCTTCTAGCGGCACAAGCACAAGGTGTAACGGTCATTAGGGATGCTGAGGAACTCAAGGTAAAGGAAACAGACCGCATTCAGGTAGTAGCAGACGCCTTAAATAGCATGGGGGCGGATATCACTCCTACAGCAGATGGGATGATTATCAAAGGAAAATCAAGACTTCATGGCGCTAGAGTCAATACGTTTGGTGACCATCGAATTGGAATGATGACAGCCATCGCAGCCCTCTTGGTTGCAGATGGAGAAGTGGAACTTGACCGTGCTGAAGCCATCAATACCAGCTATCCTAGCTTCTTTGATGATTTGGAGAGCTTGATTCATGGCTAAGGTATTACTTGGATTTATGGGGGCTGGCAAGTCAACAATCGCTAGAGGATTGGACCCAGACTACATCGATATGGATGCCTTAATCGAGGAACATTTGGGCATGTCCATTGCGGATTTCTTCGCTGAAAAAGGAGAAGTGGCCTTTCGTCAAGTAGAGTCAGAAGTCCTAGCTGACTTACTAAAAACGGATCGAGTTGTGTCAACTGGCGGAGGAGTAGTCGTGTCTCAGAGAAATCGTGACTTGCTCAAAACCAATCCCGATAACATCTATCTAAAAGCAGATTTTGAAACCCTCTACCAACGTATCGCAGCTGATAAGGACAATCAGCGCCCGCTCTTTCTTAACAAAAGCAAGGAAGAACTGGCCAGTATTTTCCAAGAAAGACAAGCTTGGTATGAGGAAGTAGCCAGTCAAGTTCTGGATGTGACCAAGCTAAGCCCAGAGGAAATTATAGAGGAACTGAGATGAAAATTGCCTATCTAGGTCCCAAGGGATCTTTTTCGCATCATGTTGTGCAGACAGCATTTCCCAAAGAGGAATTGCAGGCTTTTGCTAATATCACAGATGTTATTAAGGCCTATGAACAGGGCTTGGTGGACTATTCTGTGGTACCAGTTGAAAACTCCATTGAGGGGAGTGTGCATGAAAGCTTAGACTATCTGTTTCATCAGGCGGATATTCAGGCTGTTGCAGAAATCGTACAACCCATTCATCAGCAGCTGATGGTAGTTCCTGGTCAGTCAGAAATTGAGAAAATCTTTTCTCATCCTCAGGCTCTGGCTCAGGGAAAGAAATTCATAGAGGAGCATTATCCAGAAGCTCAGCTTGAAGTGACGGCAAGTACAGCTTATGCAGCTCGCTTTATTGCTGAACATCCAGACCAACCTTTTGCAGCTATTGCGCCTAGAAACTCAGCTAGAGAGTATGGTTTGGAATTGATAGCAGAAGATATCCAAGAAATGGAGGCCAATTTCACTCGTTTTTGGGTTTTAGGGTCTGAGATTCCCGCTATCCCTTTGCAATCACAAACTGAAAAAATGAGTTTGGCCTTAACCTTGCCAGACAATCTTCCTGGGGCACTTTATAAGGCTCTTTCAACCTTTGCTTGGCGAGGTATTGACTTAACCAAGATAGAAAGTCGTCCCCTCAAAACGGCACTAGGTGAATACTTTTTCATCATAGATGTGGATTATAGTGCCAAAGAGCTGGTTCATTTTGCCAGACAAGAACTAGAAACAATTGGTATCCAGTACAAGATACTGGGGACCTACCCTATTTTCACTATTAGGGATTTAGGAAAGGAGAGCCTATGAGCAAAGAAAGCCCTTTAAGTCATCATGAGAAGTTACGCTATGACTACCTTTTTAAGAATATTCATTACCTAAATGACAGAGAAAAGAGAGAATTTGACTATTTAAAAAGAAAAATGGACGGTGGATTTCCCTCTAATGAAGGTGAAAGGGAAAAAAATCTAGGGAAGGACATTGGAATTCCACAATATTCCAATCAAAGTCGCTCGAATAGACATCAGAAATTTTCCTCTCTTCCAGAAGTAAAAAAGAAGAAACCAAGAAGATTTTTTAAACGAGTTCTAATTTGGCTTTTACTGTTGATAACCTGTGTGGCTGCGGGCATGATTATTATGTTCCTTCGAGGTTTCCAGTCGGCAACTACTAGCAATAAGCCAGCTGATGCAAAAGCGGCACAAGTAGAGGTCTTTAATGGTCAAGATACTAAAGACGGGGTGAATATCCTAATCATGGGGACAGATGGCCGTATTGGTCAAAATAGTGCAGAAACTCGCACAGACACGATTATGGTGTTGAATGTTAGTGGTTCGGATAAGAAAATCAAGCTAGTCAGCTTCATGCGTGACAACCTAGTCTATATTGATGGCTACAGCCAGATTGTGAATGGCAAGAAACAAACGGATAATAAACTCAATGTTGCCTATGAACTTGGGGAACAAGAAGGGCAAAAAGGGGCAGAAATGGTCCGCAAGGTTCTAAAAGACAACTTTGATTTGGATATTAAGTACTATGCCCTAGTGGATTTTCAAGCCTTTGCAACAGCTATTGATACGCTATTTCCTGATGGGGTGACTATAGACGCTAAGTTTTCAACGTTAAATGGTCAGCCTCTGACAGAAGCCACAGTTGGAGATGATCTTCATGCAACAGAAACCGAATCGCCAACTCAAACTATTAAAGTTGGGAAACAGCAGATGAATGGCTCAACCTTGCTCAATTACGCTCGCTTCCGTGATGATGATGAAGGAGACTATGGTCGTACCAAACGTCAGCAGCAGGTCATGTCAGCAGTTCTTGAGCAAATCAAAGATCCGACCAAACTCTTTACAGGATCAGAGGCACTTGGAAAAGTCTTTGGAATGACTTCTACCAACCTACCATATACCTTCTTACTGACCAATGGCTTATCAGTTATCGAAGGCGCACAGAATGGTATCGAAAGATTGACAGTGCCAGAACTTGGCGATTGGGTAGATGCTTATGATGTCTACGGAGGACAAGGTCTACTTGTCGACCAGAACAAATACCGGACTAAACTCGCCCAAATGGGAATGAGATAATATGTAAATAAATAAAAATCAAAGCTTCATTCACTGGTAAAAATGGTGGATTGGGCTTTGATTTTTTACGGTATCTGATGGATTTTTAAGGCTTTTTTATGGTATAATAAAACGATATAACTCGTTATTGGACAGAAGAGGAGAGACATGAGTGATTTGAAAGCGATTCAGGCTCGTAGTCTGGAAATGGCTGAATATTTCGTCGCATTTTGTAAAGAACATAATTTGTTATGCTATCTCTGTGGTGGAGGAGCGATTGGTGCCCTTCGCAACAAGGGCTTCATTCCTTGGGATGATGACCTAGATTTTTTCATGCCTCGCAAGGACTATGAAAAGTTAGCCGAACTATGGCCTCGTTATGCAGATGAGCGTTATTTCTTGTCAAAGAGTCACAAGGATTTTATAGACCGTAACCTTTTTATTACTATTCGTGATAAGGAAACAACTTGTATCAAGCCTTATCAGCAGGATTTGGATTTGCCACACGGTTTGGCCTTGGACGTTTTGCCTTTGGATTATTATCCTAAAAATCCAGCTGAGCGCAAGAAACAAGTCCGCTGGGCTTTGATTTATTCACTCTTTTGCGCCCAAACTATCCCAGAAAAGCATGGTGCCATCATGAAATGGGGAAGTCGTATTTTACTCGGTTTGACTCCTAAATCTCTACGTTATCGCATTTGGAAAAAAGCTGAAAAAGAAATGACCAAGTATGGTCTGGCTGAGAGCGATGGAATCACGGAATTATGCTCAGGTCCTGGCTACATGCGAAACAAATATCCAATCGCATCTTTTGAAGACAATCTTTTCTTGCCATTTGAAGGAACTGAGATGCCCATTCCAGTCGGTTATGATGCCTATCTCAGCACTGCTTTTGGGGACTATATGACACCGCCACCAGCGGACAAGCAGGTACCACATCATGATGCGATTATAGCGGACATGGACAAGAGCTACACAGAGTACAAGGGAGAATTTGGAGCATGATGGGAGAAAAAATAAGCGTTATCGTTCCAGTCTACAATGTAGAAGCCTATCTGGAGCGATGTGTGGAGTCGATTCTTCAACAGACTTATGCCCAT
This sequence comes from Streptococcus oralis subsp. dentisani, assembly GCF_002096685.1. Lineage (GTDB taxonomy): Bacteria > Bacillota > Bacilli > Lactobacillales > Streptococcaceae > Streptococcus > Streptococcus oralis_AD. The sequence goes on along the minus strand of NZ_NCVA01000041.1, from coordinate 211,688 downwards.
TTTGAGTTAATCCTAATCAATGATGGTTCTACTGATTCCAGTGGACAGATCTGTGATCACTTAGCATCTCGGCATGAGAATATCAAGGTTTATCATATCGAAAATGCTGGAGTCTCAAATGCGAGAAATATGGGAATTCAGCTAGCGACGGGTGCTTGGATCACCTTTATTGATAGCGATGATTTCGTTACTAAAGATTATCTAGCTACTTTAGCTAGTGCAATTGAGGGGGAAAATATAGGCTTTGTAATCGCTCCTCTACACCATATCAAAAATGGAATTGTGACAGATTTACCTCCTCATTCTGGAAAAACAGAACTCTGGTCAACAGAAGAAACCATGAAGGAACTACTGATGACTACCAGAACGTCATTTTTTCCAGTTGCAAAACTGTTTAAGAGAGACCTGCTTGCGGATGAAAAGTTTAATACAAATTATCACCTAGCTGAAGATGCCTTGTTTTTAACTGAATTGCTACTAAAGACAAGATGCAGTAGCGTATTTATTGACAAACCTGTTTATTACTATGATCATCGTGAGGGAAGTGCAACAACATCTGTTAACCAGCATGTATTTGACACGATAGAAGTTTATAAGCAAATAATTGCTCAAGTTTCACAAGTCTTTCCTGATTTAAAACCTGAATTAATAAATAGAGAATGTTGGTCGTACATCACAGTTTACGATAAAATTATCTTTACTTCACGTGAAGAGTATCAAAAGGAGAAAGCCGAGCTGAGGACTTGGATTGTTCAGCACCGACGCGAAATATGGAAGGATGCTTATTTCACTACTTTTCGCAAGGTAGCGATCCTTTCACTTGTCATTTCTCCATGGCTATATAAGAAAATTGTTGGATTAAAAAATTAATATCATGAGAAGGAGTTGAAAATGAATTTTTCAAAAATGGATGAATACTTTGAAAAATCAAAACGATGGATTGCATATCTGTTTGTTTTCATTTCGATTTTAAGTATGAGTTCACTGGTTTATAAGATAGCAAATCCAATCTATAAGGGATTGTCAGCGATTGTTGTACTTTATATTTGCTACACATTGTTGTTTAAGTGGAAACAGATTACAGTAGATCGAAAGTTTTTGGCCTTATTTGGCTTGTTATCTGGAAGCCATCTGCTATCAGCTATATTCAATCGCTCTGGACATTTGATTGGAAATGTGATTGAAATCCTCTTCATGGTAACCTATGTTTTATTATTTACCATGTTACAATCAGGGCAACTTAAAAAATTATTTGACTGGATTGCCTATACGGTTCAAATTGTATCTTTTTCTTCAGCAATTTTTGCGTTTGGTTTATTGATAAGTAGAGTCCTTATCCTATTTAAGATTGGCGAACAATCCTATTACTATGGTGTCATGAATGGACGTCTATGGGGAATTGTTAATCCTAATGCAAGTGCGATATTTTCATACATTAGCATTATTTTAGCTATGTATTTGATCCACAAAGGAAGTAAATATTCTGTTTATCTTAAACTGAACAATCTGATTCAATTAGTTTACTTCGCTACAATGCAAAGTCGGGGAGCCTTACTTTCTTTACTTATCATGATTGGACTCTATAGTTTCTTTGCTACTAGAGGAAGTATCGTTAAACGATCCCTCACTTTTATAGTTGCTAGTTTGCTGATTACTGCTACCAACATTGGATTAAGCTATGTAACTTCAATCTATATCGCATCTGAAACTGCGACTGTTTTTGACTTAAACAAAGGACAGTCCTACGCTGAGACAGATTCGTCTGTTACCAAGAAGAACGGTGAACTCCATCTAATTGAAACAACACCAAGTGGTAGAACCTATATATGGAAAAATGCCATCAAGATGGGAAGTGCCAAACCAATTTTTGGTTATGGTGTACGGAATGTTCCAGATTACTATACAGAATATTTCAGTAAATTCGAGATTCAAAACTCCCTTATCGGTGGGAATTTCCATAACATTTTTGTGACCATATTTGTCAGTTCGGGAGTTCTAGGCTTGGTATCCTTCCTTCTTATACTGGCTTATGTCATCAAGCGCTTTTTAACTTATTTGATTGTGTCCAAGAAAAATACTGACAAATTGATTATGATTCTTTTCTTCGGTATTTTGTTTGGTCAGTTGTTTGAAAGTCAGATTATGTACTCTACCAACTTTATCAATATCATCTTTTGGTTGGCAATCGGTTATGGACTAGTGGTTTGTAAACGAGATGAAGGAGTTCGGTATCAAGAAGTAACAGATGTCAGTGAAATTCAACAGATGGAACTTGGAATCATGGAGTACATTCATGAAGTTTGTCAGAAAATTGGTGTCAAGTATTTCCTAGCATATGGAAGTCTAATTGGTGCGGTTCGCCATAAAGGTTTTATCCCTTGGGACGATGATATGGATATCTGCATGTTACGAGAAGATTATGAGAAACTACAAGATTACCTTATCGCTAACCCTGATGAACGTTATGAGGTCATGTCTTATAAAAATAATCTCAATTATGTCTATCCTTTTATGAAAGTGCAGGATAACCATACCTACTTGCTAGAAGAAGATGTACGAATTGATTCCAATATGGGAATTTATGTGGATATTTTCCCTGTAGATGGTTATGAAGATGATTCAGATTTTAAAAACAAGATGACGAAACTCATAAAGAAACGTCAATTGAGTTGTTACACTTTTAAAGGAATTACCAACACGAAAAGTCTACTAAATTCTTTGATCCGTTATATCTCTGTTGTCATTTTCTATTTTACAAATACGAATAAGTATGTTGAGCAAATTGATGAGCTTGCTAAATCTAGAGCAGTTGCTGACTATGAGCAAGTTGACTATTTGATTTACAAGGATATGAATAAGCCAGTTTGGAAACGTGAGTGGTTAGAACAAGTGATTGTGGGAACATTTGAAGGTAAGGAATTTATGATTCCAAAACACTACCATGAAATTTTGACCTCTGACTATGGGGATTACATGCAATTGCCCCCTCTTGAACAGAGAGTATCTCACCATGATTTCAAACTGTGGAAAATCACTAAAAGTTCTAAGCAAGCAAATCGCAGTTAAAAATCGTTTAAAAAATTAGTCAAAATTAGGAGAATAGAAAGTATGTCTGAGAGAGTTTTAAGTCTTGAAGAAATAAAACAAGTGGAGTTGGATATTTTAAAGTATCTACATGAACTATGTGAACAGCATCAGATTAAATATTTTATTGATTTTGGAACCTTACTAGGAGCTGTTCGCCATAAAGGATTTATCCCTTGGGATGATGATACGGATATTTCCTTGGCGCGAGATGAATTTGAAAAGCTTTATAAGGTTTTAAAAAATGAGAATCATCCCTACTACAAATTGATTTCATTTAGAGAAACAAAAGGCTATCCTTACAGTTATCTACGTGTTCATGACATTCGAACACGTAGAGATGCCAATCTTCTGGACCCGACAGTCGTATTGGGAACTTGCGTTGACATTTTTCCATACGATGGTGTCGTGACGGAGGAAAGTGATTGTAAGAAAATGAAGCTCTATAAACACTTTGTCCGCCTTTCTTCTTTGAATTTCAAAGGAATTAAATCAGAAAATGGGGGGCTAAAAAATCTGCCTCGTTATATTGGATCAGCTATTTTTCGTCTAAGCTCTCCACAAACTTGGAATCAAAAATTAGAGAACCTTGCTTTGAAATATAGTGTAAATCAAGCTACAGATCTTACCTGTACGATATTTGATCCAAGTTTTCCAGAGGGAATCAAAAAAGAATGGCTCTATGATCTGATTGATGTGCCATACGAAAACATCGTAGTGAAGGCTCCGAGAAAATACCATGAAATTCTTGCCTACGAATTTGGATCAGATTATATGACTCCACCACCTGTTGAACAGCAGGTTCCAGGAACTGATAAGAATTATTGGATTGATTAGTAAGAGATTGTTTTCATCGAGAAAGGAGTGTTCAAGATGAAGAATAAAAAATTAGTTAAATCAGTCAGTTATAGTTTATTTGCTTTCCTTTTTGTGTTAATTGGTTTATCACAACAAGTTAATGCAGACACCATTACTGCTGGTTCAGGTAATCGTATCCATTTCATAAATACTAAAGCAAAATCTGGGAGTGATGCCATCCTTCTGGAGAGCAATGGTCATTATGCCTTGATTGATATGGGGGAAGATTATGACTTTCCTGATGGAAGTGACCCACGCTATCCAAGCCGCTGGGGAATTTCCATGAGAAATTATCAAGTCTTGGAAGACCGTTTGATTCGCCATCTTGATCAGATTGGTGTTAAAAAATTAGATTTTATTTTGGGGACTCATGTTCATAGTGACCATATCGGCGGAGCAGATGAAATACTCAATCGTTATAAGGTTGATAAGTTTTATTTGAAAAAATATTCAGATGATCGGATCACCTCACACTGGGGACTATGGGATAATCTTTTCAATTATGATAATGCTTTGAGAGCAGCTCAAAAACGAGGAGTTACTCTTATTCAGAATATTTCAGATGAGGATAGCCATATAAAATTAGGTGATATGGATATCCAGCTCTACAACTATAAGAATGAATATGATGTTGATGGAAATCTGAAAAGAGTTCGAGATGATAACTCCAACTCCATTGTTTCAGTGGTGACTGTGGCAGGAAAGAGAATCTATCTTGGTGGAGATTTGGATAATGCCGAGGGAGCAGAAGATAAGTTAGGTCCAGTTATCGGTAAGGTTGATATGATGAAATGGAATCATCATTATGATGCGACAATTTCAAATACGATTAATTTCCTTGAAAACTTATCACCAAAAATGGTTATTCAGACAACTGGTGGAGATATTAATGTTGCTTCAACCAGAGAATACCTTCAGAAGAAAAATATTCAGGTTCTTCATGCTGCTAGCCAAACTCAAGATGCTACCGTTTTTGATATTAGCGATAAAGGATTTGCTAATGTTTCAAATACCTTCCCTGACATCCCTGTAGTTGACGAAAAATGGTATCAAGAAGGTGGCTACTGGAAATATCGTTTAGCAGATGGAGAAATGGCTATCGGTTGGAAAGAGATTGGCGGAGCCACTTACTTCTTTAATGGAAAAGGGCAAATGCAAGCAGGAAGCTGGCTTCACCTTAATGATGATTGGGGAGAAAATGCTAAGGGGAATGATTACTATCTCAACTCAAATGGCAAAATGCAAACAGGCGGTTGGTTCAAGCTGGATGGCTCTTGGTATTATATCCAATCAAATGGCGCTAGACGATTTAGTGAACTTTCTGAAATTGGAGGGAAGAAATATCTCTTTGCAGCAGATGGAAAGATGCTAACAGGAAATCAAGTCTTTAATGGCAAGAAGATGTTCTTTGCAGACAGTGGTGCACTCCAAACAGCAGGTCATCCTTCAACTTGGCAAAAGATTGATTCAGATTGGTATTTCTATGATGAGGATGGGCTAAAGACCATCGGTAAAAAGAATATCAACGGAAGCACATACTACTTTAATCAAGAAGGTGTCATGCAAACAGGCTGGGCCTTTGTTGATGGTCACTGGAACTATTTTGCAAGTTCTGGAGCTATGAAAACTGGCTGGGTCAAGGATCAGGATACTTGGTATTATCTGGACAAAGATGGCATCATGCTCACTGGAAAACAAGATATAAATGGTACTCGTTACTACTTGAACGCTAGTGGTGCCATGCAAACAGGCTGGAAATGGCTAGAGAACAATTGGTATTACTATGCGAACTCAGGAGCTATGAAAACAGGCTGGATTAAGGATAATGAGAAATGGTATTATCTAAATCAAGATGGTATTATGCAGACTGGAAAACAAGAAATCAATGGTACGCGTTACTATTTGAATACCAGCGGTGCCATGCAAACAGGCTGGCAGTGGCTTGATAAACACTGGCATTACTACGCTGACTCAGGAGCTATGAAAACTGGTTGGTTGAAGGATCAAGGAACATGGTATTATCTTGAAGATCAGGAAGGTATCATGCTGGTCGGTTTCCAACAAGTAGATGGTAAGCAGTATTACTTTAGTGCATCAGGAGCTATGCAAACAGGCTGGAAATGGTTTGATAATCATTATCGTTACTTTGAAGGAAGTGGAGCTATGAAGACAGGTTGGATAAAGGATAAAGGAATCTGGTATTATCTCAATCCTGAAGATGGCATCATGCTAGTTGGTCTTCATAAAGTAAATGGTGATCATTATTACTTTGATGAATCAGGAGCTATGCAGACCGGTTGGAAACGAATTGACGGTAATTGGTACTATTTCCAAACAGATGGTTCCTTGTTGAAAAATGCCACCACACCGGATGGTTATAAGGTAAACGAGGAAGGCATTTGGAGACAGGCTGTTGCTGCTGTCAATGGCGAAGCAGATCAGTCAGAGAAGAAGCAAGAAGCTAGTTCTTCTATTGCTGAACAGCCAAAACAAGATTCAAATCTAGAAGTCAATACTTCTGACAAGAAAGAAAAAGAATAAAAGAAACACCCTACTAGTAAACGCTCGTTTATCAGTAGGGTGTTCTTTTAGTTTCTTTTGATCTTAGCTAGTACTAGGTTCAGTGCATAGTGTAATGTTTTGTCTTTGGCGATAAAAAGCATCAAGAGATAGTAGATTCCACAAGTAGCTATGGTAGAGAGAACCATGAGGATCATGTTGAGGTTCACCGTATAGGAACTGATTTGGAAAATCATCTTGAAAATATAGAAGATCGGAATAAATCCAAGGGATATGAGACCATAACGTGTTAAGGTCACAAAGATTTCTTTTAAATTGATTAGTTGGTGTTTCCTAATAAAATGAATTTCTAAGAGAACAACGATGGCTTCTGCAATAATGGTAGTAGCAATATAATACTCAGGGGCAAAAATATTATTGATATACAAGATACAGTTGAAGAGGAGATTTGCTCCACCACCAGCAAAGTAGAAAGCGGTCAAGCGGTTCTCGTGGTCATTGATAAAGATAATTTGCTTACCAAGAATCAATTCAATAGCCCAGATAATGGTTCGAAAGGCGAAGACGCTAGTCACGATACCTGCTTCAAGATACTTTTCAGAAGAGTAGATAACCGTTGCATACTTTCCTAAAATCATAATTCCGAAACTAGTTGGAATCATGAGAAAATAGAATAATGATGCCGCTTGATTTACAAGATAATTATAAGAATTGTAATCCTTTTTCCCGAGGTAGTAGCCGAGACGTGGAATGCTGACACTGATAGCTCCACTTAAGACACCAGCAATCAGCATGACGATGCTATAGGCAATTGTATAATAAGAAATATAGTTTTCATCTGGTCCCTTGGTGATAAACATTCTATCTAGCAAGGTATAAAGCATATTGGCATTTGCCAAGAGAAGCATAGTAAAGAGTGGTTTAGAAGCCTTAGCTAACTCAATGAAACCAATTTTGACAAAGGAAACTTCTCTCTTAATCCAAAGAAAACTAAGGAGGTAGTTGAGGATAGTGGTCGCTGTCATGACGATAGCATAAGGAACGATATCATCAGCAGTTTTGACAAAGGCAAAGATAGCGACCAGCATGGTAATCCGAATAATCAATGTCTTGTAAAGGATAAAGGCATAGTTTTCATAGGCCTCATTCATCCATTCGATATTGAGGAATTGGAAGAGAGCCTGGGCCCCTAGGATGTAGTAGAGGACTTTCAGGTTCTCAATGCTGGTGTCAAAGAAGATAAAGAGGAAGTAGATACCAGTCGTCAGGAGAGAGGTGAAAACTGAGATATAAAACAACTTAGAAAAGACGTAGTTGATTTTATTCTTGTCATCTTTGACCTTACTGATAGCTCGAATCCCGTAGTTGTATATCCCAAAAGCAGCTAGTGGAATAACAAAGCTAGCCCAGGTATTGGCGGTGTTGAAATAACCGTAGTTGGATTTGCTGAGGATCCGCGTCAGATAAGGGTTGGTTATCAGCGGAAAAACGATATTGAGAATATTGACCAGCAAGCTAGCCAATGCATTAACTTTTATATTTTTCATTGAACTTTCTTTCTTAAATGTAACATTATCTCTAGTATTATATCACATTCCAGCTTCATTCTTTTGATAAAATCGTAAAAATCTAGTATAATAGATAGACTGAAAGTATGAGGTTACTAGATATGAAGATGAAACAAATTAGTGATACAACACTAAAAATCACGATGACTTTAGATGATTTGATGGATCGAGGAATGGAAATTGCAGACTTTCTCGTTCCTCAGGAAAAAACCGAAGAGTTTTTCTATGCTATTTTAGATGAACTGGAAATGCCAGACAATTTCTTGGATAGTGGCATGCTGAGTTTTCGTGTGACGCCAAAACCAGATAAGGTTGATGTCTTTGTGACCAAGTCCAAGATTGACCAGAATCTGGATTTTGAAGATTTGGCGGACCTACCTGACATGGAAGAATTGGCCCAAATGTCACCAGATGAATTTCTCAAAACTCTGGAAAAGAGCATTGCAGACAAGACCAAGGACGATATTGAGGCTATCCAATCTCTAGAACAGGTAGAAGCTAAAGAAGAAGAGCAAGAGCAGGCAGACAAGGAGACGGAGAATAAGAAAGAACCTTATATCTACTATATCCTGCGCTTTGCAAGCCTTGCTGACTTAGTTGCTTTTGCAAAGACGGTTAACTACCAGATGGAAACATCTGAACTCTATAAGATGAATGACCACTATTATTTGACAATTTTAGTCGATATTGAAAATCATCCAAGTCCCTACCCAGCTTGGCTCTTGGCTCGTATGCGTGAGTTTGCAGATGACAGTGACATCAGTCGTTCCGTTTTGCAAGAGTATGGGCAAATCTTGATCAATCACGATGCAGTTCTAGGTCTGCAAAAGATTAATTCATAATTTTTAAAATCAATTTTCATTTATCAAGAAAGACGAATCATGGGATTCGTTTTTTCTTTTCTATCTATAAATAGTGGTTTTCTTGGATAGGAATTTTCACAAAATTCTGTTATAATGGCTATATCAGAAAATTTCTAGGAGATAAACATGACAGTTAAAATTGCTTTACTTGGATTTGGTACCGTTGCAAGTGGTGTGCCATTCCTCCTAAAGGAAAATGGAGAAAAAATCATCCAATCAGCTCATTCTGAGATTGAAGTAGCCAAGGTATTGGTCAAGGATGAAGATGAAAAGAATCGCTTGCTTGCTGCAGGGAATGACTTTAACTTTGTAACCAATGTAGATGATATTTTAGCAGACAAAGATGTTACCATTGTAGTGGAATTGATGGGGCGTATCGAACCAGCTAAAACCTTTATCACTCGTGCCTTAGAAGCTGGAAAACACGTTGTGACAGCAAACAAGGACCTTTTGGCTGTCCATGGTGCAGAATTGTTAGAAACCGCTAAAGATCATAATGTAGCACTTTACTACGAAGCAGCAGTAGCTGGTGGTATTCCAATTCTTCGTACCTTGGCAAATTCATTAGCTTCTGATAAAATCACGCGCGTTCTTGGTGTCGTTAACGGAACTTCTAATTTTATGATGACCAAAATGGTCGAAGAAGGCTGGTCTTACGATGACGCTCTTGCGGAAGCACAAAGACTTGGATTTGCAGAAAGCGACCCTACAAATGACGTGGATGGGATTGACGCAGCATACAAGATGGTGATTTTGAGCCAGTTTGCTTTTGGAATGAAGGTTGCCTTTGACGATGTAGCCCACAAGGGAATCCGTACCATCACACCGGAAGACGTAGCTGTAGCCCAAAACCTTGGCTATGTAGTGAAATTGGTTGGTTCTATCGAGGAAACTCCTTCTGGTATTGCTGCGGAAGTAACTCCAACCTTCCTTCCTAAAGCACATCCACTTGCCAGTGTGAATGGGGTAATGAACGCAGTCTTTGTGGAGTCTATCGGCATCGGTGAATCTATGTACTACGGACCAGGTGCGGGTCAAAAACCAACTGCGACAAGTGTTGTAGCAGATATTGTCCGTATCGTTCGTCGCTTGAATGATGGTACTATTGGTAAAGACTTCAACGAATATAGCCGTGACTTGGTTTTGGCAAATCCAGAAGATGTTAAAGCAAACTACTATTTCTCAATCTTGGCACCAGATTCAAAAGGTCAGGTCTTGAAATTAGCTGAAATCTTTAATGCTCAAGATATTTCCTTCAAGCAAATTCTCCAAGATGGCAAAGAGGGTGACAAGGCGCGTGTAGTGATTATCACACATAAGATTAATAAAGCACAGCTTGAGAATGTTTCAGCAGAGTTAGCCAAAGCTTCAGAATTTGACCTCTTGAATACCTTTAAGGTGTTAGGAGAATAGGATGAAGATTATTGTACCTGCAACCAGTGCCAATATTGGGCCAGGTTTTGATTCGGTCGGTGTAGCTGTTACCAAGTATCTTCAAATTGAGGTCTGTGAAGAACGGGATGAGTGGTTGATTGAACACCAGATTGGCAAATGGATTCCCCATGACGAGCGTAATCTTTTGCTTAAGATTGCCTTGCAAATTGCGCCAGACTTGCAACCGAGACGCTTGAAAATGACCAGTGATGTTCCCTTGGCGCGTGGCTTGGGTTCTTCAAGCTCGGTTATTGTTGCTGGGATTGAACTGGCCAACCAATTGGGCAAGCTAAATTTATCTGATCATGACAAATTGCAGTTAGCGACTAAGATTGAAGGACATCCTGACAATGTGGCTCCAGCTATCTATGGAAATCTTGTTATTGCGAGTTCTGTTGAAGGGAAAGTCTCTGCTATTGTGGCAGACTTCCCAGTGTGTGATTTCCTAGCTTACATTCCAAACTATGAATTACGCACTCGAGACAGCCGTGGTGTCCTGCCTAAAAAATTGTCCTACAAGGAAGCAGTTGCAGCTAGTTCTATCGCAAATGTCGCTGTTGCGGCTTTGTTGGCAGGAGACATGGTGACTGCTGGCCAAGCAATCGAGGGAGACCTCTTCCACGAGCGCTATCGTCAAAGTCTGGTCCGTGAATTTGCGACGATTAAGCAAGTAGCCAAAGAGAATGGTGCCTATGCAACCTATCTCTCTGGTGCTGGACCAACAGTTATGGTTCTGGCTTCTCATGATAAGATGCAAGCGATTAAGGAAGAATTACAAAAGCAACCCTTCAAAGGCAAACTGCATGATTTGAAAGTTGATACGCAAGGTGTCCGTGTCGAAACAAAGTAAAGAAATAGAAGATAGGATGGGGAAAGTCTCGACTAGAGGGCTTCCTATCCTTTTTTTGAAAAGAAGTTTATACTCAATGAAAATCAAAGAGCAAACTAGGAAGCTAGCCGCAGGTTGCTCAAAACATGGTTTTGAGGTTGTAGATGAAACTGACGAAGTAAGCTCAAAATACTGTTTTGAGGTTGCAGATGTAAGCTGACGTGGTTTGAAGAGATTTTCGAAGAGTATTAGTTAAAAACTTGATAAAGGAGAAACGAAGATGGCAGAAATTTATCTAGCAGGTGGTTGTTTTTGGGGCCTAGAGGAGTATTTTTCACGAATTTCAGGCGTATTAGCAACCAGTGTCGGCTACGCTAATGGCCAAGTCGAAACGACCAATTACCAGCTGCTCAAGGAAACAGACCATGCAGAAACGGTTCAAGTGATTTATGATGAGAAAGCAGTGTCACTCAGAGAGATTTTGCTTTATTATTTCCGTGTCATTGATCCCTTGTCTATTAACCAGCAGGGGAATGACCGTGGTCGCCAATATCGAACTGGGATCTACTATCAGGATGATGCAGACTTGCCAGCTATCTATACAGTGGTGCAGGAGCAGGAGCGCATGCTGGGTCGAAAGATTGCAGTAGAGGTGGAGAAACTTCGCCACTACATTCTGGCAGAAGATTACCACCAAGACTATCTCAAGAAAAATCCTTCGGGTTACTGTCATATCGATGTGACCGATGCTGAGAAGCCCTTGATTGACGCCTCTAACTATGAAAAGCCTAGTCAAGAGGTGTTAAGGAAAAGTTTATCTGAAGAGTCTTACCATGTTACACAAGAAGCTGCTACAGAGGCTCCATTTACCAATGCCTATGACCAAACCTTTGAAGAAGGGATTTATATAGACATCACGACGGGTGAGCCACTCTTTTTTGCTAAGGATAAGTTTGCCTCAGGTTGTGGTTGGCCAAGTTTTAGTCGTCCGATTTCCAAGGAGTTGATTCACTACTACAAAGATCTGAGTCATGGGATGGAGCGAATCGAGGTTCGTTCTCGGTCGGGAAATGCTCACTTGGGTCATGTTTTCACAGATGGACCCCAGGAGTTAGGTGGCCTGCGTTACTGTATTAACTCTGCATCCTTGCGCTTTGTAGCCAAGGATGAGATGGAAAAAGCAGGATATGGCTATCTATTACCTTACTTAAACAAATAAAACTGAGAGGGTGGGGCTTCCCACTTTCTTCATTTCCAGAATAAGAATAGAAGGGATTTATGAAACACTTACTATCTTACTTCAAACCCTATATCAAAGAATCAATTTTGGCACCCCTGTTTAAGCTACTAGAAGCTGTTTTTGAACTCTTGGTCCCCATGGTAATTGCTGGGATTGTTGACCAATCTTTACCTCAGGCAGATCAAGGGCACCTCTGGATCCAGATTGGCCTACTCCTTATCTTTGCAGTGATTGGCGTTTTAGTAGCCTTGATTGCTCAATTTTATTCAGCAAAGGCAGCGGTAGGTTTTGCCAAGGAATTGACAAACGACCTCTATCGCCATATTCTTTCTTTACCTAAGGATAGCAGAGACCGTTTGACAACTTCTAGCTTGGTGACCCGCTTGACTTCTGATACCTACCAGATTCAGACTGGGATCAATCAATTCCTGCGCCTCTTTTTGCGAGCGCCTATTATCGTCTTGGGGGCTATCTTTATGGCCTATCGCATCTCGGCTGAGCTGACTTTCTGGTTTTTAGTTATGGTTGTCATTTTGACGATTGTCATTGTCGGGTTATCTAGACTTGTCAATCCTCTCTACAGCAGTCTCAGAAAAAAAACGGACCAATTGGTTCAGGAAACGCGCCAGCAATTGCAAGGGATGCGAGTTATTCGTGCTTTTGGCCAGGAAAAACGAGAGTTACAGATTTTTCAAACCCTTAACCAACTTTATGCTAGATTGCAAGAAAAAACAGGCTTCTGGTCTAGTTTATTAACACCTCTGACCTATCTGATTGTTAATGGAACTCTTCTCGTCATCATCTGGCAGGGCTATATTTCAATTCAAGGAGGTTTACTCAGTCAAGGTGCCCTGATTGCCCTTATCAACTACCTCTTGCAGATCTTGGTGGAATTGGTCAAATTAGCTATGCTGATAAATTCTCTCAACCAGTCCTATATATCAGCTAAGCGAATCGAGGAAGTCTTTGCCGAGGCTCCCGAAGATATCCATTCAGAATTAGAACAAAAGAAAGTTATCAGCGATAAAGTTTTGCAAGTCCAAGAATTGACCTTTACCTATCCCGATGCGGCTCAAGCTTCTCTGAGAGACATTTCCTTTGATATGACTCAAGGACAAATCCTTGGTATCATTGGGGGAACGGGTTCTGGTAAGTCAAGCTTGGTGCAAATCTTACTTGGTCTTTATCCAGCAGATAAGGGAAGCATTGACCTTTATCGAGATGGGCGTAGTCCTCGTAATTTGGAGCAGTGGCGGTCTTGGATTGCCTATGTACCTCAAAAAGTCGAACTTTTTAAAGGAACTATTCGTTCCAACTTGACTCTAGGTTTCAATCGAGAAGTATCTGACCAGGAACTCTGGCAGGCCTTGGAAATTGCCCAAGCTAAGGATTTTGTCAGTGACAAGGAAGGATTCTTGGATGCCATAGTTGAGACAGGAGGCCGAAATTTCTCAGGTGGACAAAAACAACGTCTGTCTATAGCACGTGCAGTCTTGCGCCAAGCTCCATTTCTCATCCTAGATGATGCGACCTCTGCACTGGACACCATTACCGAGTCCAAGCTTTTGACAGCTATCCGAAAAAATTTGCCAAATACGAGCTTAATCTTGATTTCTCAACGGACTTCGACACTTCAGATTGCTGACCAGATTCTCCTCTTGGAAAAAGGTGAGCTCTTAGCTATCGGCAATCACGAGGAATTGATGAAGTCCAGTCAAGTCTATCGCGAAATCAATGCATCCCAACATGGAAAGGAGGACTAGCATGAAACGACAAACTGCTAACCAGACGCTCAAACGTTTGGCTAAGGATTTAGCAAGCCATCCCTTCCTCCTTTTCCTTGCCTTTCTAGGAACTATTGCCCAAGTTGGCTTATCAATTTACCTACCTATTCTGATTGGGCAGGTCATAGACCAGGTTCTAGTGGCTGGTTCATCACCAGTTTTTTGGCAAATTTTTCTCCAGATGATCTTGGTGGTCATAGGAAATACACTGGTACAATGGGGCAATCCTCTCCTTTATAATCGCCTAATCTTCTCTTATACCAAGGACTTGCGAGAGAGAATCATCCATAAGCTCCATCGTTTACCGATTGCCTTTGTAGATAGGCAAGGTAGTGGGGAGATGGTTAGTCGTGTGACCACAGACATAGAACAGCTGGCAGCCGGCTTAACCATGATTTTCAATCAATTTTTCATTGGTGTTTTGATGATTTTGGTTAGTATTCTAGCCATGCTCCAAATTCACCTTCTCATGACCCTCTTGGTCTTGCTGTTGACGCCACTGTCCATGGTGATTTCACGCTTTATTGCCAAACGTTCCTATCATCTCTTTCAGAAGCAAACAGAGACCAGGGGCATTCAGACTCAGTTGATTGAAGAATCGCTTAGTCAGCAGACTATTATCCAGTCTTTTAATGCTCAAACAGAGTTTATCCAAAGACTGCACGAGGCGAATGCCAACTACGCAGGTTATTCTCAGTCAGCTATCTTTTATTCATCAACTGTCAATCCTTCGACTCGCTTTGTCAATGCGCTCATTTATGCTCTTCTAGCTGGAGTGGGAGCTTATCGTATCATGATGGGGTCCACCTTGACTATCGGACGTTTAGTGACTTTTTTGAACTATGTCCAGCAATACACCAAGCCCTTTAACGATATTTCTTCTGTTTTAGCCGAGTTGCAAAGTGCTCTCGCGTGTGCAGAGCGTGTCTATGCTGTCTTAGAAAGTTCTGAGGTGTCTGAAACAGGCAAGGAAGTCTTGACCAGTGACCAAGTTAAGGGAGCCATTTCCTTTAAGAATGTTTCTTTTGGATACAATCCTGAAAGGATCTTGATTAAGGATTTGTCGATCGATATCCCAACTGGGAGCAAGGTGGCCATCGTTGGTCCGACAGGTGCTGGTAAGTCAACTCTTATCAATCTCCTCATGCGTTTTTATGCCATTAACTCGGGAGATATCTTGCTAGACGGGCGATCCGTTTATGACTATAGTCGTGCCTCTCTACGACAGCAGTTTGGGATGGTGCTACAGGAAACTTGGCTCAAGCAAGGGACCATTCATGACAATATTGCCTTTGGAAATCCTGAAGCCAGTCGGGAGCAGGTGATTGTTGCTGCCAAAGCAGCCAATGCAGATTTTTTCATCCAACAGTTGCCGCAGGGATACGATACTAAGTTGGAAAATGCAGGAGAATCTCTCTCCGTCGGCCAAGCCCAACTCTTGACCATCGCCCGAGTCTTTCTAGCTATCCCTAAGATTCTTATCTTAGACGAGGCGACTTCCTCCATCGATACACGGACAGAAGTGCTAGTTCAGGATGCCTTTGCTAAACTGATGAAGGGGCGCACAAGTTTTATCATTGCCCACCGCCTGTCAACGATTCAGGATGCGGATTTGATTCTTGTCTTGGTAGATGGTGATATTGTTGAGCATGGTAACCATCATGACCTCATGGCTAGAAAGGGCAAGTATTACCAGATGCAAAAAGCTGCAGCTTTTAGCTCTGAATAAACCCTTCCTATCCATTTTAAAGTCTTAATGACACTAAAAGTTGCCTTCGGGTGACTTTTTTGTTACAATAGCTAGAAAAAATCAAGGTCTTAAAAGGAGAAAAACGATGAAAGTCTATCAGCATGTAAATATCGTGACTTGTGACCAAGATTTCCATGTCTATCTGGATGGTCTTTTGGCAGTCAAGGATTCTCAAATCATCTATGTTGGTCAAGAGAAACCAGAGATTTTAGAGCAAGCTGAGCAGATGATAGACTATCAGGGAGCTTGGATCATGCCTGGTTTGGTCAATTGCCATACCCATTCTGCTATGACAGGCTTGAGAGGGATCCGAGATGATAGCAATCTCCATGAATGGCTCAATGACTATATCTGGCCAGCAGAAGCAGGATTTACTCCCGACATGACCACCAAGGCGGTCAAAGAAGCTCTGACAGAGATGCTCCAGTCAGGAACAACCACCTTCAACGATATGTATAATCCCAATGGAGTGGATATTGAGAGAATTTATCAGGCAGTGAAGGCATCTAAGATGCGTTGTTATTTCTCACCGACCCTCTTTTCTTCAGAGACAGAAACAACTGCTGAGACTATAAGTAGAACACATGACATTATAGAGGAAATTTTAGGATATGAAAATCCAAATTTCAAGGTTATGGTAGCTCCACATTCACCATACAGCTGTAGTAGAGACCTGCTGGAAGCGGGCTTAGATATGGCAAAAGAGCTGGACATTCCTATCCATATCCATGTAGCGGAGACCCAGGAGGAATCAGGAATTATCCTGAAACGATACGGCAAACGTCCCCTTGCCTTTCTCGAAGAATTGGGTTACTTAGACCATCCGTCCGTCTTTGCTCATGGGGTCGAATTAAACGAGCGAGAAATTGAACGTTTGGCAACTTCTCAAGTAGCTATTGCTCATAATCCTATCAGTAATCTCAAACTGGCCTCAGGAATTGCTCCCATCATCCAACTGCAAAAAGCAGGAGTAGCAGTCGGAATTGCGACTGACTCGGTTGCTTCCAATAACAATCTAGATATGTTTGAGGAAGGACGGACTGCAGCCCTTCTTCAGAAGATGAAAAGTGGAGATGCCAGCCAATTTCCTATCGAAACAGCCCTTAAGGCACTGACAATCGAAGGAGCTAAGGTTCTAGGAATGGAAAAGCAGATAGGAAGCATAGAAGTCGGCAAACAGGCAGATTTTCTGGTCATTCAACCACAAAGAAAAATCCATCTTCAACCTCAGGAAAATATGCTCTCTCACCTGGTTTATGCTGTCAAATCCAGTGATGTTGATGATGTTTATATCGCTGGAGAACAGGTGGTTAAGCAAGGCAAAGTTTTAACAGTAGAGATTTAAAAAAATTTCAAAAAAAGTTTGCAAAAATCTTGCATTCTCTTTTTGTCTATGCTATACTTATATACGGTTTGAAAAAACTGCCTAAGACAGTAGGGGAGCTCGACTCATAAGTATCCTACCGAGGACAAAACGTATCATGTAAAAAGAAGCGTATTGTACTTTCGTGTCTAGGTTTGGGCGCGTTTTTCTTTTGGAAAAATATCCCAAGCAAAATAATTACGGAGGTGAACACACTAATGAGTGAAGCAATTATTGCTAAAAAAGCGGAACTAGTTGACGTAGTAGCTGAAAAAATGAAAGCTGCTGCATCTATCGTCGTGGTAGACGCTCGTGGTTTGACAGTTGAGCAAGATACAGTTCTTCGTCGTGAGCTTCGTGGAAGCGAAGTTGAGTATAAAGTCATTAAAAACTCAATCTTGCGTCGTGCAGCTGAAAAAGCTGGTCTTGAAGATCTTGCATCAGTATTTGTTGGACCATCTGCAGTAGCATTTTCTAACGAAGATGTTATCGCACCAGCGAAAATCTTGAACGATTTTGCTAAAAACGCTGAAGCACTTGAAATCAAAGGTGGTGCAATCGAAGGCGCTGTCGCATCTAAAGAAGAAATCGTTGCTCTTGCAACTCTTCCAAACCGCGAAGGACTTCTTTCTATGCTCCTTTCTGTACTTCAAGCGCCAGTGCGCAACGTTGCTCTTGCAGTCAAAGCGGTTGCAGACAACAAAGAAGACGCAGCTTAATCCTAAGCTACGCAGCGTAGCCTAGCTACGAAAAAACTATTATAATTAAAAACTTATTTGGAGGAAATAACAATGGCATTGAACATTGAAAACATTATTGCTGAAATTAAAGAAGCTTCAATCCTTGAATTGAACGACCTTGTAAAAGCTATCGAAGAAGAATTTGGTGTAACTGCAGCTGCTCCTGTAGCTGTAGCTGCAGCTGGTGCTGCTGACGCTGGTGCTGCTAAAGATTCATTTGACGTTGAATTGACAGCTGCTGGTGACAAAAAAGTTGGCGTTATCAAAGCTGTACGTGAAATCACTGGTCTTGGACTTAAAGAAGCTAAAGAACTTGTTGATGGTGCACCAGGTGTCATCAAAGAAGGCGTTCCAACTGCAGAAGCTGAAGAAATCAAAGCTAAATTGGAAGAAGCTGGAGCTTCAGTTACTCTTAAATAATAGAGCAACTACATTAGTAGCTTAAAAAACATATAAAACCGCTATTCTTAGGATTAGCGGTTTTTTTTATAATTGAAAAGAGAAAATTTATAAAGTGTCTCCAGTTGTTCCATAAGATTTTCATCATAAAGTTCTGGAGTTTGATTAGAGAACCATGTCAATCAAACTCCAACGCTCGATAAAGCGATGATGTATCTGTGGAAGGAGATTATGTTTGCTAAGGTATTTTTTGCAGAAATAGTGGTACAATATCCTTAGAATAGTTCAAAATTTATCTTTGCTAGGGGAAAGGGAGATTGAACTCCCTGATGCATCCGTCTTAGTATGGGATTAATGTCCTATAAAAAGGAAATGTTATAAAGGTGATATTGATGGAAAGATATGAATTTACAGCGACAACAGCAAAATCAGATATAATAATTGGTATCCTTTTTCCCATGTTCCTCATGCTTCCTGTATTGGGAATACAGTTGGCTATATTCTATTTAAAACTGAATGATTTTTTTAAATCACAACCTCTTTTTCTTTATATGATAGTATTAGTATTTTTTGGTATTAGTTTTCTTTTAATTAAAAAAATACAAGGTAGTCTAGTGAAGAATTTTGTCGTAGAATTATCTGGAAGAAATATTAGGATTTGGTGTAATGGAAAGGAGATTGTATCAGGAGAAGTTATTTTCTGTAGGATAAAAAATAAGGAGCCTAAACTGAGGGCGAGAGCCTTAAATGTAGACATAGACACCAAGGGGGATAACATTAAATTTCGAGTTCGGTCTAAGGAATATGAAAATTTATCATCTTCTACTTGGAATCCTCTCGGGACAAGCAAACCCTCTGATGTAGAAACGTTATTATCTTTGGGCAAAAAAATAAAAAATGCTATGGAAGAAGAAGTTTTGATAGAAGATGAAGCTTCAAAAAAACCTCGATCGTTTTGATTGAGGTTTTTAGCATATTTCTTAGACAATACCTTGTGCAATCATAGCGTTGGCTACGTTTTCGAAGGCAGCGATATTGGCACCTGCAAGGTAGTCTGTACCAAGACCGTATGTTTCAGCAGTTATTTTAGCTGTGTTAAAGATGTTGGTCATGATATCTTTGAGACGTCCATCAACTTCTTCACGTGTCCATGAAAGGCGAAGGCTGTTTTGGCTCATTTCAAGCGCTGATACAGCTACACCACCAGCGTTGGCAGCTTTGGCAGGTCCGTAAAGGATTCCGTTTTCTTTGTAGACTTTAATCGCGTCAAGGTCACTAGGCATGTTAGCACCTTCTGATACGAAATACCAAACGCAACACATTCCTCTGAAAGCAAAGTATCCTGGAGGATTTGATGCTCTTTTTCTACTTGGTTTTATGAATCAGTTACCCTCAACTCTCTCAGAAAAAGATAGACCATCTATTGACGCTCTGAGCTCTTATCAACTCTGGCAAGACTGCCAAGATACCATTAAAAGGAGTATCGGTCTTTTTAAGCAAGCTGGCTATGACTTAGAGGTTGAGGATTACCATTTTACTATTTTACTGGGCAATCCAGAAAAACCTATGCTACAGCTTAATAAGGGATACAGCGGAGATGGCGGAATTTCAGGCTACCTCATGCTTAGTCTGCTGCCGAATGACTATACTTTACCACGTGTGCAGGCTGCGTTGGCCCACGAGTGCAACCACAATGTCCGCTTCCAATTTATCAAATGGAACCAGCAGACGACACTAGCCGACTGGGTAGTCAGTGAAGGATTGGCAGAGTCTTTTGCTGCTGAGCTCTATGGAAAAGAGCTCATCGGGCCTTGGGTCACTTCAACTAGTTCCGAGCAGTTAGAAAAGATTAAGCCCATCATCTCAAGTCAGCTTCAGCTAACGGGTATGGCGGAAATGGCTCCTTATCTTTACGGTGATGAAATTGCTGAGATTCAAGGTCAAATACCGGTTGGAATGCCCTATGCTGCAGGCTATGCTTATGGTTATCATCTGATACAAGCCTATCTGAAAAAGACTGGCAAGACTATTATTGAAGCAACTGTGACACCAACGGAACAGATTTTAGAGGCGACTAAAGACTTTTGGAAATGACACTTTGGCTTGATAATCTGCCAGAATCTGATATAATGAAAGTAATTTCTGGAGGTGACTATATGTACTATAAAAGAGTTGAATTGAAAGTCACAAATCAAGGTATTCATGAGCACAAGATTTTTCAAGGTGTTAAGATTTTCAGTCGTAGCAAGCTGTCCAAAGATCAGAAAAGCATTCTGACGCAGAAGCTTTATCTGACTCCGAAGCAAAACATTGTTTACTACCAACGTACAGACGTCAACTATGACCAGAACTGGCATCATAATAAGGACTATTACGAATTAGCTTATGGTCAGATGGATAGAGAGACGGTTTTTAAGGTTTGCCAAGAATTTGATGAACTAAGTCCTTTTCTGGAAAATGAGCTGCTGGAGAAGTTAAAAGAAAAGCAGTCAACAGGCAAATTTTTTGAAAAATTAGATATATAAAAATCTGGCTGCTTTTATAAGCAGTCGGATTTCTTTGAGTTCTAGTTTGATAATCTTTCATAAGGGAAAATAGCTCTATTTTTATCATGAGCAGCTAACTTAGTTAAAAGTTTTGGAAACAGTATAGTTGAAATCTATGAAGAATAAGTGTATAATCGAGAAAAATGATTGAGCGCTCACTCAATTATGTAGATGTGTAAAGGAGTTCATACAATGGTTGTTCAAGCAATACAATATAGTCGTTTCGGTGATGAAGAAGTGTTAGATTTAGTGAACATTAAATCTGATTCTTTGAAAGTGAATCAAGTTAGGGTAGAAGTTTATGCAGTTGGTTTAAATCCTATTGATTATAAAACTTTTGAGGGTGCAAAGCCACTTCGTTTTCTATCTTTTATGACGAAACTAAGGAGGCCAAGTCGTTGGTTTGAGTCAAAAGCATCTCTTTTTCCAAGAGGTATTGGTCGGGATTTTGCTGGAGTTATCACAGAAGTTGGTGAAGGAGTAAGTCGGTTTGCAGTAGGGGATAAGGTTTTTGGAACAATGATCAGTGACCCTGGATTAGGCACCAAGAGGGGAGCTTTGGCAACAGAAATTTGTGTCAATGAATCAGAAATTGTGTTGAAGCCAGAGATGATCGACATGACTCACGCAGCTACTATGGGAGTAGCTTCTCTAACTGTGGGTGGGGCTTTTAGAAGAATCGGTTTAAATTCAAGAGATACTGTTGTTATTTCAGCTGCAGCAGGAGGTATTGGAAGTATTGCAGTACAGTATGCAGTTGCTAAGGGGGCGACAGTGATCGGAATAGCAAGTAAGAAAAATGCAGAGTATCTGAAGTCTTTAGGTGCCATACCAGTAAGTTACGAAGAGAATATCAAGAAGGCTCTTCTATCAGCTAGTACAACGCCTATTACAAAATTTTTGGATTGCTATGGATCTGATTATGTTAGATTGGCTTTTAGTTTAGGCTTGAAAGGGACAGCTATTGGGACATTAGTACCTTCACCCTATGTTATGATAAAAGGTGCTCAGTTTACTGGTCCGAGACATTCCACATACGATGATTTTAGAACTTTAGCTGAAATGGTCTCAGACGGGAAGGTTCAGCTGAAAATTGATCAAGTGTATAACTTTTCTCTAAAGTCAGTTAGAGAAGCCTATCGAAGTCTGAAAATGGGACACAGTCGAGGCAAAAAAGTCGTAAAAGTAAGAGATTAGAATAGAGGTGCTAGCGATGGAAAGTTTAGAACAAAAGTATGCTCAGACGTTAGAAGCTAGCAACTTGAGCTTGAAACAACGTCGAGTATTATTATCAAGCTTAAAATTATTCTCAGAAATTGGGTTTGAAAATACAACGTCCAGCCTTATTGCCGAACGAGCTGGAGTGTCAGAAGGAACTGTTTTTAGTTACTTTAAAACAAAGGAAGGTATTTTAGAAGCCATTTTATCTACTTTTCTAGAACAGGTTATTCCAGATGTGATTGCTGATTTTTCTGAGAAGAAATTTACAGCAAACCAAGAGTCTTTTCCGCTATTTTTGAGAAGCATTGTTCGAGATAGACTAGTTTTCATTCAGAAGAATCAAATGCAAGTTAAAATTCTCTTGAGTCGTTCTTTTATTGATAAAACTATTTCTGACCAGTTAGGGAATGTTATTATTCACTCTATCATTAGGCCAATTAGTCCAGTTCTGAATCAGTTTAAAGAAAAAGGTGTTATCCGAGATTGGTCAAATGAAAGAATTGTTCGCTATATTTTAGCTTTGAGTCTTTCTTATGCTCTTCCAATGATGTTGAATAATAATGAGGTCCTAGACATAGATGAAGCAGTAAATGAAATTGTTGAATGCCTGTCTTTTGCCTTAGTAGAAGTAAAGTGAATTTTGATTTTTAAGCTTACTATTAGAAATAGTGGGCTTTTTTAAAACCAATATAAAAATCCCCAATCAGAGTGATTGGGAATTGAAAAATAAATTGAAACAATACCTTTACTATCATAGCCTTGGCTACATTGTTAAAAGTTGTTTTAGCTGTGTTGTGGTTCTTGGTCAGGATGTCCTCGAGACGACCAGAGTATACTAATATCTATTCATCTGATAAGAGGAATTTTATCATCCAGATATTCATAGCAGGGTGGCCAGCGGCGTTAGAAAGTGGTTCTTGCAATGCTGTAAAACCATAGTGCTGATAGATGGACACGGCCGTAGCCAGTTTAGTAGAGGTCTCTAGATAAAGCTGTTCATAACCTGCTAGACGGGCTTCCTGGAATATCCGCTTTATCAACCTGCTGGAATAACCTTTGCCACGGCTATTTTTAGTGACATACAGTTTTTGTAATTCAGCAATCTTATCAGACACCAGGTGCAAAGCCACCACAGCCAACCAGCTGACCTTCATCTTCCAGAATAAAGTAAGCTGCTCTCTCTTGCTGTTGATAGTAGTCGGCCAAATGATCTAGATGAGAATCAAAGTAGACAGTTCCTGGTTTGTCAAGCCCGAATTCTTCTAGGCTAGCTCGAATGAGTTGCGCTACAGCTGGATTGTCTCTCACTTCCATCGGCCGTAAGTTCATCATTTGTCCTCCGATAGGATGTATCGACTAATTAAACAATACCTTGTGCAATCATAGCGTTTGCTACATTTTCAAAGGCAGCAATATTAGCTCCTGCAAGGTAGTCAGTACCAAGACCGTATGTTTCAGCAGTTGTTTTAGCTGTGTTGAAGATGTTTGTCATGATGTCTTTGAGGCGGCCGTCAACTTCTTCACGGGTCCATGAGAGGCGAAGGCTGTTTTGGCTCATTTCAAGCGCTGATACAGCTACACCACCAGCGTTAGCAGCTTTGGCAGGTCCGTAAAGGATTCCGTTTTCTTTGTAGACTTTAATCGCATCAAGGTCACTAGGCATGTTAGCACCTTCAGATACACAGATAACGCCTTGAGCAACCAAACGTTTAGCTGCGTCGCCGTTGATTTCGTTTTGAGTCGCACATGGAAGAGCGATGTCGTAGTTTCCAGCGTAAGTCCATACAGAACCTTCATGGTAAGTAGCAGTTGCTTTCTCAGCTGCATACTCAGTCAAACGAGCACGGCGTTTTTCTTTAACATCAACCAAAAGATCAAAGTCAATTCCGTTTTCGTCGATGACATAACCGTTTGAGTCAGATACAGAGATAACAGTAGCGCCAAGTTCAGTCGCTTTTTGAAGAGCATATTGAGCTACGTTACCAGAACCTGAAATTACCACTTTCTTACCAGCAAAACTGTTACCATTAGCTTTGAGCATTTCTTCAGTGTAGTAAACCAATCCATAACCAGTTGCTTCTGGACGAATCAAGCTACCACCAAATCCAAGAGGTTTACCAGTCAAGACACCCGCATCAAATTGGTTAAGACGTTTGTATTGTCCGTAAAGGTAACCAATTTCACGTCCTCCAACACCGATATCACCAGCAGGTACGTCAAGTGATGGTCCGATGTATTTTTGCAATTCAGTCATGAAGCTTTGGCAGAAGCGCATCACTTCAGCATCAGTCTTACCTTTAGGATCGAAGTCTGATCCACCTTTACCTCCACCGATTGGAAGTCCAGTTAAGACGTTTTTAAAGATTTGTTCGAAGCCAAGGAATTTCAAGATCCCTTGGTTTACAGTTGGGTGGAAACGAAGTCCGCCTTTATATGGTCCAACAGCTGAGTTGAATTGAACACGGTAACCACGGTTCACTTGGACTTTACCTTCACGGTCAACCCAAGGAACACGGAAAGAAATCACGCGCTCAGGCTCAGTGATGCGTGCCAAGATGTTTTCTTCGATATACTCGGGATGTTTTTCAAATACAGGTTCCAAAGTGCTGAAGAATTCTTCAACCGCCTGGAGAAATTCAGCCTCATGCCCGTTACGAGCTTTCACAGTTGCAAACACGCTTTGGATATAGTCTTTAGCAGATGTCATATCGTTCTCCTTTTTGTTGTTATATTTTATTACATGAGCCATTATAGCAGAATTTTTTTTGAGTGTAAAGAAAAAAACAGAAATTTTCAAAAAATTCTTTCAATTTACAAAACCGAACGTTTTATATAGAAATTAGTTTCTCAAAGAGAAAATCTTAAAGTATGGTATAATATTAAAAATAAAAGGAATCTGGAGGATTAGAATCATGGTATCAACAAAAACACAAATAGCTGGCTTTGAGTTTGATAATTGCTTGATGAATGCAGCGGGTGTGGCTTGTATGACGGTAGAGGAACTTGAAGGGGTCAAAAACTCAGCGGCGGGTACTTTTGTTACGAAGACTGCGACCTTGGACTTTCGTCAGGGAAATCCTGAACCACGTTACCAGGATGTTCCACTTGGCTCCATCAATTCTATGGGTTTGCCAAATAATGGCTTAGACTATTATTTGGACTATCTTTTGGACTTGCAGGAAAAAGAGCCAAACCGTACTTTCTTTCTATCTTTAGTTGGCATGTCTCCAGAAGAAACACATACCATCTTGAAAAAAGTTCAAGAGAGTGAGTTTAAAGGACTGACAGAGCTTAATCTCTCTTGCCCAAATGTTCCAGGAAAACCTCAGATTGCCTATGATTTTGAGACAACAGACCGGATTTTGTCAGAGGTATTTGCCTACTTTACCAAACCTCTTGGGATCAAATTGCCACCATATTTTGATATTGTTCACTTTGATCAAGCGGCAGCTATTTTCAACAAGTACCCGCTCAAGTTTGTCAACTGTGTTAACTCTATCGGAAACGGCCTTTATATAGAAGACGAGTCGGTCGTGATTCGTCCTAAAAATGGTTTTGGGGGGATTGGTGGAGAGTATATCAAACCAACTGCTCTAGCGAATGTACACGCCTTTTACCAACGTTTAAATCCTCAAATCCAAATCATCGGAACGGGTGGTGTTCTAACGGGTCGTGATGCCTTTGAACATATCCTCTGTGGTGCAAGTATGGTGCAAGTAGGAACGACGCTCCACAAGGAAGGCGTTGGAGCTTTTGAGCGCATTACCAATGAATTGAAAGCTATTATGGTGGAAAAAGGGTATGAGAGCCTAGAAGATTTCCGTGGGAAATTGCGCTATATTGGCTAAATTAAATAGAAAAATCAGAAGAAAGGAGAGAAGATGATAGCCATAGAAGACAGTCAAAAGTTGACTTTATCAAATTTATCTAGCCTGAGCCTATTCACAGGGACAGACCAGGGTCAGTTTGAAGTTATGAAGAGTCAAGTGCTGAAACAGATTGGTTATGATCCCGCTGATCTTAACTTTGCTTACTTTGATATGAAAGAAGTAGCTTATAAAGACTTAGAGTTGGAGCTGGTCAGTCTCCCTTTCTTTGCGGATGAAAAAATCGTGATATTAGACCATTTTGTCGATATCACAACAGCTAAGAAACGCTTTTTAACAGATGATGAGCTCAATTCGTTTGAGGCATACCTTGATAACCCTTCGCCAACAACCAAGTTGTTGATTTTTGCTGAAGGAAAGTTAGATAGTAAAAGACGGCTGGTCAAATTGCTCAAACGAGATGCGACTGTATTTGATGCTATTGAACCCAAGGAACAAGAACTGCGCCAGTATTTCCAAAAATGGAGTCAGACACAAGGTCTGCAGTTTGTGGGGCAATCCTTTGAAAATCTACTTCTCAAATCTGGTTTTCAATTTAGTGAAATCCAGAAAAACCTCCTTTTTTTACAGTCTTATAAATCAGACGGCGTGATTGAGGAGAAGGACATTGTCGAGGCTATTCCAAAGACCCTGCAGGACAATATTTTTGATTTGACTCAGCTTATCTTGGGCAAAAAGATCGACCAGGCGCGCGACTTGGTTAGAGACTTGACCTTGCAAGGGGAAGACGAAATCAAGCTCATAGCTGTCATGTTAGGACAGCTTCGTACCTTTACCCAAGTGAAGATTTTATCAGATACTGGTCAGACGGAATCGCAGATCGCAAGCAGTCTGGGAACTTACTTGGGGCGCAATCCTAATCCTTATCAAATCAAGTTTGCATTGAGAGATTCTAGAGGGATTTCCTTGGCCTTTCTCAAGCGAGCGATTTCTTATTTGATTGAAACAGACTACCAGATTAAGACAGGTGTCTATGAAAAAAGTTACTTGTTTGAAAAGGCACTTTTGCAGATCGCGGCAGAAGCAAATTGAGCAAAAAACTTGAAAAAAGAGGATGATTGCGTTATCATTTTCATATAGAAAGAAAAAGAGGTATTACAGATGGCTATTATCTTACCAGACCTTCCATACGCATACGATGCTTTGGAACCATACATCGATGCAGAAACAATGCACTTGCACCATGACAAACACCACCAAACTTATGTCAACAATGCAAATGCGGCTCTTGAAAAACACCCTGAAATCGGTGAAGACCTTGAAGCTTTGCTTGCCGATGTAGACTCTATCCCAGCTGATATCCGTCAAGCACTTATCAACAATGGTGGTGGACACTTGAACCACGCTCTTTTCTGGGAATTGATGACTCCTGAGAAAATAGCTCCATCAGCAGAACTTGCAGCAGCAATCGATGCAACTTTTGGTTCATTTGAAGAGTTCCAAGCAGCCTTTACAGCAGCAGCTACAACTCGCTTTGGTTCTGGATGGGCTTGGTTGGTTGTCAACAAAGAAGGGAATCTTGAAGTGACTTCAACAGCAAACCAAGACACACCAATCTCAGAAGGTAAAAAACCAATCTTGGGCTTGGACGTTTGGGAACATGCTTACTACGTGAAATACCGTAACGTTCGTCCTGACTACATCAAAGCTTTCTTCTCAGTGATTAACTGGAACAAAGTAGATGAGCTTTACGCAGCAGCTAAATAAAAATATAGAGGGAAGAGTCAATCTTCTCTTTTTTGGTTTATAAGGCAGAAGTCTGACAGAATCGTCAGACTTTTTTCATTTTTATGAGAAACGTGCTAACTGCTAGAAAATATGGTAAAATAGAGTGTTAAGTAATCGTGGAAAAGGAAGACTATGCGTAAAGAAATTGCACCTGAATTATACAATTATAACAAGTTTCCTGGCCCAGAATTTCAGGTAAATGGGGATAAGGTTGAGACTGAAGGGATTGCTTTTACCTTGGTTGAAAATATCAAGGATGCTTTCGATGTGACAGTCTTTAATCAACGCTTTTCAGAAGTGTTGACCAAGTTTGATTATGTCGTGGGAGACTGGAGCAATGAACAGCTTCGCCTACGCGGTTTTTACAAAGACGATCGAACAGAGGAAAAAATTGAAAAAATCAGTCGCTTACAAGATTATCTTTTGGAGTACTGTAGTTATGGTTGTGCTTATTTTGTCCTAGAAAACCAAGCACCTAAGCGTGCGTCATTTGACAAGAAAATGCGTAAAAAGGAAGAGGAAAACCTTCCTAGAAGAGGAAAGAAACCTTCGCAAAACAAGAGAAAACCAAATGCGGATAAGAGAAATAGACGTCGTCATAAGGACCAAAAGTCTCAGAAAGAGGACAAGGGACAGCGCCATTTTGTCATTCGTCAGAAATAGATAGAGAATAAGGAGAAGAGATGAAACCGTCTATTTATAGTTTAACACGTCAAACCATGCAAGAATGGGTATTAGAACAAGGAGAAAAGAAATTCCGAGCAGATCAAATCTGGGAATGGCTTTACCGTAAACGTGTCCAGTCATTTGAAGAAATGACCAATCTTTCCAAGGATTTGATTGCTAAGCTCAATGAGCAGTTTGTGGTAAATCCATTGAAACAACGCATCGTGCAAGAGTCGGCTGACGGTACTGTTAAGTATCTTTTCGAGTTGCCAGATGGCATGTTGATTGAGACAGTACTGATGCGTCAACACTACGGACTGTCAGTCTGTGTGACCACTCAGGTCGGCTGCAATATCGGCTGTACCTTCTGTGCCTCTGGTTTGATTAAGAAGCAACGCGACCTTAATAACGGTGAAATTGTAGCGCAGATCATGCTGGTTCAGAAATATTTTGATGAGCGTGGTCAGGACGAGCGTGTTAGTCATATCGTTGTCATGGGAATTGGTGAACCATTTGATAACTACAACAATGTCTTGAATTTCGTCCGTACCATCAATGATGACAAGGGGATGGCTATCGGTGCTCGTCACATCACAGTTTCAACCTCAGGTTTGGCCCATAAAATTCGTGACTTTGCTAATGAAGGTGTACAGGTTAATCTGGCTGTTTCCCTTCACGCACCCAATAATGAATTGCGCTCAAGCATCATGAAAATTAACCGTGCCTTTCCGATTGAAAAGCTCTTTGCTGCTATTGAGTACTATATCGAGACAACCAATCGCCGTGTGACCTTTGAATACATCATGCTGAATGAAGTCAATGATGGAGTTGAACAAGCCTTGGAGTTGGCTGAATTGCTAAAGAACATCAAGAAATTATCTTATGTAAACTTGATTCCTTATAACCCTGTTAGTGAACATGACCAATATAGCCGTAGTCCTAAAGAGCGGGTGATGGCCTTCTATGATACCCTCAAGAAAAAAGGGATTAATTGTGTCGTCCGTCAAGAGCATGGTACAGATATTGATGCGGCTTGTGGACAATTGCGTTCCAATACAATGAAACGTGACCGCCAGAAGGCAGTCGCAGCGGTAAATCCATAAAATGACTAAAAAAAGAGAATTAACCTTAAGATTGGGAGTGGCTGTTTATAGCCTATGCATTGTCTGTTTTTGCTTCACTCCCCAGCCTCAACTTCCTGCAGGAGTGGAAACTCCAGGTATTCAAACTTTTGGACGCCTGGTTTTTCTTTTAACTCCCTTAAACTCCCTTTGGAATCTGGGTGAAGTGACCAGTTTGGGACAAGTCCTTTGGATCTTTTTGCAGAACATTTTAAATGTTTTCTTGCTTTTCCCTCTGGTCTTTCAACTAATCTATCTCTGTCCAAACTTGCGGCAAACGAAAAAAATCCTCCTTCTCAGTTTTTTACTGAGTCTGGGAATTGAGTGTACGCAACTGGTCTTAGACTTTTTCTTTGATTTTAATCGCGTCTTTGAGATTGATGATTTGTGGACCAACACCTTGGGAGGCTATCTGGCTTGGCTCCTCTATAAAGGATTGCATAAAAACAAGATAAGGAATTAGAATGAGTATTTTAGAAGTTAAAAATCTGAGTCACGGTTTTGGTGACCGTGCAATTTTTGAAGATGTGTCTTTCCGTCTCCTCAAGGGAGAACACATCGGTTTAGTCGGTGCCAATGGTGAGGGAAAATCAACCTTTATGAGCATCGTGACTGGTAAGATGTTGCCAGATGAAGGGAAGGTGGAGTGGTCCAAATATGTGACTGCTGGCTATCTGGACCAGCACGCTGTGCTAAAGGAAGGTCAAACTGTTCGTGATGTGCTCCGTACGGCCTTTGATGAGCTATTTAAAGCAGAAGCACGTATCAATGACCTCTATATGGAGATGGCGGAAGACGGAGCCGATATCGATGCGCTTATGGAAGAAGTTGGCGAACTCCAAGACCGTTTGGAGAGTCGTGACTTCTATACTTTGGATGCTAAGATTGATGAAGTAGCGCGTGCTCTCGGTGTCATGGACTATGGCATGGATACGGATGTAACAGCATTATCAGGTGGACAAAGAACCAAGGTCCTTTTGGCTAAACTTCTCCTTGAAAAACCAGATATTTTGTTGCTTGACGAGCCAACCAACTACTTGGATGCTGAACACATTGACTGGCTCAAGCGTTATCTTCAAAACTATGAGAATGCCTTTGTCCTTATTTCGCATGATATTCCTTTCCTCAACGACGTAATCAATATCGTCTATCATGTTGAAAATCAACAATTGACTCGCTATTCTGGTGACTACTACCAGTTTCAAGAAGTCTATGCTATGAAGAAATCTCAGTTAGAAGCGGCCTATGAACGTCAACAGAAAGAGATTGCAGATCTCAAGGATTTTGTCGCTCGAAACAAAGCGCGTGTCGCAACGCGTAATATGGCCATGTCCCGTCAAAAGAAACTGGACAAGATGGACATCATCGAACTTCAAAGTGAGAAGCCAAAACCATTCTTTGATTTTAAACCAGCTCGCACCCCTGGGCGTTTTATCTTCCAAGCAAAGGACTTGCAGATTGGTTATGACCGTCCTCTTACCAAGCCCTTAAACCTCACCTTTGAACGCAATCAAAAGGTTGCCATTATTGGGGCAAATGGTATCGGGAAAACAACTCTCTTGAAGTCTCTCTTGGGCATTATTTCGCCAATCGCTGGGGAAGTTGAACGCGGTGACTACCTAGAACTTGGTTACTTTGAACAGGAAGTAGAAGGTGGAAATCGTCAAACACCTCTTGAAGCTGTCTGGAATGCCTTTCCTGCCCTTAATCAAGCAGAGGTCCGTGCAGCCCTTGCCCGTTGTGGTTTGACAACTAAGCATATCGAAAGCCAAATTCAGGTTTTGTCGGGTGGAGAACAGGCCAAGGTGCGTTTCTGTCTCTTAATGAACCGTGAAAACAACGTTTTAGTACTTGACGAGCCGACCAACCACCTAGATGTGGATGCTAAGGACGAACTCAAACGGGCGCTTAAAGAATACAAGGGAAGCATTCTTATGGTCTGCCACGAACCAGACTTTTATGAAGGCTGGATGGACCAAATATGGGACTTTAACAAGCTAACTTAAAAATGAGGGAAAAAGAAATACAGTATCGAATGCGGATACTGTATTTTTAGGTTATTTAGGATTTAAAATCATAATCCTTCACTACTTCGATGCTATCGATAGTAATAGCAGACGTTGGTTTGTCTTTTTCATCTTTTTCAGCCTTGGCAATCTTGTCGACAACATCCATGCCATCGATGACTTGACCAAATACAGGATGTTTGCCATCTAGGCTAGGATTTCCCCCCTCTTTATAAGCTTCGATGATTTTCTTTGGATACTTGCTAGTAGGGAGTTTCGCAGAAATATCTGTTGAGTTTTGGTTGATGAAGAACTGGCTACCGTTGGTGTTTGGTTGACCAGTGTTAGCCATAGCAAGGGCTCCGCGGATATTGTATAGGTAGGGAGAAATTTCGTTTTTGAAACCAGTTCCCTTATCCTTCGTTTTATCCTTATCATGCCAGATGGATTGGCCACCTGTACCATCTCCCTTAGGATCTCCAGTTTGGACCATAAAGCCATCGATAACACGGTGGAAGGTGATGCCGTTATAGTAGCCATCCTTAGCGTGAGTAAGGAAGTTTTCAACTGCTAATGGTGCTAATTTTGGAAAGAGTTTGATGCGTACATCGCCTTGATTTGTATGGAGAATGACCTCAGCTTCATCTTCGGCAACTTCTTTAGAAAGTTGAGGGAAGTTGGCATTTTCATTTGTTAAAGCATCATTCAAATCTTTGGTAGCCTGAGCAGCTGCTTTTGAGCTTTCTTCAGCTGAGATACTAGAGTCGACATAGTCATCACCACGGAGACCACGTTGGATACTAGTACATCCAGCAAGGGCAATAGATGATAGTAAAAGAAGAGTTGCTAGTTTTTTCATTGTTTTCCTCTCAAAAATTCATTTCTATCATTGTACCCTAAAAGGGAGGTGATTTCAAATGTTAATGATTTTACTAAAAATTTCAAGTAGTTAAAAAAATAAAACTCTGTCAAGTTTTTTTCTTGACACCTGTCAGAAATCTGCTATAATAGAACATGTGTTAAATAGCTCAGCTATTTCACCGAAATAAAAAATAAGAAAAGAGACATTAAAAAATGGCAGTTAAAATCCGTTTGACTCGTATGGGTTCTAAGAAAAAACCTTTCTACCGTATCAACGTAGCAGACTCACGTTCACCACGTGACGGACGTTTCATCGAAACAGTTGGAACTTACAACCCACTTGTTGCTGAAAACCAAGTGACTTTGAAAGAAGACCGCGTTCTTGCATGGTTGGCTGATGGAGCTCAACCTTCAGATACAGTACGCAACATTCTTTCAAAAGAAGGCGTATTGAAAAAATTCCACGATTCTAAATTCTCAAAATAAGTTTAAAGTAGGTTGACAGATGGATACGATTGAAAATCTCATTATTGCGATTGTGAAACCCTTGATTTCACAACCAGATGCCTTAACTATCAAGATTGAAGATACACCTGAATTTTTGGAATATCATTTGGATCTTGATCAAAGCGACGTTGGTCGTGTTATCGGTCGTAAGGGTCGCACTATCTCAGCGATAAGAACGATTGTCTACTCTGTCCCAACTGAAGACAAAAAAGTAAGAATCGTTATCGATGAAAAATAAAAAAGCGGGACAGATGTCTCGCTTTTTTTTTTGGAGAGCAGAAGATGAAAGATTTAACGTTTAGACAATTACAAGCCTACTTACTCGAACATTACCAGCAGTCTCGAACTGAGGAAGGCCTCTTTATCAAGCTAGTGGAGGAAGTCGGAGAAGTAGCCGAGGTCTTGAATGGGCGCTCTGGTCGAAAAGAGGGTGTCCAAGACTCAAATGAGGAACTAGCCAAAGAACTGGCTGATATTATTCACTACACGGTTGCAATCGCGGCTATCAACGATATTGACCTAACCAAAACTATCTTTGATAAAGATAAAAAAGCTGCCATTAAGTACCAGCATGAACGAGATTTGGAAAGTTTTTTGGAGGGAGATTTGAGAAATAATGGACACTGACTATTTTTTAAAAATAGACTGGGCGATGTATATCGATTGGTTATTGCGAATTATACAGATTTCGACTTTTATCGGTGTAATTTTAAAAATTAGTTTCCAGAATAAGGCCTATATTAATAATATCGAAATTCAGACAATTAAACCAATCGAATTTGATTCCTTACATACGCGATTTCATCATATTTATGAGTTTAAACATAATAAAAATAATAAACATTATAATCATTTGATTTTTTATCCAAAAGAAGTTGATATTGAAATTGTAGAATTTTATTCTTTAATCTATGATTCAAAAAGTAATAGTTTAGTCGTTCAAGATAAAATACATACAGTTAAAAATTTAAAAAATTATACATGCCTATTGATTCATACAAATTTACCTGAGACTATACCTAGTTTAAGAATGAAATGGAAGACAAGTCAAGGTCAAATTGGGGAGTATACATTTTATAGTAATATGTATAACGGGAATATAAATATTTCTTCTTTCAAATATAAATTAACATTAAAGAGGAAACTACTAGCAATTTTGGGATTATAGCTGATTTTCTCCAACTTGTGAAAATCCCTGGAACGTGATAAAATAAAGGATAGAAATAGATACAGGAGACAAGATGAACTACTTTAATGTTGGAAAAATCGTTAATACGCAGGGGCTACAGGGTGAGATGAGAGTCTTGTCTGTGACGGATTTTGCTGAGGAACGTTTTAAAAAAGGGGCAGAACTGGCTTTATTTGATGAAAAAGATCAGTTTGTTCAAACAGTGACCATCGCTAGCCACCGTAAACAGAAGAACTTTGACATTATCAAATTCAAAGACATGTACCATATCAATGCGATTGAAAAATACAAGGGTTACAGTCTCAAGGTTGCTGAAGAAGACCTAAATGACTTAGACGATGGAGAATTCTACTATCACGAGATTATCGGTTTGGAAGTTTACGAGGGAGACAACCTGATTGGAACTATCAAGGAGATTCTACAACCAGGTGCCAATGATGTCTGGGTGGTCAAGAGAAAAGGAAAACGCGACCTACTCTTGCCTTACATTCCGCCAGTAGTTCTTAATGTTGATATTCCAAATAAACGGGTCGATGTGGACATCTTAGAAGGATTAGACGATGAAGATTGATATTTTGACCCTCTTTCCTGAGATGTTTTCTCCACTGGAACACTCGATTGTTGGAAAGGCTCGAGAAAAGGGGCTCTTGGATATCCAGTACCATAATTTCAGAGAATACGCTGAAAAAGCCCGTCATGTTGACGATGAGCCTTACGGAGGTGGTCAGGGGATGTTGCTCCGTGCCCAACCTATTTTCGATGCCTTTGATGCCATTGAAAAGAAAAATCCCCGCGTCATTCTTCTCGATCCTGCTGGGAAACAGTTCGATCAAGCGTACGCTGAGGATTTGGCCAAAGAAGAGGAACTGATCTTTATCTGCGGTCACTATGAAGGGTATGACGAGCGCATCAAGACCTTGGTAACGGATGAGATTTCCTTAGGAGATTATGTCCTGACTGGTGGGGAATTGGCAGCTATGACCATGATTGATGCTACGGTTCGCTTGATTCCTGAAGTGATTGGCAAGGAATCTAGTCACCAAGACGATAGTTTTTCTTCGGGATTGCTCGAATATCCTCAATACACACGTCCTTATGACTATCGAGGCATGGTAGTACCAGATGTACTCATGAGTGGCCATCATGAGAAGATTCGCCAGTGGCGGCTTTATGAGAGCTTAAAGAAAACCTACGAGCGCAGACCTGACTTGCTAGAAAACTACCAACTGACAGCAGAAGAAGAAAAGATGCTGGCAGAAATCAAAGAAAACAAAGAATAAAGGAGAACCTTATGCAAGTAATCAAACGTAACGGAGAAGTTGCCGACTTTGATCCAGATAAAATTTACCAAGCTGTCCTAAAAGCGGCTCAGACAGTTTATGTTTTGACAGACGATTTACGTCAAAACCTAGCTCAAGTCACTAAAAAAGTAGTCTTGGACTTAGAAGAAGCAAAAGTAGAACGTGCGACTATCAGTATGATTCAATCAATGGTTGAAAATCGTTTGCTGGGAGCAGGTTACATTACCATTGCAGAGCACTATATCTCTTATCGCTTGCAACGTGATTTGGAGAGAAGTGGGTACGGTGACCACATCGCAGTTCACCTTCATTTTGAACAAATCCGTTAAGAAAAAGAGTGGGATGCAATGAACATCTCACTCTTTCTTAAATAGACTTTTCTGTGCCTTTTCTACTGTAGAAGGGACAAAACGGATTCTCCTGATGTCACCAATCCGAATAATACGTGTCACATTTCTAGTGAAATTTTTGACAATAATCTGCTTACGGCTGGTATCATATTTGACAATATCACCCGTAAAACTCGTCTCAGCAAGTATCACATGAACAGCCGCCTTTTTCTGGATGGCTTGTTCAATTTTGCTAATAAGGGAGTCGTTTTCAGAATAATCTCGTTCATCATGTCCACTGAGAAAGTCTTGTATCTTATCTAAGACATGCTTGAATGTATATCTCATAGGCTTCTCCCCTCTTATATAATCATATTATATAAAATTTTCGTAAAATCTACAAGATTTTACGAATAGACTATAGAAAGCATATCACGTAAAGGAGTTAAAATGGCAGAATTTACATTTGAAATCGAAGAACACTTACTGACCTTGTCTGAAAATGAGAAAGGATGGACCAAGGAATTAAACCGAGTCAGCTTTAATGGAGCACCAGCAAAGTTTGATATTCGTTCTTGGAGCCCTGATCATACCAAAATGGGCAAAGGAATCACTCTTTCAAATGAAGAATTTCAGGTAATGGTCGATGCCTTTAAAGGCAATTAGTAAAAGGATGTTGAGTTTTGGACTCAATATCCTTTTTATTGTTCACCAGAGATAAATAAAATTTGCAATTTCAAGATCAAGAAACCAAAAAATATATGCATTAAATAAATTGTTTGATAAATAAAAATAAACAGGCAAAATACTTGACCCTGAGAGGATACATAGTATAATAGATAATGGTCATATTTTGCTATATTTCCATTCTGACTAAGAGTAGTAATACTTCTGCTAAATATTGAATTGAATACATTGTTTTGACATTGCAAATGATCTAGCCATTTATCTAAAGAATTGTTACATGTAGTAAGCATGTAAGAGATAATATCGTTGAAAGGGGTGTTACTTATTGACAGGAAATGGTGTATGGATCAGTTCATTTTAATGATTTAGAAGGGAAAGTTATGAAATTAAAAAAATTGTGGCTCTATATTTTAACGCCACTTTTAGTTCTGTTTGGTTCTGCTACTTTGACAAATGCAGTCCAAGCAAAAGAGCTGACGAAGGTTATTACTAACGTGAGCATCTGGGAGGTTGATAATAGTAAGTTCTTACAATCTGATTCAAAAGGAGTTTACAATTTATCACCTCAAAAACACAGTTATGCAAACTATAAGTTTGCTACTGATTTCGATTTGAGCCAATATGATGGCAATCTGAATGATGGAGACACATTTACACTAACTGTGCCAGCTCCACTAACAGTCAAAGCCGAATCATTTGAGCTTAAAGACAAGGAAACGAATACAGCTGTAGGAGATGTTAAGGTCGTTTCTGATGGGGAAAATAAGGGTGGAAAGGTAACAATCACTTTAAAGAACTTGCAAGACTACCTTGCTAAAAAAGGAGGAGCTCAAGTTCAAGGTGTTAAAGGTACCTTCTATGTCGCTTTTAGTTCAAAGAAAGAACTAGAAGAACAGACTATCAATTTTAACAAGTCTGAAACTAAAAATGAAATCAGCCAAAAAGTTCGCTTTAAAAATGCTGCTGCCATAGATTATTCTGACGGAATTGGTAAAACAAACTTTAACAAATTCAGTGGAACCATCAGTAAAGAAAAATGGGATTCTCCTTTACTTGGTAAAAAAGGTGATTATCTTCATAATTGGAATGTCCGTGTGAATCCTAAACAAGCTGCCTATGATAAACTTGAAATCCACGACTGGGCAGACTCAGACTTTTCACCGATGCAGTTTATTCCAGAAACCTTGACGGTTACTGCTGGATGGTTTGATAAAACTTACACCTTACAAGATAAAACTGTACTACAAGCTGGAACAGATTACCAAATCAAGTGGAACGAATCGTATACAGATTTCACAATCACGATTTTGAACGCGAAGTCTATTACAAAAAATGGGAAACCTGCGGCTTATCTAATCCACTATGATTCGACCGCTCCTGGGGATGGAACCAAAGTTCAAAACAATGTTGAAGTTAAGGGAAATGATAAGGTTCTAACAACCAGAGATGATCAACAAGATACGATTGCGAAGCAAGTGGGAAATTCTACAGTTGCATCAGGTGGTACTATCCAACTGGAAACAGGTTATCGAATCACTCTATACAAGGTAGATGAAAAAACACAAGATCGTCTAAAAGGAGCAAAATTTAAAATTACCCCTCCGGACGGCGCTACTGTTAGCGAAAAAATCACTGAAACAGACGATAATGGTATTGCACAATCGCCAGTATTTTCAGAAGAGGATGTTAAGAAAGGTGAATTCACCATTACTGAGGTTGAAGCTCCTAAAGGTTACCAATTGGATTCTACTCCAATTAAGGTAACAGTCGGTAAAGAAGGTGTTATCAAAACAATCTCAAACAAACGCAACAGCACAAAAGCTCAAATTCAAGCAATTAAAAAATTGACTGGTCGAGCTATGAAAGCTGGAGAGTTTGAATTCGACTTGTTCGATGATAAGACAAACAAAGTTGTTGAAACAGTAACAAATGATGCGGAAGGAAATATCAGCTTTGCTGAATTGACATTTGACAAAGCTGGTACATACAACTACCACATCGTTGAGAAAAAAGCGAACACAACTGAAAAAGGTGTTACTTACGATGCCAACCCTGTTGGCGTTACAGTTACTGTAACAGCAGATGCTGAGGGCAAATTGTCTGCAGCTGTCGCTTACGAAAACGATGATAAGACTTTTGAAAATACATACGCTGTTGAGAAAACTTCAGCTCCTATTGAAGTAACAAAAGCTCTTTCAGGTCGTACCTTGAAAGCTGATGAGTTTGAGTTTGTATTGAAGAACGACGCAGATGGCTCAGAAGTTCAAAAAGTGAAGAACACTGCCGATGGCAAAGTGGCATTCGCTCCAATCGAATACACTGCAGCTGGTACTTACAAATACACTATCGTTGAAACTAACGCTGGACAAACTATTGACGGTGTAACATACGATAGTCTTGAAGTTAAAGTCACAGTAGAAGTTACAGACGATGGTGAAGGAAAACTTACTGCTAACGTAACTTACCCAGCGGACAAAGAATTCAACAACAGCTACGGAGCTTCAAAAACTCCAGCTACTCTTGCAGTTAAGAAAACACTTACTGGTCGTGAGTTGAAAGCTGATGAGTTTGAGTTTACTTTGACAGACCAAGACGGTAATGTGAAAGAAACAGTCAAGAATGACAAAGATGGAAACGTTAAGTTCTCAGTCTTGGAATTCGATAAAGCTGGAACTTTCACTTACAAGATTGCTGAAAAAGCTGGCACTGCTACAGGTATCACCTACGATACGAAAACAATCACAGCTACAGTAACTGTAGCGGATAACGGCAAAGGTGCCCTTGAAGCAACTGTTTCTTACGACGATGAAAAAGCATTCGAGAATACTTACACTCCAGCAGGAGCTACAAGTGTAACTCTTGGAGCTAAGAAAGTTCTTGAAGGTAAAGACCTTGAAGCAGGTAAATACAGCTTTGAATTGAAGAAGGAAGATGGAACTGTTGTTGAAACAGTGACAAACGCCGCAGACAGTACAGTGGCCTTCTCACCAATCTCATATGATGAGAGCCAGGTGGGAACTCACAAGTACACCATCTCTGAAGTTGCTGGAACTGAAACAGGAATCACTTACGATAAGACAGTTCAAGAAGTTGAAGTAACTGTTGAAAAAGTAAGCGCAACTGAATTGAAAGCAACTGCTTCAAAAGAAGCAAAAGATCTTGTATTTACAAACAAATACACTCCAGCCAAAACTGCAGTTCCTGTGAAGAAAGTATGGAACGATGCTAACAACCAAGATGGTAAACGTCCATCTTCTATCACAGTTAAATTGCTTGCAGACGGTCAAGACACTGGTGAAACACTTACATTGAATGAAGCAAACGGTTGGGCTGGAAGCTTCACAAACCTTGATGCTGATAAAGGCGGAACACCTATCAAGTATACTGTAGTAGAAGTAAGTGTTACTGGTTATACTTCTGACGTTGCTGGTGGCGCTGCATCAGGATTCACTATCACAAATAGCTATTCTCCAGAAACAGTTGATGTAAAAGCAACTAAGAACTGGGATGACGCGAACAACCAAGACGGCAAACGTCCAACTAAGATTACAATCAATCTTTTAGCAGACGGTCAGAAAGTCGCATCAAAAGAAGTTCAAGCAGCCACAGACGGAACTTGGACTGCTACATTCGAAAAATTAGCAAAATATAAAGCTGGTAAAGAAATCAAATACACTGTAACAGAAGAAGCCGTAGCAGAATACGAATCAACTATTACAGACTTTACCATCACAAACAAATATGCACCAAAAGAAATCGACTACAAGGTAACAAAAGTATGGAACGACGCGAACAACCAAGACGGCAAACGTCCTGAGTCCGTAACCGTTCAACTTTATAAAAAAGTAGGAAATGCGGATCCAGTAGCCGTTGAAGGTAAGAAATTGACCTTGACAGCTAAGGATAAGACAGACGCTAACACTTGGGTAGCATCATTCACAAATCTTCCACAATACGAAGCTGGTAAAGAAATCACTTACTCTATCGATGAAGTAGATGTACCAGCTGGCTATAAAGCCTCTGTAACTGGTCAAGTAGTGACAAACAATTACACACCAGATACAGTTATCCTTTCAGGAACTAAGGTTTGGAAAGATAACAACAACCAAAGCGGCAAACGTGCAGATAAAGTGAAAGTTCAAATTCTTAATGGCGATAAAGTCGTTCAAGAAATTGAAGTTTCAGAAAAAACTTCCTAAGTATGAAAATGGTCAAGAAATCAAGTACACTGTCAAAGAAGTGGCTGTGAAAGAATATACCTCAACAGTTACTACTGACAAAGATGGTAAGTACACAGTTACCAATGAATACACACCAGTGAAAACATCTGTAAAAGGTCATAAGATCTGGAAAGGTGATGAAAACCATAAAGACGCTCGTCCATCTTCTATCACTGTGAAACTTCTTGCGGATGGTAAAGATACTGGTAAAACTGCAATAGCTTCAGAAGCAAGTGGTTGGACTTATGAGTTTACTGGTCTTGAGCGTTATAAAGATACTAAAGATACAGAAATCAAGTACTCTGTAGAAGAAGTACCGGTTGAAGGTTATTCATCTAAAGTAGAAGGCCTCAATATCACAAATACATACGTTCCAGAAGAACCAACACCAGGTGAACCAAAT
Source organism: Streptococcus oralis subsp. dentisani (assembly GCF_002096685.1). Lineage (GTDB taxonomy): Bacteria > Bacillota > Bacilli > Lactobacillales > Streptococcaceae > Streptococcus > Streptococcus oralis_AD. Next base: position 170,584 of record NZ_NCVA01000041.1, on the reverse strand, counting down.
GAACCAGGAAAACCAGGACAAAAACCTCAACTTCCTAACACTGGTGAAAAAGCATCTAATGTAGCAGTAGTTGCAGGACTTGCTTTGATGGCAGTGACTGGTGGATTGTACTTTGTAAGCCGTAAAAATAAATAATCTCTAGATGAGAGTTGATTTTCAGTTAGTTCTTAGGAAGTAATTGGAAAGGAAATAGTCCAGAACAATTGTTCTGGACTATTCTTTTATCTTGAAAAATATGGAAGGCTTTTTAATCGTTCGAGTAGGGGACGACCAATGAAACTAATGGCAATGATCTTACCAAGATCAGGAAGGATAAAGGGAAGGACACCGACAGCTAGTGCCTGATCAAATGGCATACCAGCTAGGAAGTGGAGGCTGAGAATGCCTCCGACAAAGACGAGGGAGTCACCCAAGAGGTTGGCTAGGAAAATGCGAATGTAGCCACTATTTTGATGGATGAGATAAGATGTAAGTCCAGCATAGATAAGGTCGAACCAAAGATAACCTGCACTTGGGCCGACTAAAACGTGAAATCCAGCCCCTCCCCCTGCAAAAACAGGTAAACCAATGGCACCCAGCAAGAGATAGAGAGCTACAGATAGAACAGCTTCTCTGGGTCTAAAAACAGTAGCAATCAGACCGATCGCAAAGTTTTGCAGAGTGAAGGGGACAGGACCGATAGGGAGACTGATTTGTGCCAATACGGCGATGAGAGCAGCACCGATAGCAGGGATAGCATAGATATGAGCTTTTTCCAAAACTGTTAACCTCTTTTCGAAATTATAGTAACTATTATACTAATTCAGAAGGAAAAGTCAACTTATTTTTTATGAAGAGGTAACAAACCTGTAACAGCCGATTTTGCATGTAAAAAGAGAGCTCAAGAAGTCTCTTTCGATAATTAGCGCATGGTCACAAATTCTTCAGAAGCAGTTGGGTGGATAGCTACTGTAGCATCAAAGTCGGCCTTGGTCGCTCCCATTTTGATGGCAACAGCAAATCCTTGAATCATTTCATCTACTCCGTAACCGAGTCCGTGAAGGCCAACAACTTTTTCGTCAGCACCGGCGGTGATGAGTTTGAAGCGAGATTCTTGACGATGGCTTGTAACGGCAGAGTACATAGATGCAAAGCTTGATTTGTAGACTTTAATGTTATCTTGGCCGTATTCTTTGATAGCTTGATCCTCAGTTAAACCAACGGTTCCGATTGCTGGGTGGGAGAAGACAACAGTAGGGATAGTCGTGTAGTCCATCTTGGCATTTGTTTTCCCGTTGAAGAGGCGCTCAGATAGGGTACGTCCTGCCTTGATAGCTACTGGGGTCAGTTCTTTCTCTCCAGTAACGTCCCCAAGGGCATAGATGCCATCTACAACTGTATTTTGATACTCATCCACTTGGATAAATCCACGTTGGTTGAGTGTGACGCCAGCTTTTTCTAACTCCAGACCGTCTACATTTGGACGGCGACCGGTAGCCCAGATAACTTGGCTGGCAGTGTGACTAGAACCGTCTTCAAAATGAATGGTAATACCTTCCTCCGTTTCTTCGAGCTTGACGGGTACCTTATGCGTGTGCAAAGGTAGGCCTGTTTTTTCCATTTCATTGACAAGACCTTCAACGATGTAGTTGTCAAAAGTGCGCAAGGGACGATCGCGACGCACAAACAAATCCGTTTTTACTCCTAGTGCGTGGAGAACACCAGCTAATTCAACAGCAATATAGCCAGCACCAAGAATCGCAACAGATTCAGGAAGTTGTTCCCAAGCAAAGACATCGTCTGAGCTACCACCGAGTTCAGCTCCAGGGATAGTTGGGATGCTTGGACGAGCGCCAGTCGCAATCACGATATGCTTGGCACGAATCAATTCACCATTGACGCTGACGGTGTTAGCATCAACAAAATGAGCACGACCTTCAATCAAATCAACACCGTTGCGTTTGAAACTTCCATCATAAGACGAGCGGGCACGGTCGATGTAGGCTTCACGATTTTGACGAAGTTTAGCAAAATCAAATTGAACATCTGAACTTGTAAAACCATAGTCAGGGCCATAGTGGTAGAAGCTTTCAGCGATTTGCGCTCCATACCACATGATTTTCTTAGGAACACAGCCAACGTTGACACAAGTTCCACCTAATTTTTTCTCTTCGATAACAGCTGCTTTAGCGCCGTGTTCACCAGCTCGATTCATAGTGGCAATGCCGCCACTCCCTCCGCCGATAGCGATTATATCATATTCTCTCATAGAAAACTCCTTATAGCTTTGATAGTCATATTCTATCGTTTTTATTTTTTGAATGCAAAAATCTGCTACGCTCTAAAGAAATAGCAGAAATCACTTGCTAAATATAGAAATAAGGTGTATGATGTTACTAGTACAATTTCGCATAAATCAAATGGAAACAAGGCATGTTTCCTGAATTGTTCTCTTTTCTCTCTGAACAATCATTGTTTAGAGTAGGTAAATTTGCTATAATAGTCTTTGTATTGAAAATAAAATAGGAGTTTTGTGATGAAGGGGAATAAGAAAACTAAAAAATGGCAACTATACACAGCTATTGGTGCTGCAAGTATTATTATAACCAGTGCAGCGGGTATTTTGCTATTTAGACAGCCCTCTCAGGCTGCCGGTAAGGATGACACATCGCATCTCGTAGTCGCAAAGGAAGGAACAGTTGCCTCCTCTGTTCTTTTATCTGGTACCGTCACCGCAAAAAATGAACAATATGTTTATTTGGATGCAAGTAAGGGTGAGGTGGATGAAATCTTGGTTTCTGTTGGAGATAAGGTTGACAAAGGACAAGCGCTCGTAAAATACAACAGCACAGAAGCGCAATCTGCTTATGATGCAGCTAACCGTGCCATAGCCAAGGCTGATCGTCGTATCAATGACCTGAAGGAATCACGCAACAACGCTCTAGCTGATTCGGAAGAATATGATGATGGAGCACAGGGTTCTTCAGTCTCTTCCATTGATTCTCAGATTAGTGATGCTCGTGATAGTCGTGCTGATGCAGAGGCGCAACTTAAAAAGGCGCAGGCCCAATTGGACGCAACAAAGGTTTTGAGTACGCTAGAAGGTACAGTTGTGGAAGTTAATCGCAATGTATCGAAGTCCACAACTGCTGCAAATCAAGTGATGGTTCATGTAGTAAGTAACGACAATCTACAAGTCAAGGGAGAACTTTCCGAGTACAATCTTGCCAACCTTTCTGTTGGCCAAGAAGTGACCTTCTCTTCTAAAGTTTACCAAGATAAAACTTGGACAGGGAAGATCAGCTTTATTTCAGCTTACCCTAAAAATAGTGGAGAAGGAACGAACGCTATAGCTGGGGGGAATACTGGTTCTAAATATCCCTATACGATTGAAGTGACGAGTGAGATCGGTGATTTAAGACCAGGTTTCACCGTTAGTGTTGAGGTTAAAAGTGACAAGAAATCAATCCTCGTGCCCTTAACCAGTGTCATTACTGAAGACGGGAAAAATTACGTTTGGGTTGTTGACGAAGAGAATAAGGCTAAGAAAATCGAAGTTAGCCTAGGAAATGCTGACGCAGAAAACCAAGAGATCACATCTGGTTTGACAGACGGAACCAAAGTCATCAGTAATCCAACGACTTCCTTGGAAGAAGGAAAAGAGGTGAAGGCTGATGAAACAACTAATTAGTCTAAAAAACATCTGCCGGAGCTATCGAAATGGTGAACAGGAACTGCAGGTCTTGAAAAATATTAATTTGGAGATTGGCGAAGGGGAATTTGTTGCCATTATGGGACCATCTGGCTCGGGTAAATCTACTCTGATGAATACCATCGGAATGCTGGACACCCCAACTAGCGGCGAATACTATCTAGGAGGTCAAGAAGTGGCCCGTCTAGGTGAAAAGCAGTTGGCACAGGTACGTAACCAACAAATTGGTTTTGTCTTTCAACAGTTCTTTCTTTTGTCAAAGATGGATGCTGTTCAAAATGTTGAGTTACCCTTGATTTATGCCGGAGTTCCAGCTACCCAACGTCGCAAGTTAGCAGAGGAATATCTGAGTAAAGTAGAGTTGACTGATCGTATTCATCACCTTCCTTCGGAGTTGTCTGGCGGTCAAAAACAACGGGTGGCCATTGCGCGTGCTCTTGTTAACGATCCCTCAATCATCCTAGCTGATGAACCGACAGGCGCCTTGGATACGAAAACAGGAAGCCAAATCATGGAACTCTTGGTTGAGTTAAATGAAGAAGGCAAGACTATTATTATGGTAACGCACGAGCCCGAAATTGCAGCCTATGCAAAACGCCAGATTGTAATCCGTGATGGGGTTATTTCATCTGATAGCGCTCGTTTGGAAGGAAAGGAGAACTAAGATGCAAAATCTGAAATTTGCCTTTTCATCTATTATGGCACACAAGATGCGCTCTTTTTTGACCATGATTGGCATTATCATCGGGGTCTCTTCAGTAGTTGTCATCATGGCTTTAGGGGACTCTATGTCTCGTCAGGTCAATAAAAATATGACAAAATCTCAGAAAAATATTCAGGTGTTTTTCTCACCAATTAAAAGTAAGGACGGTTCTTTTACACAAAAGCAATCTGCACTGACACTATCTGGTAAAGAAGATGTTCACGTAGAACCACCTAAAACACAGGAATCGTGGGTTAGGGAAGCTGCCAAACTAAAAGGTGTAGATGGCTATTATGTGACTAATAGTACAAATGTTACTTTGACCTATAAGGATAAAAAGGTAGAGAGAGCAAGTCTGACAGGTGGAAATATTACTTATATGTCTGCTGTAGAAAATAAAATTATTGCAGGTAGGGATCTGAGAGAACAAGACTACCGAGATTTTGCAAGTGTGATTTTGCTAGATGAAGAACTCGCTAAAAGTCTTTTTGACTCGCCTCAGGCAGCACTCAATCAAATCATTTCAGCCAATGGATATAGCTATCGCGTGATTGGTGTTTACTCTAGTCCTGCTGTTAAAAGTGCTAAGATGTTTGGTGTAGGTGGCTTACCAATTACAACCAATGCTTCTGTAGCAGCTAATTTTAATGTAGAGGAAATTTCTAATATTGTCTTTCGTGTGAATGATACGAGTCTAACTCCGACTTTGGGGCCAGAACTCGCACGCAAGATGACAGAAATTGCAGGAGTACAGCAGGGAGAATATCAGGTTGTAGACGAAACCGCCGCTTTTGCCGAGGTTCAGCAAATCTTTGGTTTTATGACCGCTATTATCAGTGCTATCGCAGGAATCTCTCTCTTTGTGGGAGGGACTGGGGTTATGAATATCATGCTGGTTTCTGTAACGGAGCGTACTCGTGAGATTGGTCTTCGTAAAGCATTGGGAGCTACACGGGCTAATATCTTGGTACAGTTTTTGATTGAGTCCATGATTTTGACCTTATTAGGTGGTCTTATCGGACTTGTTAGTGCAGCAGGCTTGACCGCACTAGCAGGGGCCTTGCTAAAAAATATGATGGAAGGAATAGAAATTGGTGTCTCGCTACCGATTGCTCTCTTTAGCTTGGCTGTTTCGGCCAGTGTTGGGATGATTTTCGGAGTCTTGCCAGCTAATAAAGCGTCTAAGCTTGATCCGATCGAAGCCCTTCGCTATGAATAAGATAAACAAGATGGACACTTGTCTATCTTGTTTTTGTATGGATTTTCCTATCGAAAATCACTAAAAATATGATATAATGAAGTGTTAGAAAAACAGGTTTCATTTGCCTGGAAAGGAAAAATTATGTCTGAAAAGAATTTTTATATTACAACACCGATTTACTATCCATCTGGTAAACTTCATATCGGTTCTGCCTACACAACCATCGCCTGTGATGTCCTAGCACGTTACAAACGCCTCATGGGCTACGATGTCTTTTATCTGACAGGTCTTGACGAGCATGGTCAGAAAATCCAGCAAAAAGCGGAAGAAGCTGGCATCACACCACAAGCTTATGTTGATGGGATGGCGGTTGGCGTCAAAGAACTCTGGAAATTGCTTGATATCTCATACGATAAATTCATCCGTACAACTGATGACTACCATGAAAAAGTAGTAGCTGATGTGTTTGAACGTCTTTTGGCTCAAGATGACATCTACTTGGGTGAATACTCTGGTTGGTATTCAGTCTCAGATGAGGAATTCTTTACAGAAAGCCAGCTTGCAGAAGTTTTCCGTGACGAAGCTGGAAATGTAACGGGCGGTATTGCTCCATCAGGACATGAAGTGGAGTGGGTTTCTGAAGAGTCTTACTTCCTTCGCCTAAGTAAATACCAAGATCGCTTGGTTGAATTTTTCAAATCGCATCCAGACTTTATCACTCCTGATGGTCGCCTCAATGAAATGTTGCGTAACTTTATCGAGCCAGGTTTGGAAGACTTAGCGGTTTCTCGTACAACCTTTACATGGGGAGTTCCGGTCCCATCCAATCCAAAACACGTTGTCTATGTTTGGATTGATGCTCTTCTCAACTATGCGACAGCTCTTGGATATGGTCAAGATGATCATGGTAATTTTGATAAGTTCTGGAATGGAACGGTCTTCCACATGGTCGGAAAAGACATTCTTCGTTTCCACTCAATCTACTGGCCAATCCTTCTCATGATGTTGGATATGAAGTTGCCTGAACGCTTGATTGCCCATGGTTGGTTTGTCATGAAAGACGGTAAGATGTCTAAGTCTAAAGGAAATGTCGTTTACCCTGAAATGCTAGTAGAGCGTTATGGACTGGACCCACTTCGTTACTACCTCATGCGTAGCCTTCCAGTTGGTTCAGATGGAACCTTCACTCCAGAAGACTATGTAGGCCGTATCAACTATGAATTAGCCAATGACCTAGGAAACCTCCTCAACCGTATGGTTTCCATGATTAACAAGTACTTTGATGGACAAATCCCTGCCTATGTAGAAGGTGTGACAGAATATGACCATGCTCTTGCTGACGTTGCAGAACAATCAATCGCTGATTACCATACACACATGGATGCAGTTGACTACCCACGTGCTTTAGAAGCAGTCTGGACGCTTATCTCTCGTACTAACAAATATATTGATGAGACAGCTCCATGGGTCTTGTCCAAGGATGAAGCCCTTCGTGACCAATTGGCAAGTGTCATGAGTCACTTGGCAGCTAGCCTCCGCGTCGTAGCTCACTTGATTGAACCATTTATGATGGAAACCAGTCGCGCAATCTTGACTCAACTTGGCTTGGAAGAAGTGGCGAGTCTTGAAAACTTGAGCTTGGCAGACTTCCCTGCTGGTGTGACTGTTGTTGCCAAAGGAACACCAATCTTCCCACGTCTGGACATGGAAGAAGAAATCGCCTATATCAAGGAACAAATGGAAGGCAACAAACCTGCGGTCGAAAAAGAATGGAATCCAGACGAAGTCGAACTCAAACTAAACAAGGATGAAATCAAGTTTGAAGACTTCGATAAGATTGAAATTCGTGTCGCAGAAGTCAAAGAAGTGTCTAAAGTGGAAGGTTCTGATAAGTTGCTCCAATTCCGCCTAGATGCTGGTGATGGTGAAGACCGTCAAATCCTCTCAGGAATTGCCAAATACTATCCAAACGAGCAAGAATTGGTCGGCAAGAAAGTCCAAATCGTTGCCAATCTTAAGCCACGCAAGATGATGAAAAAATATGTCAGCCAAGGCATGATCCTCTCAGCTGAACATGATGGCAAATTAACCCTTCTCACAGTTGATCCAGCTGTACCAAACGGAAGTGTGATTGGGTAAAAGCAAAAAACCAACGTTAGACACGTTGGTTTTTCTTGTTATGCGCGAGATTTTCTAAGAAGTAGTCCATCTCCTTTTGCGACCTGAGAACAATTACTTTCTCTGGGTAGGTTTCTTGAACCCGTTGATAACGTTCTTTAGCATTCTTTGTCCGCCCATCCCAGAGAATCCATCGGATAAAGTCCCAGTCAAAGCGTTCAGGGCAACCTGCAGCCATGCTTTCTCTGACCTTGCCTCGGTATGTGAGATACCGTTTAAAGGCTCGAAAGAGACAAGTCCATGGTGAAAAATTGAGAAAGATGATTTGGTCAGCTTCCTTCATTCTTTCTTCATAGCAACACCAAGAGTAGTTGCCGTCGATGACCCAAGCTTCGTGCTTAGTGAGAAAGTTTTTCATCTCAGTTTCCATCCAATCGCAGTCGCTGTCTTGCCAACCAGGTTGAAATTGAAGTGTATCCACATGCAGTTTTGGGATAGAGTAGTAGTTTGACAACTTTTCAGCTAGAGTTGACTTACCAGCTCCAGAATATCCTATGATTGCTATTTTCATTTTTTACCTTTTCTTATTAGAGGACAAAAAAACAGCCTCTATGGACTGTTTCTTATTTAGCAAGTTTAGCTGAAAGACGAGCTTTATCGCGGCTTGCTTTGTTTTTATGAATCAAACCTTTAGTTTCTGCTTTGTCGATAGCTGAGCTAGCAGCACGGAAAAGTTCTTCAGAAGGGTTTGCTTCGAAAGCTTTGATAGCAGTACGCATAGCTGATTTTTGAGCTGAGTTTTTTTCGTTTTGTTTAACGTTCAATTCAGCGCGTTTGATAGCTGATTTAATGTTTGCCAATGTTCTTACCTCCATATTTACTAACTATACCATTATATCTGAAAACTCAGGTTTTGACAAGGGGAAATTATTTTTTTAGGTAAATTTCATCAATTTCATGGTTTTTAGCCTTGTGGAGAATGACCTCAGCCCGATTTCTTGTTGGTTCGATATAGTTTTGTAGATTTGTAAGGTTGATAGTAGTCCATACTTGATGGGCAAAAGATTCTACTTCTTCCATTGGCATTTGAGTAAAACGGTGGTAGTAGCTTTCAGGATCATTCTGGGCAAAGCTGAGGAGCTTCAAAAAGCGGTCTAAATACCAGCTTTCAATGTCCTCGACAGCAGCATCCACGTAGATGGAGAAATCAAAGAAATCAGTGATGTAAAGGCGCTCATTTTGAGGATTTTGAAAGACATTGATGCCTTCAACAATAACAAAGTCCGCAGCTTTAACCCGTTGTTTTTCCCCAGGAACGATGTCATACACTTCATGAGAATAGACTGGAATATCAACATCCTGCCCATTCTTTAGGCGGTCAAGAAAATTCAGCAAGGCTTCCATGTCATAGCTCTCTGGAAAACCTTTGCGATTTAAGATACCTTGCTCAATTAAAGTTTGGTTGGGATAGAGAAAGCCATCCGTTGTCACCAATTCTACAGTAGCATCGGCAAGTGTACGGGAGAGAAGGATTTGTAGGAGGCGACTAGTGGTCGATTTCCCCACAGCAACACTACCCGAAACCCCAATAATAAAAGGTTGGGGCTTGCTATCCCTTTGAAGAAAGATTTCTTTTGAGAAGGATAAATCTTCTTTGGCTTTTTTATAGATATGGATAAGGTGAACCAGTGGCAGATAGATGTCGGTCACATCTTGTAGGCTGATTTGGTCATTAAAACTCTTGATGGAGTCTAGTTCTTCTTCCGTCAAGGGAGGGGTTGTCTTGCGATGCAAGGACTGCCAGGTTTGGCGGCTGATTTTCTCAAAATGTAAAAATTCGTTGGTCATAAGTTTGTCTTTCTGATTCGATACTTTAGTATATCATATTTGACTTATAAAAACAGAAACGAATTCAGTCCATTTATGATATATAGTTTTTAAAAGAAATGAAAACCATTAAAAAGCTTTGGTTGTTATCATAACAGATGTAGTCTGTGTCTTGAAATTTAGCTTTGTAAACGATTTAACATTTCACTAAAATATGGTAAAATAGTTTCATGAGTAAAATGTATTATGCAGAAAATCCTGACGCTGCTCACGACATTCATGAGTTGAGAGTGGAGTTGTTGGGAGAAAATATGACCTTTTTTACGGATGCGGGTGTTTTTAGCAAGAAAATGGTCGACTTTGGGAGTCAGCTTTTATTGAAGTGTCTAGAGGTTAACAAAGGAGAAACGGTCCTTGATGTAGGCTGTGGATATGGTCCCTTGGGGCTTTCTTTGGTCAAGGCTTATGGAGTTCAGGCAACCATGGTCGATATCAATAACCGTGCCTTGGACCTAGCGCGACAAAATGCTGAGAGAAACCAAGTTTCAGCGACGATTTTCCAATCCAATATCTATGAGCAAGTTGAAGGGGAATTTGACCATGTTATTTCCAATCCGCCGATTCGAGCGGGTAAACAAGTTGTTCATGAGATTATCGAAAAGAGCAGGGATTTTCTAGAAGACGGTGGTGACTTAACGATTGTCATTCAGAAAAAACAGGGGGCTCCTAGTGCTAAAGCTAAGATGGAAGACGTTTTTGGAAATTGTGAAATCGTAAAGAAAGACAAGGGATATTATATCCTTAGAAGTGTGAAAGAATGAGAGCAGTTGATTTAATCCAAAAGAAACGAGATGGTCAAGAACTGACTGCAACTGAAATCAAATGGCTGGTAGAAGGCTATGTGGCAGGAACTGTTCCAGACTACCAGATGTCTGCTTTTGCTATGGCTGTTTATTTCAAAGGAATGACCACACGTGAGATTTCTGACCTGACGATGAATATGGTCAAGACAGGTCAGGAGTTTGACTTGTCAGCTATTGAGGGGGTTAAAGTTGACAAGCATTCGACTGGTGGTGTAGGTGATAAGGTGACCTTAATCTTGGCTCCCCTTGTTGCGAGTTTCGGTGTGCCCGTTGCTAAAATGAGTGGTCGTGGTCTCGGCCATACTGGTGGGACAATTGATAAATTGGAGTCCATTAAGGGCTATCAAGTCGAGCGCAGTCAAGAAGATTTCATTCGTCAGGTGCAAGATATTGGAGTATCTGTCATTGGGCAGTCAGATCAGCTGGTTAAAGCAGACAAGCTTCTCTATGCCCTCCGTGATGTGACAGCAACTGTCGACACGATCCCATTGATTGCTAGTTCTGTTATGAGCAAGAAAATCGCTGCAGGAGCGGATGCCATTTTGCTAGATGTAACAGTCGGTGAGGGTGCCTTTATGAAGACTGTCGATGAGGCGCGTGAGTTGGCTCAAACCATGGTAGATCTTGGTAAGGCAGTTGGTCGAAAGACGGTAGCAGTCATTACCGATATGAGCCAACCCTTGGGAAGAGCCATTGGGAATCGTCTCGAAATCCTTGAGGCAATCGAGATTCTTCAAGGAAAAGGCCGAGAAGATATTAGTCACTTTATCTGCGAGCTAGCTCAGATTATGCTTGGCTTGGCTGATGTTGAGAAAACGGTCGAGGAAATCCGTCAACATCTTGAGAATGGCCAAGCATTAGCTAAGTTTGAAGAAATGGTAGCAGCACAAGGCGGTGATTTAGATGATCTCTATCGCCTAGTCAAGGTTGCTCATGTGGTGGAAATTCCAGCTCAAGATACAGGTGTTATTTCAGCTCTTCCAGCTATGGAATTTGGGCTCTATGCCATGAGACTAGGAGCTGGTCGTGCAGTCAAGTCTGATGACCTGGACTATGAAACAGGGATTGTTTTTGAAAAGAAAGTTGGAGACTCCGTTCAAAAAGGAGAAATTGTTGCAAAAGTTTATACAAATGGAAAAATTTCTTCTGAACTAGTTACAGAATTTCAAAAATATGTTAAAATAAATGATGGAGTGCAAAGTTTACGAGAAATTATAGAAATTATCTCATAAAACCAGGGAGAATCCGAATATGAAGTTAAATAAACATATCGATCATACGCTTTTAAAGCAAGATGCAAGCCAAGAACAAATTGATCGTTTGCTATCTGAAGCGCGTGAGTATGACTTTGCCAGCGTATGTGTCAATCCCACATGGGTGAAACATGCGAAAATAGGGCTTGATGGTTCAGATGTAAAGGTTTGTACAGTAGTTGGTTTTCCTTTGGGAGCAACAACTTCAGCTGTGAAAGCTTTTGAAACAAAAGAAGCTGTTCAAAACGGTGCAGATGAGATTGATATGGTTATCAATGTTGGTGCCCTCAAATCAGGCAATCTTGATTTAGTTGAATCGGACATCCGTGCTGTCGTAGAAGCAAGTGGTGACAAGTTGGTTAAGGTTATTATTGAAGCCTGCTTGTTGACAGACGATGAAAAGGTTGTGGCCTGCCAATTATCCCAGAAGGCAGCCGCTGACTTTGTCAAAACATCAACTGGATTTTCAACTGGTGGTGCCACTATTGAGGATGTTAAGTTGATGCGTAAAACAGTCGGGCCAGATATGGGTGTTAAGGCGGCTGGTGGAGCGCGTTCATATGCAGATGCTGTCGCTTTTGTGGAGGCAGGTGCTACCCGTATCGGAACATCTGCTGGCGTTGCGATTTTAAAAGGAGAATTGGCAGATGGCGACTACTGAGTTGATTGAACTAGCAATTGAAACCAGCAAGAAAGCCTATGTACCCTATTCTCACTTTCCCATCGGAGCTGTTTTAGTGGCCAAGGACGGTAGCATTTATACGGGTGTCAATATCGAGAATGCTAGTTATCCCTTGACTAATTGTGGAGAGCGTACCGCTATTTTCAAAGCAGTTTCGGAGGGACAACGGGAGTTTTCAGAGTTGATTGTCTACGGACAAACTGAAAAACCCATCTCGCCATGTGGTGCTTGTCGTCAGGTCATGGTTGAGTTTTTTGAACAAGATCTAAAAGTGACTTTAGTTGCTAAAGATAAATCGACGGTCGAGATGACGGTCGGGGAGTTACTTCCATACTCATTTACAGACTTAAATTAGTCTGAGCTACTCTTCGAGTGGCTGTGGTCTACGTGACCAAACGATCTATACTTGCAACATCGTTGCACATCTTATTTAGGAGGTTCAGTAATGAACAAGAAACAATGGCTAGGCCTTGGTCTAGTTGCAGTGGCAGCAGTTGGACTTGCTGCATGTGGTAACCGCTCTTCTCGTAACGCAGCTTCATCTTCATCTGAAATGAAGACGAAAGCAGCGATCGTAACAGATACTGGTGGTGTTGATGATAAATCATTTAACCAATCAGCTTGGGAAGGTTTACAAGACTGGGGTAAAGAACACAATCTTTCTAAAGATAAAGGCTTTACTTATTTCCAATCAACAAGTGAAGCAGACTATGCTAACAACTTGCAACAAGCGGCTGGAAGTTACAACCTGATCTTCGGTGTTGGTTTTGCACTTCACAATGCAGTTGAAGAGGCAGCAAAAGACCACTCTGACTTAAACTATGTCTTGATTGATGATGTGATCAAAGATCAAAAGAATGTTGCGAGCGTAACATTTGCTGATAACGAAGCAGCTTACCTTGCTGGTGTTGCAGCAGCTAAAACAACTAAAACAAAACAAGTTGGTTTTGTAGGTGGTATCGAATCTGAAGTTATTTCACGTTTCGCTGCTGGATTTAAGGCTGGTGTTGAGTCAGTAGACCCATCTATCAAAGTACAAGTTGACTACGCTGGTTCATTTGGTGATGCTGCCAAAGGTAAAACAATTGCAGCAGCTCAATACGCTGCAGGTGCAGACGTTGTCTACCAAGCAGCTGGTGGTACAGGTGCTGGTGTCTTTGCTGAAGCAAAATCTTTGAACGAAAGCAAAAATGAAAACGAAAAAGTTTGGGTTATTGGTGTAGACCGTGACCAAGCAGCAGAAGGTAAATACACTTCTAAAGATGGTAAAGAATCAAACTTCGTTCTTGTATCTACATTGAAACAAGTTGGTACAACTGTAAAAGATATTGCCAACAAAACAGAAAAAGGTGAATTCCCTGGTGGACAAGTTATCGTCTACTCATTGAAAGATAAAGGGGTTGACTTGGCAGTAACAAACCTTTCAGAAGAAGGTAAAAAAGCTGTCGAAGATGCAAAAGCTAAAATCCTTGACGGAAGTGTAAAAGTTCCTGAAAAATAATGAATAAAAGTCATTTCTTAGGAAGCGGCCATCGGTCGCTTCTTTAAGAATTGAGGCAATTTTTGTCTCAATAGAGCTTGTTAATGTGATTAGCAGGTTTTATTGAAATAAAATAAACCTCTGAAAGGAAGAGCATATGGCACACGAAAATGTCATTGAGATGCGGGATATTACCAAGGTGTTTGGTGAATTTGTAGCAAACGACAAGATAAATCTGCAACTGCGAAAAGGTGAAATCCATGCACTTTTAGGAGAAAATGGAGCGGGTAAATCCACTCTGATGAATATGCTGGCAGGACTTCTTGAGCCAACTAGTGGTGAAATTGCGGTGAATGGTCAAGTTGTCAAAATAGATTCACCTTCTAAAGCTGCTAGTCTAGGAATTGGGATGGTTCACCAACATTTTATGTTGGTTGAAGCTTTTACAGTAGCTGAAAATATCATTTTGGGGAGTGAAATCACTAAAAATGGTGTGCTAGATATAGCTGAAGCTACTAAAGAAATCAAGGCTCTTTCTGAACGTTATGGTTTGGCAGTGGATCCTGCTGCCAAGGTGGCAGATATTTCCGTTGGTGCTCAACAACGTGTAGAAATCTTGAAAACACTTTATCGTGGTGCTGATATCCTTATCTTTGACGAACCTACAGCTGTATTGACTCCTTCAGAGATTGACGAGCTGATGGCTATCATGAAAAACCTTGTCAAAGAAGGAAAATCCATTATTTTGATTACTCATAAACTGGATGAAATTCGTGCGGTATCCAATCGTGTGACGGTTATCCGTCGTGGGAAATCAATCCAGACGGTTGAGATTGCTGGAGCTACCAATGCTGATTTGGCAGAAATGATGGTAGGGCGCTCTGTCTCCTTTAAAACGGAGAAACAGGCACCTCAACCAAAAGAAGTTGTTTTGTCTATTAAGGACTTGGTTGTTAATGAAAATCGCGGTGTACCAGCTGTGAAGAATCTTTCTTTGGATGTTCGAGCTGGTGAAATTGTTGGTATTGCGGGTATTGACGGCAATGGTCAATCTGAACTCATTCAAGCCATTACAGGCCTTCGTAAGGTTGAGTCTGGTAGTATTGAATTAAAAGGCAAATCAATCGTGGGAATGCACCCACGACAAATTACGGAACTCAGTGTAGGGCATGTTCCTGAAGACCGTCACCGTGATGGATTGATTTTGGAGATGATGATTTCAGAAAATATCGCTCTTCAAACCTACTATAAAGAACCACTCAGTAAGAATGGTATTTTGAACTATGCGAATATCACTTCACATGCAAAGAAATTAATGGAAGAATTTGACGTCCGTGCGGCAAGCGAATTTGTTCCAGCAGCAGCTCTTTCAGGAGGAAATCAACAAAAAGCGATTATTGCTCGTGAGATTGATCGTGATCCTGAACTCCTTATCGTCAGCCAGCCAACTCGTGGTTTGGACGTTGGTGCCATTGAGTACATTCACAAACGCTTGATTGAGGAACGTGATAATGGCAAGGCTGTTCTCGTTGTCAGTTTTGAATTGGATGAGATTTTAAATGTCTCAGACCGTATTGCTGTTATCCACGATGGGAAGATTCAAGGTATTGTGTCGCCAGAAACGACTAACAAACAAGAACTTGGTGTCTTGATGGCAGGTGGAAACTTGGGAAAGGAGAAGAGTGATGTCTAAAAAATTACAACAAATTTCGGTTCCCTTGATTTCCGTATTCTTAGGAATCTTGCTCGGAGCCATTGTCATGTGGATCTTCGGCTACGATGCTATCTGGGGTTATGAGGAGCTGTTTTATACAGCTTTTGGTAGCCTTCGTGGGATTGGGGAAATTTTCCGTGCCATGGGACCTCTAGTCTTGATTGGTCTTGGTTTTGCTGTTGCTAGTCGGGCAGGTTTCTTTAACGTTGGTTTGCCAGGTCAAGCGCTAGCGGGATGGATTCTCAGCGGTTGGTTTGCCTTGTCGCATCCAGATATGCCACGTCCAATGTTGATTTTAGCGACTGTGGTGATTGCTCTGATTGCAGGTGGAATTGTTGGTGCAATTCCAGGTATTCTCAGAGCTTATCTCGGTACGTCAGAGGTTATCGTAACCATTATGATGAACTACATTGTTTTGTATGTAGGGAACGCCTTTATTCATTCTTTCCCGAAAGACTTTATGCAAAGTACAGACTCAACAATTCGTGTGAGTGCCAATGCTAGTTACCAGACACCATGGTTATCTGAGTTGACTGGTAATTCTCGTATGAATATCGGTATCTTCTTTGCTATCATTGCTGTTGGGGTGATTTGGTTCTTGCTTAAGAAAACGACTCTCGGTTTTGAAATTCGAGCAGTTGGTCTCAATCCCCATGCTTCAGAGTACGCTGGTATTTCAGCAAAACGTACAATCATCCTATCAATGATTATCTCTGGTGCTTTGGCTGGTCTCGGTGGAGCGGTCGAAGGGCTTGGAACCTTCCAAAACGTTTACGTTCAGGGATCATCATTAGCTATCGGATTTAACGGGATGGCAGTTAGTTTGCTTGCTGGAAATTCACCAATTGGAATCCTCTTTGCAGCCTTCTTATTTGGGGTTCTGCAAGTTGGTGCGCCAGGTATGAACGCAGCGCAAGTTCCGTCTGAGCTTGTCAGCATTGTAACAGCGTCTATTATCTTCTTTGTCAGTGTTCACTATATTATTGAACGCTTTGTCAAACCGAAAAAACAAGTTAAAGGAGGTAAGTAAGGATGTCTATTACAACATTACTCACCCTCTTGGTCTCTTCTATGCTGATTTACTCAGCACCACTTATTTTTACGAGTATCGGAGGAGTTTTCTCTGAACGTGGTGGTGTCGTTAACGTCGGTCTTGAAGGAATTATGGTTATGGGAGCCTTTTCTGGGGTTGTCTTTAACCTTGAGTTTGCAGAACAACTTGGAGCAGCGACTCCTTGGATTTCCTTGTTAGTTGCCGGTATCGTGGGAGCTATGTTTTCCCTCATCCATGCAGTCGCTACAGTTCATTTCCGTGCGGACCATGTTGTCAGTGGTACAGTATTGAACTTGATGGCTCCTGCCCTAGCAGTTTTCTTGGTTAAAGTTCTTTATAACAAAGGACAAACGGATAACTTAAGCCAGACTTTTGGACGTTTTGATTTCCCAGTTTTGGCTGATATCCCAGTGATTGGAGATATTTTCTTCAAGTCAACAAGTTTGCTAGGTTATATTGCGATTGCCTTCTCGTTCCTTGCTTGGTTTATTCTCTTTAAGACACGTTTTGGTCTTCGTCTTCGCTCTGTTGGTGAACACCCTCAGGCAGCGGATACCTTGGGGATCAATGTCTACAAGATGCGATATCTTGGGGTTATTATTTCAGGTTTCCTAGGGGGAATTGGTGGAGCGATTTATGCTCAATCCATTTCTGTCAACTTCTCAGTGACAACTATTGTCGGTCCTGGATTTATCGCTCTTGCTGCGATGATCTTTGGTAAATGGAATCCAATTGGTGCTATGCTTTCTAGTCTCTTCTTTGGACTTTCACAAAGTTTGGCAGTTATCGGTTCTCAGCTTCCTTTCTTGCAAGGAGTACCTGCGGTTTACCTCCAAATTGCGCCTTATGTTTTGACAGTCATTGTCTTGGCAGCCTTCTTCGGAAAAGCAGTTGCTCCTAAGGCAGATGGTATCAACTACATCAAATCAAAATAAGCATACAAAAAAACGTCAGTTCATTCAAACTGGCGTTTTATTTTTTAGGATTTTGATGGGTTAGGTTCAATCCCCAAGGGACGAGATTTTCAGTTTTATTTTTGATACGTGTGATATTATCCTTGTGACGAATGATAATCAAGCTAGCAAGTGCTAGGATAATCAGAATGAAGAGGGGGTCATAGCTGCTCAGGATAAATCCAAATAGTGGAAATAGGAGAACTCCGATAACGGCTGCGATAGAAGCAGTAACGCTAGACAGTGAAATCATACTACCTAGATAGAGGCTTCCAAAGAATACGATTGCTAGGTAGAGGCAGAAGACAGGCGCAAAACCGAAAATCACTCCAGCACTGGTTGCGACAGCCTTGCCCCCCTTAAATCCTGCAAAGATAGGGAAGGTATGTCCAATCACAGCCAAAAGTCCAAAGACGAGAGGTGATACACCTTGTAGGTGGAAAAGAATTGGAAGCAGAGTGGCCAAGGTTCCTTTGAAAAAGTCAATTACAAAGGTTGCCATACCTGCTTTCTTACCCAAAATACGGAAAGTATTGGTCGTACCAGTATTTCCAGAACCGTGTTCGCGCAGATTTGTTTGAAAAAAAACTTGTCCAATCCATAGACCAGACGGAATCGAACCTAGTAGATAAGCTAAAATTAATAATACAAATGTCATCATGGTTCTATTATACCATGAAATGGTGTAGAAAGGTTGAGAATCTCTTGTGAAATTGTGACAGCTGAACGGGAAAAACTTTGCAAAATCCCTAGAAAACCTGTAAAATAGAAAAGATGAACAAATAGGAGGTTCCTTGTGTCAAAAAAGGAAATCAATATTAATAACTACAATGATGACGCCATTCAGGTGCTAGAAGGGTTGGATGCGGTTCGTAAACGTCCGGGGATGTATATCGGATCGACTGACGGTGCGGGTCTTCATCACCTAGTCTGGGAAATAGTGGACAATGCAGTTGATGAAGCCTTGTCTGGATTTGGTGACCGCATTGATGTGACCATCAATAAAGACGGAAGTTTGACAGTAGAGGACCATGGTCGAGGGATGCCGACCGGGATGCACGCCATGGGAATTCCAACTGTTGAAGTTATCTTTACCATTCTCCACGCTGGAGGAAAATTCGGTCAAGGTGGTTATAAGACATCTGGTGGTCTCCACGGAGTGGGATCTTCAGTCGTTAATGCACTCTCAAGTTGGTTGGAAGTTGAAATTACCCGTGACGGTACAGTCTACAAGCAACGTTTTGAAAATGGCGGGAAACCCGTCACAACCTTGAAGAAAATTGGTACAGCACCCAAGTCTAAGACAGGTACCAAAGTCACTTTCATGCCTGATGCGACGATCTTCTCTACGACTGACTTCAAGTACAATACCATTTCAGAGCGCCTCAATGAGTCAGCCTTTCTCTTAAAAAATGTTACCTTGTCGCTAACTGACAAACGAACAGATGAAGCGATTGAGTTTCACTATGAAAATGGAGTTCAGGACTTTGTTTCCTATCTGAATGAAGATAAGGAAACTTTGACGCCTGTTCTTTACTTCGAAGGGGAAGACAATGGTTTCCAAGTGGAGGTAGCTCTCCAGTACAATGATGGATTTTCTGATAACATTCTATCCTTTGTCAATAACGTTCGTACCAAGGATGGTGGAACGCATGAAACAGGGCTCAAGTCTGCTATTACCAAGGTCATGAATGACTATGCGCGTAAGACGGGACTTCTCAAGGAAAAAGATAAAAACCTTGAAGGTTCAGACTATCGTGAGGGACTAGCGGCCGTTCTTTCTATCCTAGTTCCTGAAGAACACCTCCAGTTTGAAGGACAGACCAAGGACAAACTAGGCAGTCCACTGGCTCGCCCAATTGTGGATAGCATTGTTGCTGAAAAATTAACTTTCTTCCTTATGGAAAATGGAGAACTAGCTTCCAATCTCATCCGCAAAGCTATCAAGGCTCGTGACGCCCGTGAAGCAGCACGTAAAGCGCGTGATGAGAGCCGAAATGGCAAGAAAAATAAAAAAGATAAGGGCTTGCTTTCTGGGAAATTAACGCCAGCCCAGTCTAAAAACCCTGCCAAGAATGAACTTTATCTGGTCGAGGGGGACTCTGCCGGTGGCTCTGCCAAGCAAGGTCGTGATCGTAAATTCCAAGCTATCCTACCTCTTCGAGGTAAGGTTATCAATACAGCCAAGGCCAAGATGGCGGATATCCTCAAAAATGAGGAAATCAACACCATGATTTATACCATCGGTGCGGGTGTTGGAGCAGACTTTTCTATTGAGGATGCTAACTATGACAAGATCATCATCATGACCGATGCGGATACAGATGGTGCCCATATCCAGACCTTGCTCTTAACCTTTTTCTACCGCTATATGCGACCCCTAGTCGAAGCAGGACATGTCTATATCGCCCTTCCACCTCTTTACAAGATGTCTAAAGGAAAAGGCAAGAAAGAAGAAGTGGCTTATGCATGGACGGACGGAGAGCTAGAAGAACTCCGCAAGCAATTCGGCAAAGGTGCTACCCTCCAACGCTACAAGGGACTTGGTGAAATGAATGCGGACCAGCTCTGGGAAACAACCATGAACCCAGAAACCCGTACCCTTATCCGTGTCACGATCGAAGATCTGGCTCGCGCTGAACGTCGCGTCAATGTTCTCATGGGTGATAAGGTCGAACCACGTCGTAAATGGATTGAAGATAATGTAAAGTTTACGCTTGAGGAAAGTGGGGAAATGGTGTTTTGAGGAAATTGAAGGTATAGGTTATAGGAGTTTTTAGAATGGGAAAAAATAAAAACAAGAAGAAAAAAGGTGTGGGAAGAATTATCAAGCTATTTAGAAATTACGGATATATTTCTACGGATAGTTTTGGTCAAGAAGGTGAGGAGCTTCCATTTCAGTTTACTCCTGAGATGATAAAAGAAATAGATGGTATTGAGTACATTGAATATAGTAAAGGGGTAGAGTTTAATATAAAAAAGGGAGTGAGTCTTAGAGATAAGATAATTAGAGAAGCTAGTGACTTAAAGTTTGATTCTCGAAATTTAATTCAGGAAAAGCGTGTGGAATCAAAGTCCTATTTGGAACAAGTAAAAGAAAAATTTGATTTGTTTAATATTCAACTACCAACCAAAAATCAAATGGAAAACGAAATCAGAGAGTTTGAAGCTATAGTTGATCAGTCTACTGCTTCCAAGTTAAAAAAACTTTATGATTCTATTTTGGTAGATGATGATGCTATTTTATATGAATATCTGAAAAAAATTGGTTTTCAACCTTATATGTTAGATTATCTTGTTAATGGGTTTTTTATTGAAAAAAACTTAGGCAACTCTAAAATTATTGATGTCAAACATATTATTAAAATTGATGATATTGACAAAGTATTCAGAGAAAAGATATTAAGATGGATATTAGGAATTGAAAATTCATATAAGAGCTTATTAAGCAGGTTATCCACTCAGAGAGAGGGTGGAAATGAGATTGCTGTTAAAGTGGTAAAATATTGGAAAAACTCTACTGACAATGTTAAGATGGGTCAATATAAGAGAGCTCAAAATCGATATAAGTATCTAAGTTACTCAGATAAATTTGATTATATTAATTCCGATATAATACCATTAGATGACTTAATGGATCAAATGGATCTAAGTACTTTAGAATCTTTGCTTGTTAAGTTTGATGATTTTTCAAGAGAAAGTATTTCAACAGGGGGGCGTTTATTAACTCCTTTTGTTAGAGATATTGTTTTACATAAAGCAGTACTTTCAGACTTAAGAATTATAAGAAATGCAGCGGCACATGGAAGGTTTGTGATTCCAACTATAGTAAATCCTGACTATAATCCTAACTGGGATTTGGAGTTTGATAACCCTCTTGAAAGAACTAAAATTAAAGATTGGTTCATATTTAGTTATCTAAAACAGGTACTGATGTCCCAAGGATTTGACGAGCTTATATCAGTTAAGGTTGCACAAACCATTTTTGGTAATCCCTACAGAAAAGCTTGGTTTGAACTTAATTTTATTTATCATCGATTCATTAGTCTTTTTGATGAGAAAATGTATAATGATTTTAAAAACGAATCGAATTATTTCTTAGATTATGCCAGTGATTATGATAGAAATGAACAAGAAAAAAATGTCAATCCTATTTTAAAAGATATTGGAGACTTATCAACGCTTCCTCTGGATTTTCCTCCAGCTTATAGAATAATAGCAAATGAAGCATCACTTGCAGAACAAACAGCAATTCTTCATTTTTATCAAACAGGAATACATCTACAGAAGTATTTTTGATTTTTACTATTTTGAAACAATATCCCACACGAAAAATTACCTTCCCCAGTCCTAAAACAAGAAACCATACTTGAAGAATATCTTGTCTAGCGGGAAATAACTCAAAACACACATGTGTGTTTTGAGTTATTGGAGCAAAATACGAATATTTAGATATGTTCTGAATTATTTTAGAGCAAAAACTTAAAAATACATCATTGAAAGAGGAGTTTTATGAAAAAAGAATATGGAATCACGAGTTTAACTGTACGCAATTTAGAAAACAACGAATTCTTCCAACTTCTATCTGAGAGCAAGGACGAGTTGGGGGCTTTTACAAAAGCCAATAAGTCTGAGCAGGTTTACGCAACGAAACTAGGGGGTATGGAGAAACTTCTTGAGACCTTGCAATCTGGTTTGCACCGTTCCAAGGCCAGTCAAACGGTGGCTAGTCTGGAAGCGTCTGATCGTGAGCGTGATGATGCGCTTTCTACCTTGACTGGTTTGGTCAAGGCCTTCTCTCGTGTGAAAGAGGCGAGTAGTAAGGAAGCTTACGACAAACTCAGCAAACTTTTCAAAAATTATGCTGGGCTAGCGAGCATGAGATACGAAAAAGAGACAGAAGCTATTAACCATTTGCTTAAGGAGCTAAAAGATACTGACTACCAAACTGCCCTTTCAACCCTGCATTTGACAACTCATGTAGAAACCTTGACAAAGGCGCAGGCTCAGTTTGAAAAAGCCTATAAGGAGCGCTTGGCTGAGCAAAAAGGCAAGGCACCTAGTCAAAACAAGGAAGTCCGTGCAAAACTACAAGAAATCTATGACTTCCTTGTGGATTTTACTGCAATCAACGCCTATGCTTATCCAGATAAAAAGCAGTATGCCGATCTCCGTGACCATCTCAACGCTATCCGTAGTCGCTATAAAAAATTAACACCAAAGAAAAGCAAGCAAGAAGCAGATAACTAATATCCGATAAAACGAGAAGGTATTGATATGAGAACAGAGACAGAAATGCTTGATGTGATTTTACAGACTGCCAAAACTTTACAAGTCGAGGCTGTCGCTATTTCTGGTTCACGGACTGATACAAAAGCGCCAAAAGATGAGTTTCAAGACTATGATGTTGTTTATATCGTGGACGATTTAGATAATCTGACGAGTGACCTTGCTTGGTTGGACCAGTTTGGCAACCGTCTGATTGAACAGTATAATGTGCTGGGAAACCGTCGACTTTATCTTATGCTCTTTGAAGATGGCAATCGGATAGATTTGACCCTTTGCCCCAAAGACCACATCCAAGAGTGGGTGGATAGTGAAGCTGATTATACAGTTTTGAAAGATGAGAAAGGCTTGTTTGAATCCTATACTACAAGTCCAGAGCGTTACTGGACGAATCCAGCTAGCCCGATTGATTTTGAAAAAGCCTGCAATGAATTTTGGTGGGTTTCTGCCTATGTAGTGAAGGGCATTTGTCGAAATCAGCTCATCTATGCGACTGACCATCTCTATGGTATTTGCCAACAAGAACTCTTGAAGATCTTGGCTTGGCAGGTCGCAAGTGATAAGGCGACTGTCGATATCGGTAAGAACTATAAGTATCTTTTCCAGTATTTACCTACAGAGAAAGAGAAGGAGTTCTCAAATCTGCTTGATTTTTCAAGTATAGAAAAAAACACTCAATCCCTATTCTCTACAATGAATCTCTTTCACAGAGAAGCTAAAATCCTTGCTCAAAAGATGGGATTTGACTATGATAAGGAAGTGGCTGAGAAGATGATTGAGTATGCTGAAAAGAGACTTTCCAATCGTTAACTTATAAAAACGTATTTTAAACTACAGAAAGGATAGTTTGGTTCTAGTAACTGAACACAGGACTAATCCTTTCTACATCCTTTTATCATTACACATACTCTAGATTCTTTGAAAGGAGTTGAACACGCTCTAAATGCTGTGTGAAAAAGATAAATTCTCTTGCGAACATCGCTCGCTTTAAGAATTTCCTATTTTTACTTTGCATTTTACGGGCTTAGTATCCTATGTCTAACATTCAAAACATGTCCCTTGAGGACATCATGGGAGAGCGCTTTGGTCGCTACTCCAAGTACATTATTCAAGACCGGGCTTTGCCAGATATTCGTGATGGATTGAAGCCGGTTCAGCGTCGCATTCTTTATTCGATGAATAAGGATGGCAATACTTTTGACAAGAGTTACCGTAAGTCTGCCAAGTCTGTCGGGAACATCATGGGGAATTTCCACCCACACGGTGATAGTTCTATCTATGATGCCATGGTTCGTATGTCACAGGATTGGAAAAATCGTGAGATTCTAGTTGAAATGCACGGTAATAACGGTTCTATGGACGGGGACCCACCTGCCGCAATGCGTTATACCGAGGCGCGTTTGTCTGAGATTGCTGGTTACCTTCTTCAGGATATCGAGAAAAAGACAGTTCCTTTTGCATGGAACTTTGACGATACCGAGAAAGAGCCAACTGTTCTCCCAGCAGCCTTTCCAAACCTTTTGGTCAATGGTTCGACTGGGATTTCGGCTGGTTATGCCACAGATATTCCACCGCATAATTTGGCTGAAGTTATCGATGCTACAGTCTATATGATTGACCACCCAACTGCCAAGATTGAGAAGCTCATGGAATTTTTGCCTGGACCAGATTTCCCTACAGGAGCCATCATCCAAGGCCGTGATGAAATCAAGAAGGCCTATGAAACTGGGAAGGGGCGCGTGGTCGTTCGCTCTAAGACGGAAATTGAAAAGCTAAAAGGTGGTAAGGAACAAATCGTTATTACTGAGATCCCTTATGAAATCAATAAGGCTAATCTAGTCAAGAAAATCGATGATGTTCGTGTCAATAATAAGGTGACAGGTATTGCTGAGGTTCGTGATGAGTCTGACCGTGACGGTCTTCGTATCGCTATTGAGCTCAAGAAAGACGCTAATACGGAGCTTGTCCTCAACTATCTCTTCAAATACACCGACCTACAAATCAACTACAACTTTAACATGGTGGCGATTGACAATTTCACGCCTCGTCAGGTCGGAATTGTCCCAATTTTGTCTAGCTACATCGCCCACCGTCGTGAAGTGATTTTGGCACGTTCCCGTTTTGACAAGGAAAAGGCTGAAAAACGCCTCCATATCGTTGAAGGTTTGATTCGCGTCATCTCTATCTTGGACGAAGTCATTGCCCTTATCCGTGCTTCTGAGAACAAAGCTGACGCCAAGGAAAACCTCAAGGTCAGCTATGATTTTACAGAAGAGCAGGCTGAGGCCATCGTTACCTTGCAACTTTACCGTTTGACCAATACAGACGTGGTTGTCTTGCAGGAAGAAGAAGCAGAACTTCGTGAAAAGATTGCCATGCTTGCGGCTATCATCGGTGATGAACGAACTATGTACAATCTCATGAAGAAAGAGCTTCGTGAGGTCAAGAAGAAATTTGCGACACCACGTTTGAGTGCTTTGGAAGATACTGCGAAAGCAATCGAGATTGATACAGCTAGTTTGATTGCCGAGGAAGATACCTATGTCAGCGTGACTAAGGCAGGTTATATCAAACGTACTAGTCCACGTTCCTTTGCGGCATCCACTCTGGAAGAAATTGGCAAACGTGATGATGATCGTTTGATCTTTGTGCAAACTGCCAAGACAACGCAGCACCTCTTGATGTTCACTACTCTTGGAAATATCATTTATCGACCAATCCATGAATTGGCAGATATTCGTTGGAAGGATATCGGAGAGCATCTGAGCCAGACCATTACAAACTTTGAAACTAACGAAGAAATCCTCTATGCAGAAGTAGTGGATCAGTTTGATGATGCGACAACTTATTTTGCAGCGACTCGTCTTGGTCAAATCAAGCGTGTAGAACGCAAAGAATTCTCTCCATGGCGGACCTACAAGTCTAAGTCTGTTAAGTACGCTAAACTCAAAGACAAGACAGACCAGATTGTAGCAGTGGCACCGATTAAACTAGATGATGTTCTCTTGATTAGTCAAAACGGTTATGCCCTTCGTTTCAATATCGAAGAGGTTCCGGTTGTAGGTGCCAAGGCAGCAGGTGTCAAGGCTATGAACCTGAAAGCAGATGATAGGCTTCAGGCAGCCTTTATCTGTAACACCTCATCCTTCTACCTCTTGACCCAACGTGGAAGCTTGAAACGTGTTTCTATTGACGAAATTCCAGCAACCAGCCGTGCCAAACGAGGACTACAAGTCTTGCGTGAGTTGAAAAACAAACCGCACCGTGTCTTCTTAGCAGGAGCAGTTGCAGAGCATGGTTTCGTTGGTGATCTTTTTAGTACAGAAGTAGAAGAAAACGACCAAACGTTACTTGTCCAATCGAACAAGGGAACAATCTATGAGAGTCGATTGCAAGAGCTCAATTTGTCAGAACGTACTAGCAATGGAAGCTTTATTTCAGACACGATTTCAGATGAAGAAGTTTTCGATGCTTACCTCAAAGAAGCCTTTAAAGAGGATAAAGCGAGTTCATAAAAAAATCAGTCCAAGGGGCTGATTTCTTTATGTTGAAAAAATTTTCAGAAAATTACAAATAATGCTTGAAATTTTACTAGAAAAGTGTAGAATAGAACACATAGTTTGAATAGTATAAAGGAGAAACACATGACAGTTGCAATTGATTGGGAAAATCTTGGCTTTGCATATATGAAATTACCTTACCGTTATATCGCTCACTACAAAAATGGTCAATGGGATCAAGGAGAATTAACAGAGGATGCAACCTTGCATATTTCAGAGTCTTCTCCAAGTCTCCACTATGGACAGCAAGCATTTGAGGGATTGAAAGCCTATCGTACCAAAGATGGCAGTGTTCAACTGTTCCGTCCTGACGAAAATGCCAAGCGTCTGCAACGTACCTGCAACCGTCTTTTGATGCCACAAGTTCCAACAGAAATGTTTGTAGAAGCTTGTAAAGCAGTTGTGCGTGCAAATGAAGAATACGTACCACCATATGGAACAGGTGGAACCCTTTATCTTCGTCCGCTGTTGATTGGTGTTGGGGATATTATTGGGGTTAAACCAGCAGAAGAGTATATTTTCACCATCTTTGCTATGCCAGTTGGTAACTATTTTAAAGGTGGTTTAGTCCCAACGAATTTCTTGATTCAGGATGAATACGACCGGGCAGCTCCAAATGGTACAGGTGCGGCCAAGGTAGGTGGGAACTATGCTGCTAGTCTCCTTCCAGGTAAAATGGCCAAGTCACGCCAATTTTCAGATGTTATCTACCTAGACCCATCTACACATACAAAGATTGAAGAAGTCGGATCAGCCAACTTCTTTGGAATTACAGCTGACAATGAATTTGTTACGCCATTGAGTCCATCTATCTTGCCATCTATTACCAAGTACTCTTTGCTTTACTTGGCAGAACACCGCTTGGGCTTGATACCGGTTGAAGGTGATGTTCCGATTGACAATTTGGATCGTTTTGTAGAGGCAGGTGCTTGTGGTACAGCAGCAGTTATCTCTCCAATTGGTGGCATCCAACATGGCGATGATTTCCATGTTTTCTATAGTGAAACAGAAGTAGGTCCTGTTACACGTAAACTCTATGATGAATTGACTGGTATCCAATTTGGTGATGTAGAAGCGCCTGAAGGATGGATTGTCAAAGTGGACTAAAAGACATGAAATAAAGAAGAGCTCCATAGCAGTTGTAAGGACTGAAATGGAGTTTTTTCTTGCTAGTTTGAGCATTTTCTTGTACAATAGAAAAAGTGAAAAGAGGTACAGTATGAGTAAAAAAGATAAGAAAATTGAAATCCAATTAACTGATGCACAAGTGACTGTTGGAAAAGACAGCTATGAAGGATACGTTTTGACGATCGGGAAAAAGGTTATTGGGGAAATTGCCGAATTAGATAGCCAATTTGCCATCATAAAGAATGGAAATGTCGATAGTTTTTATAAAAAACTTGAAAAAGCTGTGGAAATTTTGATTGAAAACTATAATTTGACAAAATAATACTTGTTTTATTGAAAATTTCATGATATAATAGTTCTCGTTAAACATTGGAGAGATAGCGAAGAGGCTAAACGCGGCGGACTGTAAATCCGCTCCTTCGGGTTCGGGGGTTCGAATCCCTCTCTCTCCATTCATCAATGGGGTATAGCCAAGCGGTAAGGCAAGGGACTTTGACTCCCTCATGCGTTGGTTCGAATCCAGCTACCCCAGTTCTTAGGTAATAAATTCAAGATAAAAAGAAAAATATCTTAGGGTATTTTATTTTTATAATTGAAAGGCGTGAACGATATGAACATGTCTTTGCGGGTGCTTAGGAAAAAAATTATAAGTATGTCAAGTTTGGAAAAACTTGATTGTTGGAGGATTTTTTAGATGAACGAATTTGAAGATTTGCTAAATAGCGTTAGCCAAGTTGAGCCTGGTGATGTTGTTAGTGCTGAAGTATTGACAGTTGATGCGACTCAAGCTAACGTTGCAATCTCTGGGACTGGTGTTGAAGGTGTCTTGACTCTTCGCGAATTGACAAACGATCGCGATGCAGATATCAATGACTTTGTGAAAGTAGGAGAAGTATTGGATGTTCTTGTACTTCGTCAAGTAGTTGGTAAAGATACTGATACAGTTACATACCTTGTATCTAAAAAACGCCTTGAAGCTCGCAAAGCATGGGACAAACTTGTAGGACGCGAAGAAGAAGTTGTTACTGTTAAAGGAACTCGTGCCGTTAAAGGTGGACTTTCAGTAGAATTTGAAGGTGTTCGTGGATTCATCCCAGCTTCAATGTTGGATACTCGTTTCGTACGTAACACTGAGCGTTTCGTAGGTCAAGAATTTGATGCTAAAATCAAAGAAGTTGATCCTAAAGAAAACCGCTTCATCCTTTCACGTCGTGAAGTTGTTGAAGCAGCTACTGCAGCAGCTCGTGCTGAAGTATTCGGTAAATTGGCTGTTGGTGATGTCGTAACTGGTAAAGTTGCTCGTATCACAAGCTTCGGTGCTTTCATCGACCTTGGTGGTGTTGACGGATTGGTTCACTTGACTGAATTGTCACATGAACGTAACGTATCACCTAAATCAGTTGTAACTGTTGGTGAAGAAATCGAAGTGAAGATCCTTGATCTTAACGAAGAAGAAGGACGCGTATCACTTTCACTTAAAGCAACAACACCTGGACCATGGGATGGCGTTGAGCAAAAATTGGCTAAAGGTGATGTAGTAGAAGGAACAGTTAAACGTTTGACTGACTTTGGTGCATTTGTTGAGGTATTGCCAGGTATCGATGGACTTGTTCACGTATCACAAATTTCACACAAACGTATCGAAAATCCAAAAGAAGCTCTTACTGTTGGTCAAGAAGTTACTGTTAAAGTACTTGATGTTAACGCTGACGCAGAACGTGTATCACTTTCTATCAAAGCTCTTGAAGAACGTCCAGCTCAAGAAGAAGGACAAAAAGAAGAAAAACGCGCTGCTCGTCCACGTCGTCCAAAACGTCAAGAAAAACGTGATTTCGAACTTCCAGAAACACAAACAGGATTCTCAATGGCTGACTTGTTCGGTGATATCGAACTTTAATCAAATTGATAATCATAAAATCCTTTGTTTAAAACAAGGGATTTTTCTTTTGTCTCTTTCTCATTTTTGATATAATAGTTCTATGTTAGATTCAGAAAAACAATCACAATATCAATTGTTAAATGAGGAACTCTCTTATTTACTAGAAGGTGAGAGTAATGTTCTTGCCAATCTTTCGAATGCTAGTGCCCTCCTAAAATCTCGCTTTCCCAATACTGTATTTGCAGGTTTTTATCTGTTTGATGGAAGTGAGTTGGTTTTAGGTCCTTTTCAGGGTGGAGTTTCTTGCATTCGCATTCCACTTGGAAAAGGCGTGTGTGGAGAAGCCGCTGAGTTTCAGGAGACTGTTTTAGTTGGCGATGTGAGCACCTATCCAAACTACATTTCTTGTGATAGTATGGCAAAGAGTGAAATCGTAGTTCCTATGCTTAAGAATGGGAGATTAGTTGGAGTCTTAGACTTGGATTCTTCTCTGATTGATGATTACAATGCTATTGATCGTGATTACTTGGAACAATTTGTCGCTATTTTGCTTGAGAAGACAGAATGGGACTTTACAATGTTTGAGGAGAAAGCCTAATGTATCAAGCACTTTATCGAAAATATAGAAGCCAGACTTTTTCACAACTGGTAGGACAAGAGGTTGTGGCAAAAACTCTAAGACAAGCGGTTGAGCAGGAAAAGATTAGTCACGCTTATCTTTTCTCAGGTCCTCGTGGAACTGGGAAAACCAGTGTGGCTAAGATTTTTGCCAAGGCTATGAACTGTCCGAACCAAGTGGACGGAGAACCATGTAATAACTGCTATATCTGTCAGGCTGTGACAGAAGGTAACTTAGAAGATGTTATCGAAATGGATGCGGCTTCGAATAACGGAGTTGATGAAATCCGAGAAATTCGTGATAAATCCACCTATGCTCCTAGTTTGGCACGTTATAAGGTCTACATTATCGACGAGGTTCATATGCTGTCTACGGGAGCCTTTAATGCGCTTTTGAAGACGCTTGAAGAGCCGACTCAGAATGTCGTCTTTATTTTGGCAACTACTGAATTGCACAAGATTCCAGCAACCATTTTATCTCGTGTTCAACGTTTTGAGTTTAAATCGATTCGAACGCAAGATATTAAGGACCATATCCAAACTATTTTGTCAAAAGAGAATATCAGTTCTGAACCAGAGGCTGTGGAAATAATTGCTAGACGGGCTGAAGGTGGAATGCGGGATGCCTTGTCTATTCTGGATCAAGCCTTGAGTTTGACGCAAGGGAATGCTTTAACGACAGCTATTTCTGAGGAGATTACAGGCACTATTAGTCTTTCAGCTCTAGATGACTATGTGGCCGCCTTGGCCCAACAGGATGTCCCAAAAGCACTCGATTCTTTGAATCTTTTGTTTGAAAATGGCAAAAGCATGACTCGGTTTGTGACGGATCTCTTGCAGTATTTGCGTGATCTACTGGTTGTTCAGACAGGTGGCGAAAATACTCATCATAGTCCAGTTTTTATGGACAATCTAGCTCTTTCCCAGGAAAGCCTTTTTGAAATGATTCGTCTAGCGACAGTCAGTTTAGCAGATATGAAGGCCAGTTTGCAACCCAAGATTTACGCTGAGATGATGACCATTCGTTTAGCGGAAATCAAGCCTGAATCTGCGGTTTCGGGAGCTGTTGAAAGTGAAATTTCTGCACTAAGACAGGAAGTCGCCCGTCTCAAACAAGAACTTGCCAATGTGGGCACGGCTCCTAAACAAGTTGCGCCAGTTCCTAGTCGTCCAGCCACTTCCAAGACAGTCTATCGAGTGGATCGCAACAAGGTTCAGTCTATCCTGCAAGAAGCTGTCGAAAATCCTGATTTGGCACGGCAAAACTTGATTCGCCTCCAGAATGCATGGGGAGAAGTGATTGAAAGTTTAGCTGGACCTGATAAGGCCCTTCTCGTAGGTTCTCAACCAGTTGCGGCCAATGAACACCATGCTATTTTAGCCTTTGAGTCTAATTTCAATGCTGGTCAAACCATGAAACGAGATAATCTTAACACCATGTTTGGCAACATCCTCAGTCAGGCTGCTGGATTTTCACCTGAGATACTGGCTATTTCCCTAGAGGAATGGAAAGAGGTTCGAGCAGCATTTTCAGCTAAAAACAAGTCTCCTAAAGCTGACCAAGAGGTGGAAGAAGAGAGCCTGATTCCAGAAGGATTTGAATTTCTGGCTGATAAAGTTATGGTCGAAGAAGACTAAAAATGGATTTCATGATACAATAATCTTATGAATAGACAACAATTTATCATAATAGCCTTATTCACGGCTGCTGAAACTTATTTTTTTAATGAAGCCTGGATGACTGGTCGCTACATTATGGCAACGTTTTGGGCCATTCTACTCTTTCGAAATTTTAGGTTAAGTTATGTGATGGGAAAAATCGTAGATGCTATTGATCAGCACCTAAACCGCAAGGATTAGGCCCCAGCTTCTAGACAAAATCAAAGCCTTTTAGGCTTTTTTTTGTTATACTAGTAGAGTATATTTATTGACCTTTTGTCCTATTTTTTAGGGATTGTAAGCAATTTCCTAAGATATTGAGCAAAATGTTTGAAAAAGAAAGGAACTATCATGTCAGTATTAGAGATCAAAGATCTTCACGTTGAGATTGAAGGAAAAGAAATTTTAAAAGGAGTCAATCTGACTCTGAAAACAGGAGAAATCGCAGCTATCATGGGACCAAATGGTACTGGGAAGTCGACTCTTTCTGCTGCTATCATGGGGAACCCCAATTATGAAGTCACAAAAGGTGAGGTCTTGTTTGATGGCGTAAACATCCTTGAGTTGGAAGTGGACGAGCGTGCGCGTATGGGACTTTTCCTTGCTATGCAATACCCGTCTGAAATTCCAGGGATTACCAATGCTGAGTTTCTTCGTGCAGCCATGAATGCTGGAAAAGAAGATGATGAAAAGATTTCAGTTCGTGAGTTCATCACTAAACTAGACGAGAAAATGGAATTGCTAAATATGAAAGAAGAAATGGCAGAGCGTTACCTCAACGAAGGCTTCTCTGGTGGTGAGAAAAAACGTAATGAAATTCTTCAACTCCTGATGTTGGAACCAACTTTTGCCCTTTTGGATGAGATTGACTCAGGTCTTGATATTGATGCCCTTAAAGTCGTATCGAAAGGTGTGAATGCTATGCGTGGTGAAGGTTTTGGTGCTATGATTATCACTCACTACCAACGTCTCTTGAACTACATCACACCTGATGTGGTACATGTGATGATGGAAGGTCGTGTGGTCCTTTCTGGAGGTCCAGAATTGGCAGCCCGTTTGGAACGTGAAGGATACGCAAAACTAGCTGAAGAACTTGGCTACGACTACAAGGAAGACTTGTAATTCCCTCGTATCTTTTAGGAGAAGTAAATGACTAAAGAAACTATTAAACTTTTTTCAGAAATGCACGCTGAACCAAGCTGGTTGTCAGACCTCCGTCAAAAAGCTTTTGATAAGATTGAGAGTTTGGAGTTACCAGTTATCGAGCGTGTCAAATTTCACCGTTGGAATCTGGGGGATGGAACCATCACAGAAAGTGAGCCTTCAGCAAATGTTCCTGACTTCACGGCTCTAGATAATCACTTGAAGTTGGTGCAAGTAGGAACGCAGACTGTTTTTGAACAAACTCCAGTTGAATTGGCTGAACAAGGAGTAATCTTTACAGACTTCCACTCAGCTTTAGAAGAAATTCCAGAGCTTATCGAGGAATTCTTCATGTCATCTGTTAAGTATGACGATGACAAGTTGGCAGCCTACCATACAGCTTACTTTAACAGTGGTGCTGTTCTCTATATTCCAGATAATGTTGAGATTACAGAACCAATTGAAGGTATTTTCTACCAAGACAGCGATAGCGATGTGCCATTTAACAAGCATATCCTCATCATCGCTGGTAAAAACAGCAAGATTAGTTATCTTGAACGTTTAGAGTCACGTGGTGAAGGTAGTGCCAAAGCAACTGCCAATATTACTGTAGAAGTGATTGCTCGTTCTGGTGCGCAAGTGAAATTTGCTGCTATTGACCGTTTAGGTGAAAATGTCACTGCCTACATTAGCCGTCGTGGTAAACTTGGCAACGATGCAAGCATTGACTGGGCAATCGGTGTCATGAACGAAGGAAATGTCGTTGCGGACTTTGATAGCGACTTGATTGGAAATGGTAGCCATGCAGATCTCAAGGTTGTAGCTCTTTCAAGTGGTCGTCAGGTACAAGGGATTGATACACGAGTGACTAACTATGGTTGCAACTCTATCGGAAATATCCTCCAGCATGGGGTTATCCTTGAAAAAGCAACCTTGACCTTCAACGGTATCGGTCACATCATCAAGGGTGCTAAGGGAGCAGATGCGCAACAAGAGAGTCGTGTTCTCATGCTTTCAGACCAAGCACGTTCAGATGCCAACCCAATCCTTTTGATTGATGAAAATGACGTAACTGCAGGTCACGCGGCTTCTATCGGGCAGGTGGATCCAGAAGATATGTACTACCTCATGAGCCGTGGCTTGGATAAGGCGACTGCGGAGCGTTTGGTTGTTCGTGGTTTCCTTGGATCTGTTATCGTTGAGATTCCAGTCCAAGAAGTTCGTGATGAAATGATTGCAACGATCGAAGAAAAATTGTCAAAACGCTAAGGGGAAGCCTATGTTAGATGTAGAAGCGATTCGCAAGGATTTTCCAATTTTAGACCAGATTGTCAACGATGAACCTCTGGTCTATCTGGACAATGCTGCGACGACACAAAAACCACTAGCAGTTCTGGAAACGATCAACCGCTACTATAAGCAGGACAATGCCAATGTTCACCGCGGTGTTCATACCTTGGCTGAGCGAGCAACAGCTTCTTATGAAGCTGCTCGTGAAACCATTCGTAAGTTTATCAATGCAGGCTCTACAAAGGAAGTTCTCTTTACCAGAGGAACGACAACCAGTCTTAACTGGGTGGCACGCTTCGCTGAGGAAATCCTGACTGAGGGAGACCAGGTCTTGATTTCTGTCATGGAACACCATTCCAATATCATTCCATGGCAGGAAGCCTGCCGTAAGACTGGAGCTGAGCTTGTCTATGTCTATCTCAAGGATGGAGCTCTGGATATGGATGACTTGCGAGCTAAATTGACTGATAGAGTCAAATTTGTCTCCCTAGCTCAGGCCTCCAATGTTCTTGGAGTGGTCAATCCAATCAAAGAAATCACTCAAATGGCCCACCAAGTTGGAGCCATCATGGTGGTGGATGGTGCTCAATCTACACCCAATATGAAGATTGATGTCCAGGACTTGGATGTAGACTTCTTTGCCTTTTCAGGTCACAAGATGGCTGGTCCGACTGGTATCGGTGTCCTTTACGGCAAAGAGAAGTACCTGGAACAAATGTCACCTCTTGAATTTGGCGGCGAGATGATTGATTTCGTCTATGAGCAATCTGCTAGTTGGAAGGAATTGCCTTGGAAATTTGAGGCTGGGACACCCAATATGGCAGGTGCTATTGGACTTGCAACAGCAGTGGATTACCTAGAAAATATTGGCATGGATGCAATCGAAGCCCATGAACAAGAATTGATTGCATACGTCTATCCAAAATTGCAGGCAATTGAGGGATTGACTATTTATGGTTCTCAGGACTTGGCTCAACGTTCAGGTGTTATTGCCTTTAACTTAGGAGATCTTCATCCTCACGATCTTGCGACGGCTCTGGATTATGAAGGAGTAGCAGTTCGTGCAGGTCACCATTGTGCGCAACCCTTGCTTCAGTATTTGGAAGTCCCTGCAACAGCTCGTGCAAGTTTTTATATCTACAATACCAAGGCAGATTGCGACAAGTTGATCGATGCCCTACAAAAGACAAAGGAGTTTTTCAATGGCACTTTCTAAACTAGATAGCCTTTATATGGCAGTGGTAGCGGACCATTCGAAAAATCCACATCACCAAGGGAAGCTGGAAGATGCCGAGCAAATCAGCCTCAATAATCCAACCTGTGGGGATGTCATCAACCTCTCTGTCAAGTTTGATGCAGATGGCCGTTTGGAAGATATTGCTTTTCTAAATTCAGGATGCACGATTTCAACTGCCTCTGCTAGTATGATGACAGATGCAGTTTTGGGCAAGACCAAACAAGAAGTTCTAGAACTTGCAACCATCTTTTCTGAAATGGTTCAAGGGCAAAAGGATGACCGCCAAGACCAACTCGGGGATGCAGCCTTCTTGTCAGGTGTTTCCAAATTCCCACAACGGATTAAGTGTGCAACTCTAGCTTGGAATGCACTTAAGAAGACAATTGAAAATCAAGAAGATAAATAAGAAACATAGAAATATATAATGAAAGAAAGGATATTATGGCTGAAGAAAGAGTAGAACCAAAACCAATTGACCTTGGTGAATATAAATTTGGTTTCCATGATGATGTAGAGCCTGTCCTGTCGACAGGGAAAGGATTGAATGAAGAAGTCATTCGCGAATTATCAGCTGCTAAGGGAGAACCTGAGTGGATGTTAGAATTTCGTTTGAAGTCTTATGAAACCTTCAAAAAAATGCCCATGCAAACATGGGGAGCAGATTTGTCAGAGATTGACTTTGATGACTTGATCTACTATCAAAAACCTTCTGATAAACCGGCCCGTTCATGGGATGAAGTTCCTGAAAAAATCAAAGAAACCTTTGAACGTATCGGGATTCCAGAAGCTGAACGTGCTTATTTAGCGGGTGCCTCTGCCCAGTACGAGTCAGAAGTGGTATACCACAACATGAAGGAGGAGTTTGAGAAGTTAGGAATTATCTTTACAGATACGGATTCTGCCCTCAAGGAATACCCAGACTTGTTTAAACAATACTTCGCTAAGTTGGTACCGCCGACAGACAACAAGTTGGCAGCCCTCAACTCGGCAGTATGGTCGGGTGGAACCTTTATCTATGTGCCAAAAGGTGTCAAGGTAGATATTCCGCTTCAAACTTACTTCCGTATCAACAACGAAAATACAGGTCAGTTCGAACGTACCTTGATTATTGTTGATGAAGGAGCAAGCGTCCATTACGTAGAAGGATGTACAGCACCAACTTATTCAAGTAACAGTTTGCACGCAGCCATTGTAGAAATCTTCGCATTGGACGGAGCTTATATGCGTTATACAACCATCCAAAACTGGTCTGATAATGTCTATAACTTGGTAACAAAACGTGCCAAAGCTTTGAAAGATGCGACTGTTGAGTGGATTGATGGTAACTTGGGTGCTAAAACAACCATGAAATACCCATCTGTTTACCTGGATGGAGAAGGGGCGCGTGGTACTATGCTTTCGATCGCCTTTGCCAATGCAGGGCAACACCAAGATACGGGTGCCAAGATGATCCACAACGCTCCACATACAAGCTCGTCTATCGTTTCTAAATCCATCGCTAAAGGTGGAGGAAAGGTTGACTACCGTGGACAAGTAACCTTTAATAAAAACTCTAAGAAATCTGTCTCTCACATTGAGTGTGATACCATTATCATGGATGACTTGTCAGCGTCAGATACCATTCCATTTAATGAAATTCATAATTCGCAAGTTGCTTTGGAACACGAAGCCAAGGTCTCTAAGATTTCAGAAGAACAACTCTATTACCTCATGAGTCGTGGTTTGTCAGAATCTGAGGCAACCGAGATGATTGTCATGGGATTTGTCGAACCCTTCACTAAAGAGCTTCCAATGGAATACGCAGTTGAGCTGAACCGCTTGATTAGCTATGAAATGGAAGGGTCTGTTGGGTAAGAATATGCAAAATCTGAACAGGAATCCTTCCTGTTCAGATTTTTTTCAAAAAAGAACCTAATAAATATTCACAAAAGTGCTTTTATATGGTAAAATAAAACAATTACATTTAGTGGAGATGAAGTATGAATATTTTTAGAACCAAGGATGTTAGTCTGAGACAGACAGAGATGCATCGCCATTTGAAGTTGTGGGATTTGATTCTTCTAGGGATTGGTGCCATGGTGGGGACAGGGATTTTCACCATTACAGGAACAGCAGCGGCTACCCTAGCTGGTCCATCACTAGTGATTTCCATTGTGATTTCTGCCCTATGTGTTTCTTTATCAGCCCTCTTTTTTGCAGAATTTGCCTCTCGTGTTCCTGCTACAGGAGGTGCGTATAGTTATCTCTATGCGATTTTAGGAGAATTACCAGCATGGATTGCTGGCTGGTTGACCATCATGGAATTTATGACAGCTGTTTCAGGTGTGGCGTCTGGTTGGGCAGCTTATTTTAAGGGCTTACTCAGTAATTATGGTATTTCCATGCCCCAAGCCTTAAATGCTACTTTTAACCCCGAACAAGGCACCTATATCGACCTTTTACCTATTTTGGTGCTGACCTTGGTAACGGGATTGGTTTTATTAAATTCCAAGGCAGCCTTGCGCTTTAATTCGCTTCTAGTAATCTTGAAATTCTCAGCTCTCGCCTTATTTATCCTAGTTGGCATTTGGTATATCAAACCTGAAAATTGGTCGAATTTTGCTCCTTTTGGTTTTGGTCAGTTTTATGGAGGAAGCACTGGGATTATGGCAGGTGCATCTTTGATGTTCTTTGGATTTCTCGGATTTGAGTCTATTTCCATGGCAGTTGATGAAATCCAAAGCCCGCAAAAAAATATTCCTCGCGGAATTGTGCTTTCTCTGACAATCGTCACTATTCTCTATGCCTTGGTAACAATAGTATTGACTGGGATTGTTCACTATAGCAAACTCAATGTGGACGATGCAGTGGCCTTTTCATTGCGTAGTATCGGAATTGGCTGGGCAGCAAATTATGTTTCGCTTGTAGCCATTCTCACCCTAATAACTGTATGTATCTCCATGACTTATGCTTTGTCTCGAATGATATATAGCTTAGCACGTGATGGACTTTTACCTCAAAGTTTTAAACAATTAAGCAAGACCAGTCGCGTTCCTAAAAATGCGACCATCTTAACAGGAGTTGCTTCAGCCATTGCAGCAGGAGTCTTTCCGCTAGCCAGTATCGCTGCCTTTTTAAATATCTGTACGCTAGCTTATCTCATTTTGCTTGCCTACGGTATTATCAAGCTCAGAAAGGATAAGGGCATGCCAAAAGAAGGAGAGTTTAAAACTCCCTTGGTGCCACTTTTGCCAATTATTTCCATTCTTATCTGTGTTTCCTTTATGCTTCAGTATACCAAGGAAACATGGATTGCCTTTGGACTTGCTCTTGTAGTTGGTCTAGTCATTTACTTTACTTACGGGTTCCGTCATTCAACCCTCGCAGAAGAAGAATAAAAGCTGGGATTTCCCAGCTTTTTTAATCTTTTACATAAGTAAATCCTTCACCAAGAATTTCATGGGCCTCTGTGATGGTGATAAAGGCTTGAGGATCGATTTGGTGAATCATATCCTTCATTTTAACGATTTCGTTCCGACCGACGATACAGTAGATAATTTTTAAATCCTTTTTGCTGTAGTAACCTTGACCAGATATAAAGGTTACGCCGCGTCCGAGTTCATCGTTAATTTTTTCGGCTAACCGATCTGGAAATTGAGTTATAATCATAAATCCTTTACCAGCATAACCTCCTTCACCGATCAGGTCGATAACACGAGCGATGATAAAGTCAAATAAGAGGGTATAGGTAACCAGACGAAGGTCCTGGAAGATGATCAAAATTAACATCAGGATAAAAAAGTCAATCCCAAAAAGCAATTTTCCAATTGAAATATTGGTGTATTTGTTGAGGATGCGAGCAACAATATCTGATCCACCTGTTGTACCACCAGCATTAAAGATAATTCCTAAACCAACTCCCAGTAAAACACCAGAAACTAAAGAGACAATAATGAGATCACCTTGCAAGTCAAATTGTAAAGGAATTCGTTCAAAGACAGCAAGCCAGATCGAGAGGGAAATGGTTCCCAAAAGGCTGGAGTAGAGAGTTTTCGGACCAAATATCTTCCAAGCGAGGATAAAGAGAGGGATGTTAATCAAGAGATTCATCACTGAGACAGGAATTTTAAAGAGATAGAAGGTAATCAATGTGATACCAGTTGCTCCGCCTTCAAACAAATGATGAGGAACTACAAAATAGGTAAGACCAAAGGCATAAATAGCTGCCCCAAGTATGATAGTGACAATAGGCTGAACTTTTCGGATCATGACTTTCCCCCGCTTTTCTATAGATAGATTATACCAAAATTCCAAGCTTTTTCATTGGATTCATCATGATTTTTTAACAATTTTTTGATATAATAAAGGTGATAAATCCCTATCTTATTGGGAAGAATAGAAAGATTGAAGATATGACACAAGTAAAAATTGTAACGGATTCCTCTGTTACTATTGAACCAGAAGTGGTTAAAGAATTAAATATCACCGTTGTTCCTTTATCTGTGATGATTGATGGTACCCTTTATTCTGATGCAGATTTGAAAGAGGGGGAATTCCTTCATCTTATGCAGCAAAGTAAAAACCTGCCCAAAACTAGTCAACCTCCAGTGGGAGTATTTGCTGAAGTTTTTGAAGAACTAGGTAAAGACGGCAGTCAGATACTCGCTATTCACATGTCCCATGCCTTGTCTGGGACTGTTGAAGCTGCTCGCCAAGGAGCAAGCCTCTCTAGCGCTGATGTGACCGTTATTGATAGTTCTTTTACAGACCAGGCGATGAAGTTTCAAGTTGTTGAAGCTGCAAAACTTGCCCAAGAAGGAAAAGATTTGGAAACTATCCTAGCTCATGTAGAAGACGTCAAGAATCATACGGAACTCTATATCGGCGTTTCAACATTAGAAAACCTAGTTAAGGGTGGACGTATCGGACGTGTGACAGGATTACTAAGTTCACTCTTGAACATTCGTGTAGTAATGCAGATGAAAAACCACGAACTCCAACCAATCGTAAAAGGGCGTGGTTCGAAAACTTTCAAAAAATGGCTTGACGAGTTGGCTGAGACCCTTTCTCATAAATCCGTTGCGGAAATTGGAATTTCCTACGCTGGTACAAATGAATGGGCCAATGAGATGAAGAATGTTTTACAAACTTATGTCGAAAAACCAATCTCAGTACTGGAAACAGGCTCTATCATTCAGACACATACAGGCGAAAATGCATGGGCTATCTTAGTTCGATATCATTCCTAAAAAAATAGAGAAAAATCGTTAGAAATAGCGTTTTTGACTTGACCTGTGGGCAATTTTAGGATATGATTATATTTGTTAATTAGAAATTATTTGGAGGAATTATTAACATGGCAAACAAACAAGATTTGATCGCTAAAGTAGCAGAAGCTACAGAATTGACTAAGAAAGATTCAGCAGCAGCAGTTGACGCTGTATTTGCAGCAGTAACTGAATACCTTGCAGCTGGTGAAAAAGTTCAATTGATCGGTTTTGGTAACTTTGAAGTTCGTGAGCGTGCTGCACGTAAAGGTCGCAACCCACAAACTGGTAAAGAAATCAAAATCGCAGCTTCTAAAGTTCCAGCATTCAAAGCTGGTAAAGCTCTTAAAGACGCTGTTAAATAATGAATTTTCAAAAAGCCTATTGTATCAAGCTTTCTAGCTTGGTCAGTAGGCTTTTT
The DNA here is from genome assembly GCF_002096685.1 of Streptococcus oralis subsp. dentisani. Classification (GTDB taxonomy): domain Bacteria; phylum Bacillota; class Bacilli; order Lactobacillales; family Streptococcaceae; genus Streptococcus; species Streptococcus oralis_AD. Next base: position 129,578 of record NZ_NCVA01000041.1, on the reverse strand, counting down.
GTTTTGGAAAATATGATTTTATCGTTCTGTGCAAAAAGAAAAAGGCTCCCATGAAATGAGAACCTTCTTTTAATTAGTTTTTAGAAGCTGCTTGGAATTCAGGATTTTTCCATGCTTCATCAATGATTGCTTGCAATTCTTTAGCAGATGCTTGCATTTTTTGAGTTTCCGCGTCGTTCAATGGGATGTTTACTGGACGAACGATACCATGTGCACCAACAACTGCTGGTTGACCGATAAAGACGTTTTCAACTCCGTATTGACCTTCTTGGAAGACTGAAAGTGGAAGTACTGCATTTTCGTCATCAAGGATTGCTTTTGTGATACGAGCAAGTGCTACGGCGATACCATAGTATGTAGCTCCTTTTTTGTTGATGATTGTGTAAGCAGCATCACGAACACCTTCGAACAATTCAATCAATTCAGCTTCTTGAACGTTTTGAGTGTCTTTAAGGAATTCTTCAAGGTTTACACCAGCGATGTTGGCGTGTGACCAAACGGCAAATTCAGAATCTCCGTGTTCACCCATGATGTAGGCGTGAACTGAACGAGCATCAACGTCCAATTTTTCAGCAAGTGCTTGACGGAAACGAGCTGAGTCAAGTGAAGTACCTGAACCGATAACGCGTTCTTTAGGGAATCCAGAGAATTTCCAAGTTGAGTAAGTCAAAACGTCAACTGGGTTAGCAGCAACAAGGAAGATACCATCAAAACCTGATTCAACAACTTGTGTTACGATTGATTTGTTGATAGCCAAGTTTTTACCTACAAGGTCAAGACGAGTTTCACCTGGTTTTTGAGGAGCACCTGCAGTGATAACAACAAGGTCAGCGTCTGCACAGTCAGAGTATTGAGCAGCGTAGATTTTTTTAGGTGAAGTGAAGGCAAGGGCGTGACTAAGGTCAAGCGCATCACCAACAGCTTTTTCGTGTAATTGTGGAATTTCGATAATTCCAAGCTCTTGTGCAATTCCTTGGTTAACAAGTGCGAAAGCGTAAGATGAACCTACGGCACCGTCACCAACAAGGATCACTTTTTTGTGTTGTTTAGTTGAAGTCATTATCTAAACATCTCCTTCATTTTTTTTAGGGGAATCCCCAGACACTTTCATTCTATCACTTTTAAAAAGCTTTGTCACGAATATTCTATGCGGTTATTGATGTAAACGTTTTAGTAGTTTCAGAAGCCTGAAATAAAGGACATTTTATGGTATAATATATCTAATTACTAATAGTGAAATGAGGCATTTATTAATGCAGGATAAAAATTTAGTGAATGTCAATCTGACAAAGGAGATGAAGACCAGCTTTATCGATTACGCCATGAGTGTTATCGTAGCGCGTGCTCTTCCTGATGTTCGAGATGGCTTGAAGCCTGTTCACCGCCGTATTCTTTACGGAATGAATGAATTAGGTGTTACACCAGACAAACCTCATAAAAAATCAGCCCGTATTACAGGGGATGTTATGGGTAAATACCACCCGCACGGAGATTCCTCTATTTATGAAGCCATGGTCCGTATGGCCCAGTGGTGGAGCTACCGTTACATGCTTGTCGATGGACATGGAAACTTTGGTTCCATGGACGGGGATGGTGCCGCTGCACAGCGTTACACAGAAGCACGTATGAGCAAGATTGCTCTTGAAATGCTTCGTGATATCAATAAAAACACAGTTGATTTCGTAGACAACTACGATGCCAATGAGCGTGAGCCCTTGGTCTTGCCAGCCCGTTTTCCAAACCTTTTGGTCAATGGGGCAACTGGGATTGCCGTAGGGATGGCTACCAACATTCCTCCTCACAACTTGGGTGAAACCATTGATGCTGTGAAGCTCGTCATGGACAATCCAGATGTGACGACTAAGGACTTGATGGAGGTCTTGCCTGGTCCAGATTTTCCGACTGGTGCTCTTGTCATGGGGAAATCAGGGATTCATAAGGCCTATGAGACTGGTAAAGGTTCCATTGTCCTTCGTTCTCGTACAGAGATTGAAACTACTAAGACGGGTCGTGAGCGCATCGTTGTAACGGAATTCCCTTACATGGTCAATAAAACCAAGGTCCATGAGCATATTGTTCGCTTGGTTCAGGAAAAACGCCTTGAGGGCATTACAGCCGTACGTGATGAGTCCAATCGTGAAGGCGTTCGCTTTGTAATTGAGGTTAAACGCGACGCGTCTGCCAACGTTATCCTTAACAACCTCTTCAAGATGACCCAGATGCAAACCAATTTTGGTTTCAACATGTTGGCGATTCAAAATGGCGTGCCAAAAATCTTGTCCCTTCGTCAAATTTTGGATGCTTATATCGAGCACCAAAAAGAAGTGGTTGTTCGCCGCACTCGTTTTGACAAGGAAAAAGCAGAAGCGCGTGCGCACATTTTAGAAGGTCTTTTAATTGCACTAGACCATATCGACGAAGTGATTCGTATCATTCGTGCCAGTGAAACGGATGCGGAAGCCCAAGCCGAATTGATGAGCAAGTTCAAGCTTTCTGAACGTCAAAGTCAAGCTATCCTTGATATGCGTCTTCGTCGTTTGACAGGATTGGAACGTGATAAGATTCAGTCTGAATATGATGAATTGATTGCCTTGATTGCAGATTTGGCTGATATTCTTGCCAAGCCTGGGCGTGTAGCTCAAATCATCAAAGAGGAATTGGACGAAGTCAAACGCAAGTTTGGTGACAAACGTCGTACCGAGTTGATGGTCGGAGAGGTCTTGACCCTTGAAGATGAAGATTTGATTGAAGAGTCGGATGTCTTGATTACTCTCTCTAACAAGGGTTACATCAAACGTCTGGATCAAGGTGAGTTCACAGCCCAAAAACGTGGTGGTCGTGGTGTCCAAGGTACTGGGGTTAAGGATGATGACTTTGTGCGTGAGTTGGTTTCAACCAGCACCCATGATCATTTGCTCTTCTTTACCAATAAAGGACGAGTATACCGACTAAAAGGTTATGAAATTCCTGAATATGGTCGTACAGCCAAAGGATTGCCAGTTGTCAATCTTTTGAAGTTGGACGAGGGTGAGAGCATTCAGACCATTATCAACGTTGAGTCTGAACGTAGTGATGATGCTTATCTTTTCTTCACAACCCGTCACGGTGTCGTGAAGAGAACCAGTGTCAAAGAATTTGCAAATATTCGTCAAAATGGACTCAAAGCCTTGAATCTCAAGGATGAAGACGAATTGATTAATGTCTTGCTGACAGAAGAAGATACGGATATTATCATTGGTACCAAGTTTGGATATGCTGTTCGTTTTAATCAATCAGCTGTTCGTGGCATGAGCCGTATCGCGACAGGTGTTCGAGGAGTCAATCTTCGTGAAGGAGATACTGTAGTTGGTGCTAGCGTGATTACAAACCAGGACGAAGTCCTTATCATCACTGAAAAAGGTTATGGTAAGCGTACCCTTGCTACTGAATATCCAACTAAAGGTCGTGGTGGTAAAGGGATGAAGACAGCCAATGTTGCTGAGAAGAATGGTCCTCTTGCAGGTCTCCTCACTGTTAAAGGAGATGAAGACCTGATGATTATCACAGATACAGGTGTCATGATCCGTACAAATGTTGCCAATATTTCACAAACAGGACGCTCAACTATGGGAGTGAAGGTGATGCGTCTAGACCAGGATGCTAAGATTGTGACCTTTACAACGGTTGCTGCGGCAGAAAAAGAAGAGGTAGCAACAGAAGAGAGAACAGAGGGTGAAGCATAATGTCTCACAGAAAAATAAAGAAGAATAACCGTAAAAATATACTAATCAATATTTTAGCTGGATTTTTAATTCTTCTATCCCTTGCCTTGATTTTTAATGCTCAAATTCGTGACATCTTTATGGTTTGGAATACCAATAAATACCAAGTCAGTCAGGTGACTAAGGAAAAGATTGAGGAAAATAAAGAGACAGAAGGAAATTTCGATTTTGATTCTGTCAAATCCATCTCATCGGAAGCGGTGTTAGCTTCCCAGTGGGATGCTCAGCAACTTCCAGTTATCGGAGGGATTGCCATTCCTGAAGTAGAGATTAACCTGCCTATTTTTAAAGGTTTGGATAATGTAAACTTGTTCTACGGAGCAGGAACCATGAAAGCAAATCAGAAAATGGGAGAGGGCAACTATTCTCTAGCTAGTCACCATATCTTTACTGCTGAAAATGCGAGTCAGATGCTCTTCTCACCTTTGGTCAATGCCAAAGCGGGGATGAAAATCTATCTGACTGATAAAGATAAAGTATACACCTATGAGATTCGTGAAGTGAAGCACGTAACCCCCGATCGGGTAGATGAAATCGAGGATCGTGAAGGAGTTAAGGAGATTACGCTGGTAACTTGTGTGGACTATAATGCGACAGAGCGGATTATTGTTAAAGGTGATTTTAAAGAAGTTAAAGCTTATTCTGAAACATCTGATGATATCCTAAGCGCCTTTAATAAGCCATATAAACAACGTTATTAACCTCAAAAACCAGTGAATTGTATTTTTCACTGGTTTTTGTCAAATAGAAGCGTCAGTCAAAGGAGAATGATGCATGTTCGAATATTTTTTGTTTGGAATGAAAACGATGTGGGAAAGTCCTGTCTTTAGTTTTGCCTTTTACTTATTAACCTCTATTCTTTTACTAATCTTTTGGCGACGTTTTATAATTGTCCGTCGTAGTGGTGGTGATTTTTTTGCTCCGTTTCACATTGCCAATGGGAGACTTTATATTCACAATGCTTTTGTATTTGTGAAGAGAATCATTCCGCTGAATAACATCAAAATGATTGAAGTCAAATATATTCGAAGTGTCAAATTGAATGGGGCAAGGTATCATTTGTGTATCGAAAGAAAAGATGGAAAAGCTGTCAGTTTTTTCTTCGGACAATCAAAACAGAATGATCTCCTTGTGAAGAATCTAAAGAATGAAACTAAAAACTACCATATTAGAATTGTAATAGATGGATAAGTGTTTAGCTTAAGAAAGGAATGATCATGGATAAGCTACAAGAAGTCAGAGAAAATGAACACTTAAGGACCTTACTGATGACTGAATGTGATATTTATTTTTATGACAAGATAAGTGAAGTTCAGTTTTCAGGGAACAATGAGGAATACTCTCTTGCCTGTAAGGCATTTGCTCAAGACGGTAGTGGGGGAGAATATGTTTTTCTCGAAGATAACAGCATAGGCTTTATCGGAAGTGAGGGCCAAGTGGGGAGAGTAGCAGAAAGTCTGGATGACTTACTGACATTCCTACTTCACGCAGGTTGTATTTCGGATTTTAGCTGTCGGTATCTTTATCAGAACACAGACTTATTGAAAGCATTTTGTAGGGGCTATGTGTCTAAAATACGAGAAAGCTATCAGGCTAAGCAGGAAAATTGGGATCTGGTACGAGGAAATATGGCTCAAAAACTATCACTTGATTTCAATCCTGAAAAACTAGAAGAAGTAGCCATGACATTTTATCAAGCGGCGACAAGGAAGCCTGTCTTTTCCTGTAAGTATATAGGCGGTGAAGAAGAATATACCTGTGATTCAGTCTTGTCGGACATTGTGGGCTTGTGGACGACAGAACTTGTAGGCATGAGTAGAGAAGAAATTGAAAACTATAAAATTTGATAATGTATGATGCTTGCAAGATGCTCATTCAACTTTAATGGTATCTTTTCAATATGAGAGAAATCTGGTCAGTAGGTTGAAAGGTTTATCGTAAGTAACCGAAGGATGCCTGGCATAAGAGAGGATAGATAATGAGTCAGTTAAGAGAAAAGTCTTTCGTTACGCTCAAAGAAGACATAACAAGTAGTTTTCCATTTGACAAGGATCTTCCTATGATATTCTTGGGAGGAATTGCCAATATGGCTGGACACTGAATCTTCATAGGAAAATCGGGGGAAGTGTTATTTTGGATATCATATTTCACATTTTAGAGAACTAAGTGAAGATGAGATATAGGACTTTCGCAGTAGGAAAAATAGATGAGGAGTTGAGAATGAATAATCAGATTGATTTAGTACTTCCAAACCTATACGCAGAATTCGTGAGTAAAATCGATAAAGCAGGAGAGTTGGTGATAGAGAATACAGGCATCACTTTATATTCGAGGTTAGATTTGCTAGAAAGAAACTCCACCTACCAAATAGAAGAGTGGGAACCGGATTTTTTCCTGATTGGGCAAGATGGGAATGTCGCTTTTTTTATAAAGAAAGATTCTGACGACACTATTTATATGAATGATTTGGGGGCATTAGGTTCACTGGAAATGAAACCCATATCTTTAAATATTTTCGAGTTTGTGCAACAAGCGAGTGAACATTATGATGATATCTTCTAATCATTGCAAGTGTTGTTATTTTATAGTACGCGTGTGTGGAAGACATTTTTATGAAATCATTTGAACATTTTGATTAATGTTAATGAATTTTTAGTAAATGATAATGATTTGGAGAGTGAACAATAAATTTTGATGAGAGTTTACAGCAATACACTTATGAGCATGAGGGAGTGACCTTTGTTTGGGACGAAGAGCCTGATTGTGACTTTATAGATAAAGTTGAACTGTTATCAAAAAATTATCAGGAAAATCTCAATAGAATTATCAACTTCATGCTAGCTGATCTTAAGGGAATGTATGGAGCAGTCAGCGAGGAAGATATGAAGCACAAGCTGGGGAAACCTATCATTGACTACAATCAAGGAACAGTTAGTTATTGTGAGCAAACCTTCGATGACTGGCACCTATTTGAGTTTGAATTTTTGGATGATCAATTTAAAACATTGAAATGTTTTTCTGTTAATGGGTAAAGGAGAGATTTATGGAATTACCCCAATGCCTTGATTTTCTTTGTAGAAAACGTATACAAGAAAGGCTTTTCAAAATGCGTGCTTTATGTTATAATATTCACAAATAAAAGTTTTAGGAGTTTTTATGGTCTCTTCAGAATTTATCTCAAAGATTGAATTTGCTTGTAAGAAGAAAGAAAGTCTTTATAGTCAAAGTAAATTCAAATATGCGATTCGTTCCATGTTTGCAGGTGCCTTTTTAACATTTAGTACAGCTGCGGGTGCAGTTGGGGCTGACTTGATTAATAAGATCGCACCAGGCAGTGGACGTTTCCTCTTCCCATTCGTTTTTGCTTGGGGATTGGCCTACATAGTTTTCTTGAATGCTGAACTGGTAACTTCTAATATGATGTTCTTGACAGCTGGCAGTTTCTTGAAAAAAATCTCTTGGAGAAAAACAGCTGAGATTTTACTTTACTGTACCTTGTTCAATCTCATAGGAGCTTTGATAGCAGGTTGGGGCTTTGCCCATTCAGCAGCCTACGCAAATCTGACACATGACAGCTTCATTTCAGGGGTTGTAGAGATGAAGTTAGGCCGTTCCAATGAGTTAGTCTTACTTGAAGGTATTTTAGCCAATATCTTTGTAAACATTGCCATTCTTTCATTCGTTTTGGTGAAAGACGGTGGCGCCAAACTTTGGCTTGTCTTATCAGCAATTTACATGTTTGTATTCTTAACAAACGAACACATTGCTGCGAACTTTGCTTCTTTTGCGATTGTTAAGTTCAGTGTTGCAGCAGATTCAATTGCTAACTTTGACATACCAAATATTCTTCGTCACTGGGGTGTAACCTTTGTCGGAAACTTTATCGGAGGAGGTCTCTTGATGGGCTTGCCCTACGCTTTCCTCAACAAAAATGAAGATACTTATGTCGATTAAAGAAATGAGCACGAGTGAATCGTGCTTTTTTGTTTGATGTGTAAAACTAGTCATAGTTGTTCCTTATATCAAAATATAGAAAAACGGTATTGGAAAAGGCTAGACCAAGATGATACAATATCCTTAATTAAGCTATTTGGAGGTCGTAAAATGACTCGTGAATTTAAATTTGAAACCCTACAATTACATGCTGGGCAAGTAGTTGATCCAGCGACTAAATCTCGTGCAGTACCGATTTATCAAACAACATCCTTCGTTTTTGATGACACGCAGGAAGGTGCAGATCTGTTTGCCTTGAGAAAACCAGGGAACATTTATACTCGTATTACCAACCCTACAACAGCGGCATTTGAAGAAAGAATAGCTGCTCTTGAAGGTGGTGTTGGAGCGCTAGCAACAGCATCAGGTATGGCAGCAGTGACTTATACGATTTTAGCTCTTGCCCATGCTGGTGACCATGTGGTGGCTGCGTCAACTATTTACGGTGGGACCTTCAACCTCTTGAAAGAAACACTTCCTCGCTACGGTATTACAACAACCTTTGTTGATGTGGATAACTTGGAGGAAGTGGAAGCAGCTATCGGTGACAATACCAAACTTGTCTTGATTGAAACCTTGGGGAATCCTTTGATTAACATTCCTGACTTGGAAAAATTGGCTGAGATTGCGCATAAACACCAGATTCCTCTCGTTTCGGACAATACTTTTGCCACACCATATTTGATTAACGTTTTCTCTCACGGTGTAGATATTGCCATTCACTCAGCAACTAAGTTTATCGGTGGGCATGGTACGACTATTGGTGGAGTGATTGTCGATAGTGGTCATTTTGACTGGGAGGCTTCAGGGAAGTTCCCTCAATTTGTTGAGGAAGACCCAAGTTACCATAACTTGAGCTATACTCGTGATGTGGGTGCAGCAGCCTTTATTATCGCTGTTCGTGTTCAATTGCTCCGTGATACAGGTGCAGCCTTGTCTCCATTTAATGCCTTTCTCTTGCTTCAAGGACTCGAAACGCTTTCTCTTCGTGTGGAACGCCATGTGCAAAATGCAGAGAAAATTGTTGATTTCCTTGTCAACCATCCTAAGGTAGAAAAAGTCAACTATCCAAAACTAGCAGACAGTCCTTATCATGCCTTGGCTGAGAAATATTTGCCAAAAGGTGTTGGTTCAATCTTTACCTTCCATGTTAAAGGTGGAGAGGCAGAAGCTCGCAAGGTCATTGATAATTTGGAAATCTTCTCTGACCTTGCAAACGTAGCAGATGCCAAATCTCTTGTTGTCCATCCTGCGACAACCACTCACGGTCAGTTGTCAGAAAAAGATCTAGAAGCAGCAGGTGTCACACCAAACCAAATCCGCTTGTCTATCGGTCTTGAAAATGTAGAGGATTTGATTGAAGACTTGCGCTTGGCCTTGGAAAAAATTTAAAATAAAAGATATAAACAGTGGGTTTCGACTCACTGTTTTTGATTTTCCTTTAAGCATGATATAATGGTTAAAGAAGTCTAGAAAGAGGAAAGATATGAACGAAATCAAATGCCCCAACTGTGGGGAAGTCTTTACAGTAAATGAAAGTCAGTATGCCGAACTCTTATCCCAAGTGAGAACGGCAGAGTTTGATAAGGAATTACACGATCGGATGAAGCAGGAGCTGGCCTTGGCTGAGCAAAAGGCCATGAATGAGCAACAGTCTAAACTGGCTCAAAAAGACCAAGAAATCGCGCAACTGCAGAGTCAAATCCAAAACTTTGATACAGAGAAAGAGTTAGCCAAGAAAGAGGTTGAACAGTCAAGTCATGAGGCCTTATTAGCAAAGGACAAGGAAGTACAGGCCTTGGAAAACCAACTGGCCACCTTGCGTTTGGAGCATGAAAATCAACTGCAAAAGACCCTTTCTGACTTAGAAAAAGAACGGGATCAAGTTAAAAATCAGCTCCTCTTGCAAGAAAAGGAAAATGAGTTGTCTTTGGCTTCTGTTAAGCAAAATTACGAAGCCCAGCTTAAGGCGGCTAATGAACAAGTTGAATTTTACAAGAACTTTAAAGCTCAACAATCCACAAAAGCTATCGGGGAAAGTTTGGAACAGTATGCAGAGAGTGAGTTTAATAAGGTTCGGAGCTTTGCCTTTCCAAATGCTTACTTTGAGAAGGATAACAAGGTCTCTGCGCGTGGTTCTAAGGGGGACTTTATCTTCCGTGAATGTGATGAAAATGGTATCGAAATCATTTCCATCATGTTTGAGATGAAAAACGAAGCGGACGGCACAGAAAAGAAGCATAAGAATTCGGACTTCTATAAGGAATTGGACAAGGACCGTCGGGAAAAGAACTGTGAATATGCCGTGTTGGTGACCATGTTAGAAGCAGATAACGACTACTTTAACACAGGGATTGTTGACGTCAGTCACGAGTATGAAAAGATGTATGTTGTCCGTCCTCAGTTCTTCATCCAGTTGATTGGTCTCCTGCGTAATGCGGCTCTTAATTCTCTCAAATACAAGCAAGAGTTGGCCTTGGTTCGGGAGCAGAATATCGATATTACGCATTTTGAAGAAGACTTGGATGCCTTCAAAGTAGCTTTTGCCAAGAACTACAACTCAGCTTCGAACAACTTTGGCAAAGCCATCGATGAAATTGATAAAGCAATTAAGCGTATGGAAGAAGTCAAGAAGTTTCTGACCACATCCGAAAACCAACTCCGCTTAGCTAACAATAAGCTGGAAGATGTTTCCGTTAAAAAATTGACCCGAAAAAATCCAACCATGAAAGCTAAGTTTGAAGCCTTGAAGGGGGAGTAAGAAAGCAACACATGAACGGTATTATCAACTTAAAAAAAGAAGCGGGGATGACCTCGCATGATGCGGTTTTTAAACTGCGTAAGATTTTGGGAACTAAGAAGATTGGTCATGGTGGGACCTTGGATCCGAATGTGGTGGGTGTTTTGCCCATTGCGGTTGGCAAGGCGACCCGCATGGTCGAGTTTATGCAGGATGAGGGCAAGGTCTATGAGGGGGAAATCACTCTTGGTTATTCAACGACGACTGAGGATGCCAGTGGGGAAGTGGTCGCAGAGACACCCATTTTGTCTCCCTTGGATGAAATCATTGTCGACGAAGCGATTGCGAGTCTGACTGGGCCTATCACTCAGATTCCGCCTATGTATTCTGCTGTCAAGGTCAATGGTCGTAAGCTCTATGAGTATGCGCGTGCTGGGCAGGAAGTGGAGCGTCCAGAACGTCGGGTGACTATTTATCAATTTGAGCGGACAAGTCCGATTTCTTATGAGGATCACCTCGCACGTTTTACCTTTCGTGTGAAATGTAGTAAGGGGACTTATATCCGTACCTTGTCTGTTGACTTGGGAGAGAAGCTGGGTTATGCGGCCCATATGTCCCATTTGACTCGGACTAGTGCAGCAGGTTTACAGTTAGAAGATGCCTTGACCTTGGAAGAAATTGCTGAAAAAGTAGAGGCAGGGCAACTGGACTTTCTCCACCCTCTAGAGATTGGGACAGGGGACCTTATCAAAGTTATCCTAACTCCAGAACAGGCTACAGAAGTGCGCTTTGGTCGTTTTATTGAGTTAGACCAAACAGACAAAGAATTAGCTGCCTTTGAAGGAGATAAATTGCTAGCCATTCTTGAAAAACGGGACAATCTCTACAAGCCAAGGAAGGTTTTTAGCTAGTCTAACTGAGGTGTAGGGAGTGTTTTTTCCCCTAGACTATCCAAATCAGACTATAAATTTTGCAAAAAATGTGATAGAATAGACGACGGATAAAAAAATGGAGGATAGCATGCAAAATAGACCAATCATTATCGGAGTGACAGGTGGTTCTGGTGGTGGTAAGACCAGTGTTTCAAGAGCCATTTTATCGCACTTCCCTGATGAAAAGATTTCCATGATTGAGCATGATTCATACTACAAGGATCAGTCTCATTTGACCTTTGAAGAGCGTGTCAAAACCAACTATGACCATCCATTTGCCTTTGATACAGACTTGATGATCGAGCAGATTAAGGAATTGTTGGCGGGACGCCCGGTGGACATCCCGACTTATGACTATACAGAGCATACACGGAGTAGCAAGACCTATCGTCAGGAGCCTCAAGATGTCTTTATCGTTGAGGGGATTCTGGTCTTGGAGGACAAGCGCTTGCGTGATTTGATGGACATCAAGATTTTTGTGGATACGGATGATGATGTGCGCATTATTCGTCGTATCAAGCGTGATATGGAAGAGCGTGGTCGTAGTCTAGATAGCGTGATTGACCAGTACTTGGGTGTGGTCAAACCCATGTACCATCAGTTCATCGAGCCGACCAAGCGTTATGCCGATATCGTCATTCCTGAGGGAGTCAGCAATACCGTGGCTATCGACCTGTTGACAACAAAAATTGCAAAGGTTTTGGAAGAAGCTCGTAACAGCAAATAATCAGATGAGGAGGCATGACCTCCTTTTTCTATTTTTCCTTGAGTTTCAGTAGGAAAAAGGTGATTTTTAAGCATGTTTTTGGTATAATAATACCCATGGAAAAGCAAGAAAATGAATAGTAGGTGGAGATGGAAAAGTATTTATCGGTAACAACTTTGACTAAGTATCTGAAAATGAAATTCGATAAAGACCCTTACTTGGAACGGGTCTATTTAACTGGTCAAGTTTCCAACTTTCGCAAACGACCTACTCACCAATATTTCTCCCTAAAAGACGACCATGCAGTCATTCAAGCGACCATCTGGTCTGGGATTTATCAAAAATTAGGTTTCGACCTCGAAGAGGGAATGAAGATCAATGTAATTGGGCGTGTTCAGGTTTATGAACCGAGCGGTAGCTACTCCATCATCATTGAAAAAGCTGAGCCTGATGGGGTCGGGGCGCTTGCGATTCAGTTTGAACAACTCAAGAAAAAACTAACTGAGGAAGGCCTCTTTCAAGAACGGTTCAAGCAACCTCTTCCCCAATTTTCTAAGAGAATTGGTGTGGTGACCAGTCGCAGTGGAGCCGTTATTCGAGATATTATCACGACCGTGAGCAGACGGTTTCCTGGTATCGATATCCTTCTCTATCCGACCAAGGTGCAAGGTGATGGAGCTGCGGAGGAAATTGCTCGAAATATTGCGCGTGCCAATCAACGTGACGACTTGGATTTGCTCATCATTGGTCGTGGTGGGGGTTCCATCGAGGATCTCTGGGCCTTTAACGAAGAGATTGTGGTACGGGCTATTTTTGAATCCCGTTTGCCAGTTATCTCCAGTGTTGGGCATGAGACGGATGTGACCTTGGCGGATTTTGTGGCTGATCGCCGTGCTGCAACGCCAACAGCTGCAGCTGAACTGGCAACACCTGTAACCAAGTTGGATCTTCTGGCCCATTTGCAAAATCAAGAAAAGCGGATGGCAACAGCAGTTCAGAATGTCCTGTCAAGAAAAAAAGAAGCTCTGAAAAAATGCAGTCAGTCAGTCATCTTTAGACAGCCAGAGCGCTTGTATGATGGCTATTTGCAACGCTTGGATCAACTGCAACTGCGATTAAAACAAAGTTTGCGAACACGAATTTCTGATAACAAACAAGTAGTTCAAGCAAGGACGCACAGACTGGTGCAATTATCACCTATAACTAAAATCCAACGCTATCAGGATCGTCTTGCTCAGTTGGACAAGCTCCTACGTAGCCAAATGGCGCTGGTTTATGATGCCAAGGTCGCTGAAGTCAAGCGACTTTCAGAAGCCTTACTGATGTTGGATACCAGTCGAATCGTGGCGCGTGGTTATGCTATTGTCAAAAAAGAAGAGTCAGTTATCGATTCGGTTGAGAGTTTGAAGAAAAAAGACCAAGTGACGCTTTTGATGCGAGATGGTCAAGTAGAATTAGAGGTTAAAGATGTCAAAACAAAAGAAATTTGAGGAAAATCTAGCAGAACTGGAGACCATTGTCCAAAGTTTAGAAAATGGTGAAATTGCTTTAGAAGATGCGATTGCTGCCTTTCAAAAGGGCATGGTCTTGTCAAAAGAGCTTCAAGCGACGCTGGACAAGGCTGAAAAAACCTTGGTCAAGGTCATGCAAGAAGATGGAACAGAAAGTGATTTTGAATGAAGAAGCAAGAAAAATTAGCTCTTGTCGAGTCTGCCTTGGAAAATTTTTATGGAGACCAGCAGTTTGCCTCTAGTTTGCGAGAGTCCGTTCTCTATTCCATTCATGCTGGTGGCAAGCGTATTCGACCTTTTCTCTTGTTAGAGGTTTTGGAAGCCTTGCATGTTGCTATTAGACCAGCGCATGCACAGGTAGCTGCGGCCTTGGAAATGATTCATACAGGGAGCTTGATTCATGATGATCTTCCTGCTATGGATGATGATGATTATCGACGTGGACGCTTGACCAACCATAAGAAATTCGGTGAAGCTATGGCAATTTTGGCAGGCGATGCTTTGTTCCTAGATCCCTATGCTTTGATAGCGCAGGCAGATTTGCCCAGTCAGATCAAGGTGGACTTGATTGCCAACTTATCCCTTGCTTCAGGAAGTCTGGGAATGGTTGCAGGGCAGGTTTTGGACATGGAAGGCGAACATCAGCACTTGTCTTTGGAAGAACTTCAGACCATTCATGCCAATAAAACAGGTAAGTTACTAGCTTATCCTTTCCAAGCAGCTGCTATCATAGCTGAATTAGCTCCTGAAACCCAAGCAAAACTGAAAACGGTTGGTGAATTGATTGGGCTGGCTTTTCAAGTAAGAGATGACGTGCTGGATGTGACAGCTAGTTTTGAGGAAATCGGCAAAACACCACAAAAGGATTTGCAGGCAGAAAAGTCAACCTATCCAGCCTTGTTGGGCTTGGAAGAGGCCAAGGCCTTTTGTAACCAAACTTTGGATCAAGCTAATGAAAAATTAGAAGAAATTGCCCAGCAAGTCAGCTTTGAAACAGAGCCGATTGTGAAAATAGTAGAAAGTTTGAGAATCAATGGCTAAGGAAAGAGTGGATGTACTAGCTTATAAACAGGGCTTGTTTGAAACACGTGAACAGGCCAAGCGTGGTGTCATGGCTGGGCTTGTCGTAGCAGTCCTTAATGGGGAGCGGTTTGACAAACCAGGAGAGAAAATTCCAGACGACACCGAGCTAAAACTCAAGGGTGAAAAACTCAAGTATGTTAGCCGCGGTGGTTTGAAACTGGAAAAGGCCTTGCAAGTCTTTGATCTATCAGTGGAAGGAGCGACAACGATTGATATTGGGGCCTCCACTGGAGGATTTACCGACGTCATGTTGCAGAATGGTGCTGAGTTGGTCTTTGCAGTTGATGTTGGTACCAATCAGTTGGCTTGGAAATTACGCCAAAACCCACGGGTTGTCAGCATGGAGCAGTTTAATTTTCGTTATGCTGAAAAGACTGATTTCGAAAAGGAGCCGAGCTTTGCCAGTATTGATGTGAGTTTCATTTCCCTTAGTCTGATCTTACCAGCCTTGCATCGTGTGTTGGCTGAACAAGGTCAGGTGGTAGCACTTGTCAAACCCCAGTTTGAAGCAGGTCGTGAGCAGATTGGGAAGAATGGAATCATTCGCGATGCCAAGGTCCATCAGAATGTCCTTGAATCTGTCACTGCTATGGCAGTTGATCAAGGTTTTTCAGTGCTTGGATTAGACTATTCACCAATCCAAGGTGGACATGGAAACATTGAGTTTTTAGCTTATTTGAAAAAGGAAGAGGGAGCAAGTAATCAAGTTGCCCCAGAAATAGAAAAAGTTGTAGAGAGAGCACATAGAGAATTTAAAGATGAATAAAAAAGAGAGACTTGAAAAAATTAGAAGATTTGTAACAGATTATCAAATCGGAACACAGGAAGAAATCGTTGAGCATTTAAAAGAAGCAAGTATCTCTGCCACTCAAGCGACGGTGTCACGAGATATTAAGGAACTGGGTATTGTAAAAATTCCCTTGAAGAACAATAAATACATCTATGAATTGCCAAAAACAATTGTAAGAAGTTTGCAGTTGGCTGAGAATAACATAATAGGTTCTGAGCGCATGGGAAATATGATCAATCTGGATGTCATTCCTGGGAATACTGCCTTTGTCAAGAGTCAGCTGATGAATACTTTCTCAGAGAGAATTTTCAACTGTCTGGCAGACGACAACTCAATTTTGATTATCTTGAGAAATGAAGAAGATGCCAAGGAAATATTTGAACAAGTAAAAAATTGGTAGGTTTATATGTTACTTGAAATTTCGATAAAAAACTTTGCCATTATAGAGGCGATTTCGCTCAATTTTGAAAAAGGCATGACAGTCTTAACTGGTGAAACAGGTGCTGGGAAATCGATCATCATCGATGCCATGAACATGATGTTAGGAGCTAGAGCGACTACAGATGTTATTCGTCATGGTGCGCCAAAGGCAGAGATTGAGGGACTTTTCTCTGTTGAGAATAGCCGTTCTTTACAAGAACTCTTTGAAGAGCAAGGGTTGGAAATGGGTGACGAGATTATCATCCGTCGTGAAATTCTTCAAAATGGGCGAAGTGTAAGTCGCGTGAATGGGCAGATGGTCAATCTTTCTGTTTTGCGTGCAATTGGCCAGCATCTTGTCGATATTCATGGTCAACATGACCAAGAAGAGTT
Organism: Streptococcus oralis subsp. dentisani; assembly: GCF_002096685.1. Classification (GTDB taxonomy): domain Bacteria; phylum Bacillota; class Bacilli; order Lactobacillales; family Streptococcaceae; genus Streptococcus; species Streptococcus oralis_AD. The sequence continues at coordinate 113,249 of NZ_NCVA01000041.1, read as the reverse complement.
AATGCGTCCGCAACTGCATATCCAGATGCTGGATGAGTTTGGTGATGCTGCTTTCTTGGACTTGAAGGAGACCTATCAGACGAGCTTTGATGCCTATCGCAAAATGCGCAAGCAGGTTTTGGAAGTCAAGAAAAACCAGCAGGAACATAAGGCTCGTATTGAAATGTTGGAATTTCAAATGGCAGAGATTGAGGCAGCAAACTTGCAGGCTGGTGAAGACTTGGCTCTCAACCAAGAACGAGATAAACTCCTCAATCACAAGAATATAGCAGATACGCTAACCAATGCCTACACTATGTTGGACAATGAGGAATTCTCCAGTCTTGCCAATGTTCGTTCAGCCATGAATGACATGGAAAGTGTCGAAGAGTATGACCCTGAATACCGTGAAATTTCGAGTTCTCTCTCAGAGACCTACTATGTTTTAGAAGATATTACTAAGCGTTTAGAAGATATTATTGAGAACTTGGATTTTGATGGCAATCGCCTCATGCAGGTTGAAAATCGTTTAGACCTTTTAAATACTATTACCCGCAAGTACGGTGGGACTGTGGACGATGTCCTGCTTTATTTTGCTAAGATTACGGATGAATACAATCTCTTGACTGGTAACAACCTTTCTTCCGAAGACATGGAAGCAGAGCTCAAGAAATTGGAAGTCGATCTTGTCGATTTGGCAGGGCAGCTTGCATCTGCTCGTCATGATTTGGCTCAGCAGCTTGAAGCTGAGATTAAGCAAGAACTTCAGGACCTCTATATGGAGAAGGCACAGTTCCAGGTTCGCTTTAGCAAGGGCAAATTCAGTCGTGAGGGGAATGAAACGGTCGAGTTTTACATTTCGACCAACCCTGGTGAAGACTTTAAGCCTTTGGTTAAGGTTGCGTCTGGTGGGGAATTATCCCGCCTCATGTTGGCTATCAAGTCAGCCTTTTCTCGTAAGGAAGGGAAGACCAGTATTGTCTTTGATGAGGTAGATACGGGAGTCTCAGGTCGTGTGGCCCAAGCCATTGCTCAAAAGATTCATAAGATTGGCCAGCATGGTCAGGTTCTTGCTATTTCTCACCTTCCACAAGTGATTGCCATTGCAGATTATCAATTCTTTATTGAGAAGATTAGTGATGAGCATTCTACGGTGTCGACGGTTCGCCTCTTGACTTTAGAAGAGCGAGTAGAGGAAGTAGCTAAGATGTTGGCTGGGGAGAATGTAACAGAGGCGGCCCTTACCCAAGCCAGAGAATTATTGCAAACGAGGGAGAAATAAATGACAGACTATTATGTAATTGGAGATGTTCACGGAAAAGCTGGGATGCTAGAAGACCTTCTCAAAACCTGGGATGGGCAAACGCAGCTGCTCTTTCTAGGGGATTTGATTGATCGTGGTGAAGACAGTCGCCGTGTTCTAGAAATGGTTAAGGACTTGGTCGACAATCATGGGGCGATCTGTCTATCAGGAAACCACGAGTATATGTTTCTGACTTGGCTCGATGACCCAGAAGAAAGCTATGACCATTATCGTCGCAATGGAGGAGATACAACTATTAACTCAATCCTAGGTCGTCCCTTGGATGCACCAGTTGATGGAGTAGAAGATGCCAAACGTGTTGCGACTGAAGCGGCAGATTTGGTCGAATTTATCCGTCAAATGCCATTTGTAGTAGAGACAGACAAGTATATCTTTGTTCATGCGGGTATCGATTTGACCTTGGATGATTGGCATGAAACAACAGATTATAAAAAAGTCTGGCTCAGAAAACCATTCCACGAAGCCGAAAATCATACTGGAAAAACCATTGTCTTTGGGCATACACCGGTTTATGGTTTGCTCAAGCAAGACCGAGGTACTGCTGAGCTTTGGATGACAGAAGATGGCAAGATTGGCATGGATGGAGGAGCTGTTTATGGTGGTGTCCTTCATGGGATCGTCTTTACTGACCAAGGTATGACCGAACACCACTTTATCGAAAATGATGGTTTTATTGCCGAAGATTAGTACTCCTAGCAGGGTATGGTCTTGTCAAAATGTTAAAAACAATTTATAATTAATAGATACCCTGAAAGGAAGAGCAGCATGAACTTAGAAGAATTAAAAAAACGACAGGAGAAGATTCGAAACTTCTCTATTATCGCCCATATTGACCATGGGAAATCAACCCTAGCAGACCGCATTTTAGAAAAGACGGAGACGGTTTCTAGTCGTGAAATGCAGGCACAGCTTTTGGATAGTATGGATCTTGAGCGTGAACGTGGGATTACCATTAAACTTAATGCCATTGAGCTCAATTATACTGCAAAAGATGGAGAAACCTATATTTTCCACTTGATTGACACGCCAGGGCACGTGGACTTTACCTATGAAGTTTCGCGTTCACTAGCAGCCTGTGAAGGGGCGATTTTGGTGGTTGATGCTGCGCAAGGAATTGAGGCACAAACTCTTGCCAACGTTTATCTAGCCTTGGACAATGATTTGGAAATTCTGCCAGTCATTAACAAGATTGACCTACCAGCAGCCGATCCAGAACGTGTTCGTACAGAGATTGAGGATGTCATCGGACTGGATGCTAGCGAAGCGGTCTTAGCTTCAGCCAAAGCTGGTATTGGTATTGAAGAAATTCTTGAGCAGATCGTAGAGAAAGTTCCCGCACCAACTGGTGATGTTTCAGCTCCATTAAAAGCCTTGATTTTCGACTCAGTTTATGATGCCTATCGTGGGGTTATCCTCCAAGTGCGTGTCATGGATGGAGTTGTCAAACCTGGCGATAAGATTCAGCTCATGAGCAATGGCAAGACCTTTGATGTGACTGAGGTCGGAATTTTTACACCGAAAGCAGTCGGGCGCGATTTCCTAGCGACAGGTGACGTTGGTTATATTGCGGCTTCTATCAAGACGGTTCAAGATACTCGTGTGGGTGATACAGTTACCTTGGCAACCAATCCTGCCGCAGAAGCGCTAGATGGGTACAAGCAAATGAACCCTATGGTCTTTGCAGGACTTTACCCAATCGAATCAAATAAGTACAATGACCTTCGTGAAGCCCTTGAAAAATTGCAGCTCAACGATGCCAGCTTGCAGTTTGAACCTGAAACGTCACAGGCCCTTGGATTTGGTTTCCGTTGTGGATTCCTTGGGCTTCTCCATATGGATGTTATCCAAGAGCGTTTAGAGCGTGAGTTCAATATTGACCTCATTATGACAGCTCCGTCTGTTATTTACAAGGTTAACTTGACCGACGGGGAGTCTATGGATGTGTCTAACCCCTCTGAATTTCCAGACCCAACCAAGATTGCGACCATTGAAGAGCCTTATGTTAAGGCGCAAATCATGGTACCGCAGGAGTTTGTCGGAGCGGTGATGGAACTGGCTCAACGTAAGCGTGGTGACTTTGTGACCATGGACTATATTGATGATAACCGTGTTAATGTCATCTATCAAATTCCACTTGCTGAAATTGTCTTTGACTTCTTTGATAAGCTTAAGTCTTCGACGCGTGGTTATGCAAGCTTTGACTACGAATTGTCAGAGTACCGCCCATCTAAGCTAGTCAAAATGGATATCCTTCTCAATGGAGACAAGGTGGACGCCCTCAGCTTTATCGTTCACAAGGACTTTGCCTACGAACGTGGGAAACTCATCGTGGACAAGCTCAAGAAAATCATTCCTCGTCAACAATTTGAAGTACCAATCCAAGCAGCTATTGGACACAAGATTGTGGCTCGTACTGATATCAAGGCCCTTCGTAAAAATGTACTTGCCAAGTGTTATGGTGGTGACGTTTCTCGTAAACGCAAACTCCTTGAAAAACAAAAAGCTGGTAAGAAACGCATGAAAGCTATCGGATCAGTAGAAGTCCCACAAGAAGCCTTCCTCAGCGTTTTGAGTATGGATGAAGAATAGAAAGTTGAAACAAAACTCTTGAAGATTTCTCAAGAGTTTTTTGTGTTTTTGATGAACCAAGTTATCACATACGAAAGTTGGATAAACACAAAAATCAATTTATCATGTCTTCTTTTTTATTTTATTTTCGAATAGATAGATGAGTAGTAAAAGAAATGGAGTTGTATATGAAGATCACAAACTATGAGATTTACAAATTGAGAAAAGCTGGGCTGACCAATCAACAAATTTTAACTGTTCTTGAATACGACGAGACTGTAGATCAGGAGCTCTTGCTAGGTGATATTGCAGAAATATCTGGATGCCGTAATCCTGCTGTCTTTATGGAACGCTATTTCCAGATAGATGATGCACAGTTGGAGAAGGAGTTTCAGAAATTTCCATCCTTCTCGATTCTTGATGACTGTTATCCTTGGGATCTGAGTGAGATTTATGATGCTCCAGCGCTCTTGTTTTATAAAGGAAATCTAGACCTGTTGAAATTTCCAAAGGTTGCTGTTGTAGGGAGTCGTTCATGTTCTAGTCAGGGAGCAAAGTCGGTCCAGAAAGTCATTCAAGGTTTGGAAAACGAGTTAATTGTGGTCAGTGGTTTAGCCAAAGGGATTGATACGGCTGCCCATATGGCTGCACTCCAGAATGGAGGAAGAACAATTGCAGTGATTGGAACAGGATTGGATGTTTTCTATCCCCGCGCCAATAAACGCTTGCAGGAGTATATTGGCAATGACCATCTGGTTCTCAGTGAATATGGACCTGGCGAGCAACCTCTGAAATTTCATTTTCCAGCTCGAAATCGTATCATAGCAGGATTATGTCGAGGAGTCATTGTAGCAGAGGCAAGGATGCGTTCTGGTAGTCTCATCACCTGTGAGCGAGCTATGGAGGAAGGTCGTGATGTCTTTGCCATTCCAGGAAACATTTTAGATGGCCATTCAGATGGCTGTCACCACCTGATCCAAGAGGGAGCAAAACTGGTCACCAGCGGTCAAGATGTACTGGCTGAGTTTGAATTTTAAGGAGAAATGGTTCACTCAGATAAACTTTTCTTCTATACTATAGGAGTTAAGTCTTGACAGCTATAGAAAAATGGTTTACACTTTATAAAGTTTATTACTTTGAAAAGGTGTGATAGTGTGGCTACGGCAACAAAGAAGAAAAAATCAACAGTTAAGAAAAATCTAGTCATCGTGGAGTCGCCTGCCAAGGCGAAAACGATTGAGAAATATTTAGGCAGAAATTATAAGGTTCTAGCTAGTGTCGGACATATCCGTGATTTGAAGAAATCCAGTATGTCAGTCGATATTGAAAATAACTATGAACCGCAGTATATCAATATCCGTGGAAAAGGTCCTCTCATCAATGATCTGAAAAAAGAAGCTAAAAAGGCCAATAAAGTCTTTCTGGCGAGTGACCCGGACCGTGAAGGAGAAGCGATTTCCTGGCACTTGGCTCACATTCTCAACTTGGATGAAAATGATGCCAACCGTGTGGTATTTAATGAAATCACCAAAGACGCGGTTAAAAATGCCTTTAAGGAACCGCGCAAGATTGACATGGACTTGGTCGACGCCCAACAAGCTCGTCGTGTCTTGGACCGCTTGGTAGGGTATTCGATTTCACCAATTTTGTGGAAAAAGGTCAAGAAGGGCTTATCAGCAGGACGCGTGCAGTCTGTTGCCCTTAAGCTCATCATTGACCGTGAAAATGAAATCAATGCCTTCCAACCAGAAGAATACTGGACAATTGATGGTGTCTTTAAGAAGGGAACCAAGCAATTTCAGGCTTCTTTCTATGGTATGAATGGCAAAAAGATGAAATTGACCACCAATGAAGAGGTCAAAGAAGTCTTGTCCCATTTGACTAGTAAAGATTTCACAGTAGACCAGGTAGATAAGAAAGAACGCAAACGCAATGCGCCCCTACCGTATACAACTTCAACCATGCAGATGGATGCTGCTAACAAAATCAATTTCCGTACTCGAAAGACTATGATGGTAGCCCAACAGCTCTATGAAGGGATCAATATCGGATCGGGCGTGCAAGGTTTGATTACCTATATGCGTACAGACTCGACTCGTATCAGTCCTGTGGCTCAGAACGAAGCAGCAAGCTATATTAACGACCGCTTTGGTAGCAAGTATTCTAAGCATGGTAGCAAGGTCAAGAATGCCTCAGGTGCTCAGGATGCCCACGAAGCCATTCGTCCATCTAGTGTCTTTAACACACCTGAAAGCATCGCTAAGTACTTGGACAAAGACCAGCTCAAGCTCTATACCCTTATCTGGAACCGTTTTGTGGCTAGCCAGATGACGGGAGCTATCTTTGATACCATGGCTGTCAAGCTCTCTCAAAATGGAGTCCAATTCGCGGCAAATGGTAGTCAAGTTAAGTTTGATGGTTATCTTGCTATCTACAATGACTCTGACAAGAACAAGATGTTACCAGACATGGCTGTTGGAGATGTGGTCAAGCAAGTCAATAGCAAGCCAGAACAACATTTCACCCAACCACCTGCTCGCTATTCAGAAGCGACGCTTATCAAGACCTTGGAGGAAAATGGGGTTGGACGTCCGTCAACCTATGCTCCAACCATTGAAACCATTCAGAAACGTTACTACGTTCGTCTGGCTGCTAAACGTTTTGAACCAACAGAGTTGGGAGAAATTGTTAATAAACTCATTGTTGAATATTTCCCAGATATCGTAAACGTGACCTTCACAGCTGAGATGGAAGGGAAACTGGATGATGTCGAAGTTGGTAAAGAGCAGTGGCAACGTGTCATTGATGAGTTTTACAAACCATTCTCCAAAGAAGTAGCCAAGGCTGAATCCGAAATGGAAAAAATTCAAATCAAGGATGAACCAGCTGGATTTGACTGTGAAGTTTGTGGCAGTCCGATGGTGATTAAGCTCGGTCGTTTTGGTAAATTCTATGCTTGCAGCAACTTCCCAGACTGCCGTCATACACAAGCGATTGTCAAAGAGATTGGAGTCGAGTGTCCAAGCTGTCATCAAGGACAAATCATCGAACGCAAAACCAAGCGCAATCGTATCTTCTATGGTTGCAATCGCTATCCAGAATGTGAATTTACTTCCTGGGACAAACCAATTGGACGTGATTGTCCGAAATGCGGACACTTCCTTGTGGAGAAAAAAGTCCGTGGTGGTGGCAAGCAGGTTGTATGTAGTAATGGCGACTACGAAGAAGAAAAAATTAAATAAAATGCAGAGTTCTGAAAATGAATTTCAGGCTCTTTTTAGTTTAAGCTTGACAAATTTCTTCATTATATGCGAAACTAGAGGAAGAGTAATTTATCTAGGAGAAGTTATGCGCATTATTTATTTCTGTATTGGTTTTATTTCTTTGGCTCTAGCTCTTGTAGGTGTTGTCCTGCCGCTCTTGCCAACAACTCCCTTTCTTTTGCTGTCTATCGCTTGCTTTTCAAAATCTTCTAAGCGTTTTGAAGACTGGCTTTATCATACCAAGCTCTATCAGACCTATGTAGCTGACTTTCGGGAAACCAAGTCAATCGCGCGAGAACGCAAGAAAAAAATCATCGTATCTATCTACATTTTGATGGGAATTTCCATCTATTTTGCCCCTCTTTTGCCAGTCAAAATCGGTCTGGGAGCCTTGACTATCTTTATCACCTACTATCTCTTTAAAGTCATTCCTGACAAAGAATAGATAAAAATAGTAGTTATTTGCCTTGATAAAAATGAAAGCATATTTAAAATAATATGATATAATAAATTCAAAGAAAACATCAAGGAGAATCAAATGATTTACGAATTTTGTGCTGAAAATGTAACCTTGCTTGAAAAAGCGATGCAGGCTGGAGCTCGTCGAATCGAACTTTGTGACAATCTAGCAGTAGGAGGAACAACACCTAGCTATGGAGTGACCAAGGCAGCGGTTGAACTGGCAGCTAACTACGACACCACCATTATGACCATGATTCGTCCCCGTGGTGGCGACTTTGTCTATACTGATCTTGAAATAGAGATCATGTTAGAAGACATTCGTTTGACTGCGCAGGCTGGAAGTCAAGGGGTTGTTTTTGGAGCATTAACTGCTGATAAAAAGTTAGATAAGCCTAATCTTGAGAAGCTGATTGCCGCATCTAAAGGAATGGAAATTGTCTTTCACATGGCCTTTGATGAATTGAGTGATGAAGACCAGTTGGAAGCCATTGACTGGCTCAGCCAAGTTGGTGTCACTCGTATCTTGACTCGTGCTGGTGTGTCTGGTGACTCGCTAGACAAGCGTTTCGCCCATTATCACAGAATTTTGGAACATGCTAAAGGTAAAATTGAAATTTTACCAGGTGGGGGGATTGACCTTGACAACCGTCAAACCTTTATCGACCAGCTGGGTGTGACACAATTGCATGGAACCAAGGTTGTCTTTTAAAAAATAGAAAGGAACTGCTAGCTTTGGGTGGCAGTTTTCACTTATGTTTGAAATTTTTAAATCCTATCAGTTTAATAAAGAAAAGGCCAGAGACTATGGTTTTGTAGAAAATGGGGAAGTATGGAACTATAGTTGCCAGATTTTGCAAGGTGACTTTTCCATGACAGTCTCTATCACTACTGATGATGTGAGTTTTCAGGTCTTTGATCAGGAAACGGGTGACCTCTATCCTCAAGTACATATGGAAAGTATGAGGGGAAGTTTTGTCGGAAGTGTCCGTGAGGCTTGTTTGGAGATTCTTTACCAGATTCGGAAGGCTTGTTTTGATGTGCAAGATTTTATCTGCCCTCAGACTAAGCGTATCATGACTAAAGTTCAAGAAAAGTATGGTAATCAGTTGGAGTATCTGTGGGAAAAGTCTCCTGATACAGCTGTATTGCGCCATGAAGGCAATCAAAAGTGGTATGCTGTTGTGATGAGGATCCCATGGGATAAGCTGGAAAAGGGGAGAGAAGGGCTAGTCGAAGCAGTCAACCTCAAACACGACCAAGTAGCTGACCTGCTTTCACAAAAGGGTATTTATCCAGCTTTTCATATGAATAAACGCTACTGGCTTAGTCTGGCACTTGATGATAGTTTGCAAGATGAAGAAGTGATAGAACTCATCGAAAAAAGTTGGAACTTGACTGTGAAAAAATAAGAAAATTCGCTTGAGTTTTCAAATACTTTCAATTAGCAAAATATTCTTTACTGAAGAAATTTTCAGAAAATAATGGATTTTTTCTTGACAAGTGTTTTTAGCTATGCTAAAATACTAAACAAGATATCAAACGAAGGAGAAAGTCAAACATGAAAACAGCTAAGTTTAATCAATTTGCTTTGTTGTTGAGGTACTCGGGCTAGTGCAAAAGCATTAGTCCTGTTTGGCTTACCAAGCGGGAGTAAATCAACATCTCGCTTGGGTTCCCGAGCGAGATGTTTTTTTAAAACCACATTTGGAAAAGGGGAAATCTTATGCGTAAAGTTGAATTTTTTGATACAAGCCTTCGTGATGGGGAACAAACACCTGGTGTTAACTTCTCAATAAAGGAAAAAGTTTCTATTGCAAGACAGCTGGAGAAATGGGGAATTTCTGTAATTGAAGCTGGTTTTCCGGCTGCTAGTCCAGATTCATTTATAGCTGTTCAAGAAATTGCTAAAGTCATGAAAAAAACAGCAGTGACAGGATTAGCTCGTTCTGTAAAATCTGATATTGATGCTTGTTATGAGGCTCTTAAGGATGCCAAGTATCCACAGGTTCATGTCTTTATCGCTACCAGTCCGATTCACCGCAAGTATAAGCTCAATAAGAGCAAGGAAGAGATTTTAGAAGCTATCAAGGAACATGTTTCTTACGCACGTTCTAAGTTTGAAATCGTCGAATTCTCTCCTGAAGATGCGACTAGAACAGAGTTGGATTTCCTCTTACAAGTCGTTCAAACAGCGGTCGATGCAGGTGCATCTTATATCAATATCCCTGACACAGTTGGCTTTACGACTCCAGAAGAGTTTGCACGTATCTTTGATCACTTGACTGAAAATATTAAATCAGATCATAAAGTTGTCTTTGGTGTCCACTGTCACGATGATCTCGGTATGGCAACTGCAAATACTTTGACAGCAATTAAACACGGTGCTGGACGTGTCCAGGGAACTATTAATGGTATCGGTGAACGCGCAGGTAATGTTGCTCTTGAAGAAGTAGCTGTTGCTTTGAAGATTCGTGAGGATTTTTTCCAAGCAACTAGTGATATTGTTTTGGATGAAACAATGAATACGTCTGAAATGGTTTCTCGCTTTTCTGGTATTCCAGTTCCTAAAAACAAGGCTGTCGTTGGTGGCAATGCCTTCTCTCATGAATCTGGCATTCACCAAGATGGAGTCCTTAAAAATCCTCTCACTTATGAGATCATCACACCTGAATTGGTCGGTGTCAAGAGTAATAGTCTTCCGCTTGGAAAATTGTCAGGTCGCCATGCCTTTGTTGAAAAACTAAGAGAACTGGCCCTAGATTTTACAGAAGAGGATATCAAACCACTCTTCGCTAAGTTCAAGGCACTAGCGGACAAGAAACAAGAAATCACAGATGCAGATATTCGAGCTCTGGTAGCTGGAACCATGGTTGAAAACCCAGAAGGCTTCCACTTTGATGATTTACAACTTCAAACTCATGCAGATAATGACATTGAAGCTCTCGTTAGCCTGGCCAATATGGATGGTGAGAAAGTCGAATTTAATGCGACAGGGCAAGGTTCCGTTGAAGCGATCTTTAACGCTATCGATAAGTTCTTTAACCAATCTGTTCGCTTGGTGTCCTATACTATTGACGCGGTAACGGATGGAATTGATGCTCAAGCTCGTGTCTTGGTCACTGTTGAAAACAGAGATACAGAAACCATCTTTAACGCGGCAGGTCTTGATTTCGATGTATTGAAGGCTTCGGCTATTGCCTATATCAATGCTAATACTTTTGTTCAAAAAGAGAATGCTGGTGAAATGGGGCGCAGCGTCTCCTACCGAGACATGCCTAGTGTGTAAAGGAGAAGGCTATGACAAAGAAAATAGTAGCTCTAGCAGGGGATGGAATCGGTCCAGAAATCATGGAAGCTGGTTTAGCAGTTCTGGAAGCTCTAGCCGAAAAAACTGACTTTGACTATGTGATAGACAAGCGCCCCTTTGGAGGTGCAGGTATTGATGCTGCGGGGCATCCCTTACCTGATGAAACCCTCAAGGCATGTAGAGAAGCAGATGCGATTCTCCTTGCGGCTATCGGTAGTCCTCAGTATGATGGAGCATCGGTTCGGCCTGAACAAGGCTTGCTGGCTCTTCGTAAGGAACTCAAGCTTTATGCCAATATTCGCCCTGTTAAGATTTTTGACAGTCTCAAGCATTTGTCACCTCTCAAACCCGAACGAATTGCTGGTGTAGACTTTGTCGTGGTACGTGAGTTGACAGGGGGGATTTACTTTGGAGATCATATCCTTGAAGAGCGCAAAGCGCGTGATATCAATGACTACAGCTATGAGGAAGTAGAGCGGATTATTCGCAAGGCCTTTGAAATTGCAAGAAATCGGAGAAAACTCGTTACTAGTATCGATAAGCAAAATGTTCTAGCGACATCAAAACTCTGGCGCAGAGTAGCTGAGGAAGTCGCGCAAGATTTCCCAGATGTGGCCTTGGAACACCAGTTGGTGGACTCAGCTGCCATGCTTATGATTACCAATCCTGCCAAGTTTGATGTCATCGTGACAGAGAATCTTTTCGGAGATATCTTATCTGATGAATCAAGCGTTTTATCTGGCACTCTTGGTGTTATGCCATCAGCCAGTCATTCTGAAAAGGGTCCAAGTCTTTATGAACCCATTCATGGTTCGGCACCCGATATTGCAGGTCAAGGAATTGCCAATCCTATCTCCATGATTTTATCAGTTGCCATGATGTTGAGAGATAGCTTTGGACGTTATGAGGATGCGGAGCGTATCGAGCATGCTGTTGAAGCTAGTTTAGCGGCTGGCATTTTAACAAGAGATATTGGAGGACAGGCTTCGACCAAGGAAATGACAGAAGCCATCATTGAAAGATTATGAAGATAAATGAAGGAATCACGCTTGCCCTCTTGATTTGGAATTTGCTGATTTTCTTGATTTATGGTATTGACAAATTCAAGGCAAGAAGAGGTGCTTGGCGTATCCCAGAGAAAATCTTACTCATTTTAGCCCTTACTTGTGGTGGTTTTGGTGCCTGGTTGGCAGGAATCACCTTTCACCACAAGACTAGAAAATGGTATTTTAAAACGGTTTGGTTTCTCGGGATGGTGACCACACTAGTAGCCTTATATTTTATTTGGAGGTAATGGATGGCAGGAAAATCGATTTTTGATAAATTATGGGACCGCCATGTCATCACAGGAGAAGAAGGACAACCCCAACTCATGTATGTGGATCAGCACTATATTCATGAAGTGACCAGTCCCCAAGCTTTTCAAGGATTACGAGATGCTGGGCGCAGATTGAGACGGCCAGACTTGACATTTGGAACCTTTGACCACAATGTACCAACGGTCAATATATACGATATTCGAGATGTGATTTCTAAGGCCCAAATCGATAAGCTAGCTGAAAATGTTGAGGAATTTGGGATTGAACATGCTGCCCACGGTTCTGAAAAACAAGGAATCGTTCACATGGTAGGTCCAGAGACAGGACGGACGCAACCGGGGAAATTCATCGTCTGTGGAGATAGCCATACAGCTACTCACGGAGCTTTCGGAGCTATCGCCTTTGGGATTGGGACCAGTGAAGTCGAGCATGTCTTTGCTACCCAGACCCTCTGGCAGGTCAAACCCAAGAAAATGCTGGTAGAATTCACTGGTGTTCCTCAAAAAGGAGTTTATTCTAAGGATTACATTTTAGCCTTAATTGCCAAGTACGGCGTTGCCTGTGGTGTTGGCTATGTGGTGGAATATCGTGGACAAGCAATTGATGCACTGACCATGGAAGAGAGGATGACCATCTGCAATATGTCCATCGAGTTTGGCTCCAAGATGGGAATCATGAATCCAGATCAGACTACCTATGACTATCTCAAGGGACGGGAATGCGTCCCCAAAGCTTTTGAGGAGGCGGTTGCTGACTGGAAGACGCTTGTCAGCGATGATGATGCTGTTTATGATAAGGTTATCCAGATGGATGTCTCAGACTTGGCTCCTATGGTGACCTGGGGAACCAATCCTGCTATGGGCGTTGACTTTGACAGTAGCTTCCCAGAAATTAAGGATATGAACGATGAACGAGCTTATCATTACATGGATTTGGAGCCTGGTCAAAAGCCAGCGGACATTGAACTAGGCTATATCTTTATCGGGTCTTGTACTAATGCTCGACTCAGTGACTTACAGCTGGCTGCGCGATTTGTCAAAGGGAAGAAGATTGCTCCCAACTTAACGGCTATCGTAGTCCCGGGCTCTCGTCCTGTCAAACGATCTGCTGAAAAGTTGGGCTTGGATAAAGTATTCTTAGACGCTGGCTTTGAGTGGAGAGACCCAGGTTGCTCTATGTGCCTAGGGATGAATCCCGACAAGGTACCTGATGGAGTCCACTGTGCTTCAACCAGTAACCGTAACTTTGAAGACAGACAAGGATTTGGTGCTAAAACCCATCTTTGCAGTCCAGCTATGGCAGCGGCGGCAGCTATTGCAGGGCGTTTCGTAGATGTTCGGCAAATGCCAGAGGCCCAGTAAGGAGAGGATATGGAGAAATTTACAGTTTATACGGGAACGACCGTTCCTCTCATGAACGATAACATCGACACCGACCAAATACTCCCCAAGCAGTTTCTCAAGTTGATTGATAAAAAAGGCTTTGGTAAGTACCTCATGTATGCTTGGCGTTATCTAGACGACAAGTATACTGAGGACCCAGACTTTGTTTTTAACCGACCTGAATACCGAAAAGCTAGTATTCTCATCTCAGGGGATAACTTTGGGGCAGGTTCTTCGAGGGAACACGCAGCTTGGGCACTAGCAGATTATGGCTTTAAGGTCGTGATTGCAGGCTCTTTCGGTGACATTCATTACAATAATGAACTCAATAATGGCATGTTGCCTATTGTTCAGCCCAGAGAGGTTCGAGAGAAACTAGCCCAGCTACAACCGACCGATCAGGTAACTGTGGACTTGGAACAGCAAAAAATCATTTCACCAGTTGGAGAATTCTCCTTTGAGATCGATAGTGATTGGAAACACAAGCTTTTAAATGGTTTGGATGATATCGGAATTACTTTGCAGTATGAAGACTTGATTGCTGCCTATGAAAAACAACGACCAGCCTACTGGCAGGACTAGAAGAAAAATAGAAAAGGAAATATAGAACTATGACAAAACACATTCAATGGAATGGAACACTTTCACAAGAAGGCTACGACATTTTAAAAGGTGAGGGCGGGTGCATTGTTTGCCCTACAAAAGTTGGTTACATTATCATGACCAGCGACAAGGCAGGATTGGAACGCAAGTTTGCAGCCAAAGAACGTAACCGTAACAAACCAGGTGTTGTACTTTGTGGTAGCATGGACGAGCTACGCGCTTTAGCACAACTCAACCCAGAAATTGAAGCCTTCTACCAAAAACATTGGGACGAAGACATTCTCCTCGGTTGTATCCTTCCTTGGAAACCAGAAGCTTTTGAAAAACTCAAAGCTTATGGGGATGGTCGTGAAGAGCTCATGACCGACGTGCGTGGTACTAGCTGTTTTGTCATCAAGTTTGGTAAAGCTGGTGAACAGTTGGCTGCTAAACTTTGGGAAGAAGGTAAAATGGTCTACGCCTCATCAGCTAACCCATCTGGTAAAGGAAACCGCGGTAAGGTGGAAGGTATCGGAGAACGTATCGAAGGAGCAGTGGACCTTGTCATCGAGGCAGACGACTATGTGGCATCTATCCAACCTGACAAAACGATTGAAACGCGCTACGAGCAAGGTGTGATGGTGTCTATGGTTGATAAAGACGGCAAACTAATCCCAGAACAAGGAGGAGCTCGCTCAATCTCACCAGCCCCAGTTGTGATTCGTAAAGGGCTTGACATTGATAAAATCATGATGCACCTGTCAGATACCTTTAACTCATGGGACTACCGTCAGGGTGAATATTATTAAGATAAAAAAGAGGTCTAGTGTTAAGAGACATTGAAGCTCCTAACACTGGGCTTTTTCTTTAGAAATTCTTTTCTTTTTCTATAGGATATGATATTCTATATATGAAATATATAGTTTTTTATTCGAACATTATTATAAAAGGAGTAAGATGATGCTGAAAAGAAAAGTTAGTTTGGAAGATTTTTATGATTGGTACCAAGAAAATAAAATAAGATTAAGAGAAGATGCATCTAAATATAGTATTTACAATGAACAATTACGTGAAGAATTTCTTAAAGAATGGCCACTTGATAGAATTTTAACCATGTCTATTGATGATTATGTTATTGGAAAGGGGGCGCAAAACAAGTCATTTTGCTATGCTCTTGAGACTGGAAAGTACCAATCATTATTTATGGGAATTGGTGGAGGAGGTTCTTCAAAATTTGGTATTTATTGGAATGAGGATACGAAAAGCTATAAGAATCAAGCTAATAAAATCATTCCAGAATCAGAACTAGAAGACCGATTTAACAAATTAAAATCGGATTTGTATGAGATTATCCAAGCTGGTAGAAAGTTAGATTTCAATAACCCTATTTTTGACATTAAACAGTCAAAGAATGAATTTATTGGTCGTTCTGCTGTGGTGACAAAACTACTTTGTATCTATTCTGAGGGATATCCTTTCTTAGGTGTAAATCTTAATAGTCAAAAGAGATTCTGGAACAAGTTACTTCCTCAAAAAAATCAAGGGG
The DNA here is from genome assembly GCF_002096685.1 of Streptococcus oralis subsp. dentisani. GTDB lineage: Bacteria > Bacillota > Bacilli > Lactobacillales > Streptococcaceae > Streptococcus > Streptococcus oralis_AD. Next base: position 97,517 of record NZ_NCVA01000041.1, on the reverse strand, counting down.
GACCTTATCTTCAGAATCATGAGATTTGTCAACACGTATTGCAAAAATATCCTGAGCTGGAACCATCATTGTTGGGAAGTATTTTATTTGAATATTCAACACAATTTCTAGACGATAAAGAAAAGAAAGAAGAAAAAATGTCTGCAGAATATAAGGTTTATCATCCATTGAGTCAAACTCTACTACAATCCAAAAACCTCATCCTCCGTGGTGCTCCTGGTACAGGAAAAACTTATCTTGCTAAAGAAATTGCCAAAGAATTAACGGATGGCAACGAAGACCAAATCGGATTTGTACAATTTCACCCATCCTATGATTATACGGATTTTGTGGAAGGTTTAAGACCAGTATCAAATGGGGATGGAGCTATTGAGTTTAAATTACAAGATGGTATTTTTAAGCAGTTTTGCCAGAAGGCTAAAGAAGCCCAGAAAACTGGTGGACAAGATAATTTTGAGGAAACGTGGACTAAGCTAACGGATGCTATCAATGAAAAGCAAGGACAATACTTCTTTCCTCGTAGTTCTGTTCCAGCCAGTCTAAACAGTCAAGGGAATGTGAAGTTTGATTCTCCTGTTGCTACCAAAGAAAAAGTGTATCTTTTGTACAAGGGTGAAGAGACTAATTTAAAGTACGAAACTTATCAAAACATTGTTTTGGATCACATGAAAGAAAGTTATGGATTATGCGATTATATATCTCCAACGATTGACACAGACAAGAAATTCGTTTTCATCATCGATGAAATCAACCGTGGGGAGATTTCTAAGATTTTTGGGGAACTCTTTTTCTCTATTGATCCTGGTTATCGTGGTGAAAAGGGAAGCGTTTCTACCCAGTATTCTAATTTACATGAGACTGATGACAAATTTTATATTCCTGAGAATGTCTACATCATCGGAACAATGAATGATATTGACCGTTCAGTAGATACCTTTGATTTTGCTATGCGCCGTCGTTTTCGTTTTGTTGAAGTTACTGCTGAAAGCCAGTTATACATTCTTGATAACGAACTAGATGGACGTGAGGAGGAAGCGAAAAAACGTTTAAAAAACTTGAACGCTGCTATCGAAAACGTTCAGGAGCTAAACAGTCATTATCATATTGGACCAAGTTATTTCCTTAAGTTGAAGGATGTAGACTTTAACTATGAATTACTCTGGTCTGATTACCTCAAACCACTTTTAGAAGATTACTTGCGAGGTTCTTATGAAGAGGCCGAAATTCTGGATACATTGAAAAAAGCATTTGATCTGATAAATAACGACCAAACAGATCAGCAAGAGACTGGTGATGATGATGCGGATAACTGATAATCAGCATAGAATTGCTAAAGAAGACTTTGTTACAGATTATCCCAACCTTAGTCAAGCACTTCTTGATAGAACACTAGATAACCTTTCTCGAGAGGACCGTATCTTTATATTTCCAAATGACCTGCAATATTCTCCTGATTTAGACAAGGACCAAAAGATTTTGGAAACAGTTAATCAGGAAATCAAGACAGGGAACGTGATTGGTTTTCTTGGATATGGTCAGGAAAGATTAACGATTTCCTCTCGTTTTTCTGATGAAAGTAACGACCATTTTTTGCATTATCTTTTACAAAAGATTCTCAATATCAATTTGACTAGTTTAGACATCGGTCTATCTCAAGAGGATAAACTCTATCAGCTTTTGATTTACCTCTTTCCCAAATATCTGCAAGCTGCTCTTCGAAAAGGTCTTTATAAGGAATACCAGAGATTTTTCCATAACGATAGTCATGTAAAGGGAGTGCTAGATGTAGGAATGCATCTTAAGAAAAATGTTCCTTTTATGGGAAGCATTGCCTATACCACTAGAGAGTTCACCTATGATAATCCACTCATGCAGTTGATTCGGCATACGATTGAGTACATTAAGAATCAGAAAGGTTTCGGAGTTCTGCTCGATAGTAATCGTGAAAATATGGCAGAAATTACTCGTGTAACCTCATCTTATAAACTCGCTGATCGTGCTAAGATTATCATAATGAATAAAACGAAACCCATCCGACACGCCTATTTTAGAGAGTATAGAAAATTACAGGAACTCTGCTTGATGATTCTGAGTAGAGAAAAGCATGGTCTTGGCCCTCAATCTCAAAGGGTACATGGTATTCTCTTTGATGTTGCCTGGCTTTGGGAAGAGTATGTTCATACCTTGTTGCCAAAAGGTTTCATCCATCCACGAAATAAAGATAAGACGAACGGAATTTCAGTATTTTCTGTTGGGAAACGAAAAGTATATCCAGATTTTTATGACAGAGAACGAAATACTGTTTTAGATGCTAAATATAAGAAACTGGAGTTCACTGAAAGAGGGATTAACCGCGAGGACTTGTTCCAGCTGATTTCCTATTCTTATATTTTAAAAGCTGAGAAAGCCGGACTGATTTTCCCTAGTATGGAGCAGTCAGTAAATAGTGAGATAGGAAAAGTAGTGGGGTACGGAGTCTTGCTTAAAAAGTGGTCTATCCAAATTCCTCAGAAGGCTTTATCCTATAATGAATTTTATGAAATGATGGAAAATTCAGAAGAAAATTTTAAAGCGATTATTGATGAAGAAGTGGGGAGAAAATAATCTCTTCACTTTTTTGGCTATTTATACAAGTAATTTCCGAACAATATGATTTGATTGTTGAAGATATTTGACAAAAACTGTACTTTGGTTTATAATAAGTCAAGGAAACGTCGGGAAAAGGCGTAGGGATGCGCAAGCATAGGTAGGTCATTATAAAAGAAACGAGACATCGATATGTTAAATGAATTTCCAATTTTTGATTACGAAGATATTCAGTTGATCCCAAATAAATGTGTGATTAAAAGCCGTTCAGAGGCGGATACAAGTGTCACACTTGGAAATCATACGTTTAAACTACCTGTTGTGCCAGCAAATATGCAGACGATTTTGGATGAGAACGTAGCAGAGCAACTTGCTAAGGGTGGGTACTTCTATATTATGCATCGTTTTGACGAGGCTGGGCGCATTCCTTTTATCAAACGCATGCACGATCAAGGGCTCATTGCTTCCATTTCTGTTGGTGTTAAGGATTACGAGTATGACTTTGTTAGCCAGCTCAAGGCTGATGCTCCTGAGTACATCACGATTGACATTGCTCATGGTCATGCGGATAGCGTGATTTCTATGATCCAACACATCAAGAAGGAATTACCAGATACTTTTGTCATTGCTGGTAACGTTGGGACACCAGAAGCTGTGCGTGAATTGGAAAATGCTGGAGCGGATGCCACAAAGGTTGGAATCGGTCCTGGTAAGGTTTGTATCACCAAGGTCAAGACTGGCTTTGGGACAGGTGGCTGGCAGTTGGCAGCACTTCGCTGGTGTGCTAAAGCAGCTCGTAAACCGATCATTGCTGATGGTGGGATTCGTACTCATGGCGATATTGCTAAGTCTATCCGTTTCGGTGCCAGCATGGTCATGATCGGTTCCCTTTTTGCAGGACATATCGAAAGTCCAGGGAAAACGATTGAAGTTGATGGCGAACAGTTCAAAGAATACTATGGTTCAGCTTCTCAATACCAAAAGGGTGCTTATAAAAACGTGGAGGGTAAACGCATTTTGCTTCCTGCTAAAGGACATTTGCAAGATACCCTTACTGAGATGGAGCAAGATTTGCAAAGTGCCATTTCCTACGCAGGTGGACGCAAGGTTGCTGACCTCAAGCGCGTTGATTATGTAATCGTGAAAAACTCTATCTGGAATGGTGATGCTTCCCACTAATAGACGCTTAGTCCATCCATAAAAAACTTGTTATTAGAGCAAATTTCTGTTATAATAAAACAAGTTTCCACCCTTAGTGTAATGGATATCACGTAAGATTCCGGTTCTTGAGATGGGGGTTCGATTCCCTCAGGGTGGATGTAAACAGCCTAAAAAAGCCTTTAAATAAGGCTTTTTTCTTTATAATGCCTCCAAAATTGGAAATTTTTTTTCAAAAACTATCCCACTCTCCCCTAGTCCCATTTTAAAGTGACTCAGAGGACTTTTTTTGTTATAATAGAAAGGATCGTAATTATTAGAAAGAGGTCAGTATGAAAGAATTACAAACTGTACTGAAGAAGCGTTTTGCAATCGAATTTGCAGACAAAAACTTACTGGAAACGGCCTTTACTCATACGAGTTATGCCAATGAGCACCGCCTCTTAAAAATTTCACACAATGAGCGCTTGGAATTTTTAGGAGACGCTGTTCTGCAATTATTGATTTCAGAATATCTGTATAAAAAATATCCTAAGAAACCAGAGGGAGATTTGTCCAAACTCCGTGCCATGATTGTCCGAGAGGAGAGTTTGGCTGGTTTTGCGCGTGATTGCCAGTTTGATCAGTTTATCAAGCTAGGAAAAGGGGAAGAAAAGTCTGGTGGTCGCAATCGTGACACCATTCTTGGTGATGCTTTTGAAGCCTTTCTGGGAGCGTTGCTTTTAGACAAGGATGTTTCTAGGGTAAAAGAGTTTATCTATCAGGTCATGATTCCCAAGGTTGAAGTAGGTGACTTTGAAATGATTAAGGATTACAAGACACACCTGCAAGAGTTGCTCCAGGTCAATGGGGATGTGGACATTCGCTACCAGGTGACTTCTGAGATGGGACCTGCCCATGATAAGGTTTTTGATGTAGAAGTTCTAGTTGAGGGCAAGAGTATCGGAAAAGGACAAGGACGCTCCAAAAAATTAGCAGAGCAGGAAGCCGCGAAAAATGCAGTGGAGAAAGGGCTGGATTCATGTATTTAAAGGAAATTGAGATCCAGGGATTCAAGTCCTTTGCTGATAAGACCAAAGTCGTCTTTGACCAAGGTGTGACAGCTGTTGTTGGGCCAAATGGTTCTGGGAAGTCAAATATCACAGAAAGTCTGCGATGGGCCTTGGGGGAGTCCAGCGTCAAAAGCCTTCGTGGTGGTAAGATGCCCGACGTTATCTTTGCTGGAACTGAAAGTCGTAAGCCGCTCAATTATGCTTCGGTTGTCGTGACCTTGGATAATGAGGATGGTTTTATCAGGGATGCAGGGAAAATTATTAAGGTAGAACGTCATATCTATCGTAGTGGAGATAGCGAGTATCGAATTGATGGCAAGAAAGTCCGCTTGCGTGATATACATGACCTGTTCTTGGATACAGGTTTGGGACGGGATTCCTTCTCTATTATTTCCCAAGGGAAGGTTGAGGAGATTTTTAATTCCAAGCCTGAAGAACGCCGAGCCATTTTTGAAGAAGCTGCAGGAGTTTTAAAGTACAAAACTCGTAGAAAAGAAACAGAGAGCAAACTGCAACAAACTCAGGACAACCTAGACCGTTTAGAGGACATTATCTATGAGTTGGACAATCAAATCAAGCCTCTTGCCAAACAAGCTGAAAATGCTCGGAAGTTTCTCGACTTTGATGGTCAGCGTAAGGCGATTTATTTGGATGTACTGGTTGCCCAAATCAAGGAAAATAAGGCTGAACTAGAGTTGACAGAAGAAGAGCTAACGCAAGTTCAGGAACTTTTGACTAGCTATTACCAAAAGCGTGAAGAGTTAGAAGAGGAAAATCAGACTCTTAAAAAGAAACGCCAGGATCTCCAAACTGAAATGGCCAAGGATCAAGGAAGCTTGATGGATCTGACGAATCTGATAAGTGACTTAGAGCGAAAATTAGCCCTATCAAAACTTGAGTCAGAGCAGGTAGCCCTCAATCAACAAGAAGCACAAGCCCGTTTGGCATCTTTAGAAGATAAGAGAAAGACTCTAAGTAAAGAGAAGGCAGAAAAAGAAGCGAATTTGGCACAGTTAGAGGAAAGTCTAACTGAAAACAACAAAGAACTCAATCGTTTAGAAGCAGAATTGCTAGCTTTTTCAGATGATCCTGACCAGATGATCGAGCTCTTGCGTGAACGCTTTGTTGCGCTTTTGCAAGAAGAAGCGGATGTCTCAAACCAACTGACCCGCATCGAGAATGAACTAGAGAACAGCCGTCAGCTATCTCAAAAACAAGCAGATCAACTTGAGAAATTGAAAGATCAACTGGCTACAGCTAAAGAAAAAGCAAGTCAGCAAAAGACTGAGTTTGAATCTGCCAAGGAGCAGGTTCAGAAATTATTGGCAGACTACCAAGCTGGTGCCAAGGAGCAAGAGGCAAAGAAGGTTTCTTACCAAGCCCAGCAGAGCCAACTCTTTGACCGTCTGGATAGTCTCAAAAATAAGCAGGCTAGAGCCCAAAGTTTAGAAAATATCCTTAGAAATCATAGCAACTTTTACGCGGGTGTTAAGAGTGTTCTCCAAGAAAAAGACCGTCTTGGTGGGATCATTGGTGCAGTCAGTGAACATTTGACCTTTGATGTGCATTATCAAACCGCTTTGGAGATTGCGCTTGGAGCTAGCAGTCAGCACATCATAGTAGAAGATGAGAACGCAGCGACTAAGGCTATTGATTTCCTCAAGCGCAACAGAGCCGGTCGAGCAACCTTCCTTCCGTTGACGACGATCAAGGCTCGTGCGATTTCTAGTCAGAATCAAGATGCTATCGCATCAAGTCCAGGCTTCCTTGGCATGGCAGATGAGTTGGTGTCGTTTGACAAGAGACTAGAAGCAATTTTCAAGAATTTGCTCGCTACGACAGCTATCTTTGACACCGTAGAACATGCGCGTGCAGCAGCTCGTCAAGTTCGTTACCAGGTTCGTATGGTGACGCTTGATGGTACCGAATTGCGTACAGGTGGTTCCTACGCGGGTGGTGCCAATCGTCAAAACAACAGTATTTTCATCAAGCCAGAGCTGGAGCAATTACAAAAAGAAATTGCTAAAGAAGAAGCTGACTTGCGGTTAGAAGAAGTGAGTTTGAAGACCTTGCAAGATGAGATGGCGGTATTGGCAGAAAGATTAGAAGCTATCAAATCTCAGGGTGAGCAAGCTCGTATTCAGGAGCAAGGCTTGTATCTTGCTTATCAACAAACCAATCAGCAGGTTGAAGAACTGGAAACGCTTTGGAAACTTCAAGAAGAGGAATTAAATCGCCTATCTGAAGGAGATTGGCAAGCGGACAAGGAAAAATGCCAAGAGCGCCTTGCTACCATTGCCAGTGAAAAGCAAAATCTGGAAGCTGAGATTGAAGAGATTAAGTCTAACAAAAACGCCATTCAAGAACGTTATCAAAACTTGCAGGAACAGATTTCTCAAGCGCGCTTGCTTAAGTCCGAACTGCAAGGACAAAAGCGGTACGAAGTGACTGATATTGAACGCTTAGGCAAGGAACTGGATAATCTGAATATCGAGCAAGAGGAAATCCAGCGCCTCCTTCAAGAAAAGGTTGATAATCTTGAGAAAGTGGATACGGATTTACTAAGCCAGCAGGTGGAAGAGGCCAAAACCCAGAAAGCCAATCTTCAACAAGGTCTGATTCGCAAGCAGTTTGAATTGGATGATATCGAGGGTCGACTGGATGATATTGCCAGCCATTTGGATCAGGCTCGCCAGCAGAATGAAGAGTGGATTCGTAAACAAACACGTGCTGAAGCCAAGAAGGAAAAGGTCAGCGAACGCTTGCGCCATCTACAAGGTCAATTAACAGACCAGTACCAGATTAGCTATAATGAGGCGCTAGAAAAGGCTCATGAACTGGAAAATCTCAATCTGGCAGAGCAAGAGGTTAAGGATTTAGAGAAGGCTATTCGCTCACTGGGGCCTGTCAATTTGGATGCCATTGACCAGTACGAAGAAGTTCACAGCCGTCTGGATTTCCTAAATAGCCAGCGAGACGATATTTTGTCTGCGAAAAACCTACTCCTTGAGACCATCACAGAGATGAATGATGAGGTTAAGGAACGCTTCAAATCAACCTTCGAAGCTATTCGTGAGTCCTTTAAAGTGACCTTTAGACAGATGTTTGGCGGAGGTCAAGCAGACTTGATATTGACTGAGGGCGATCTTTTAACAGCTGGTGTGGAGATTTCTGTTCAACCTCCAGGTAAGAAAATCCAATCTCTCAACCTCATGAGTGGTGGGGAAAAAGCCCTATCAGCTCTGGCTCTGCTCTTCTCAATCATCCGAGTTAAGACTATTCCTTTCGTCATCTTGGACGAGGTAGAGGCGGCGCTGGACGAAGCCAATGTCAAACGTTTTGGGGATTATCTCAACCGCTTTGACAAGGATAATCAGTTTATCGTCGTAACCCACCGTAAGGGGACGATGGCAGCAGCGGACTCTATCTATGGAGTTACCATGCAGGAATCAGGTGTCTCCAAGATTGTTTCGGTTAAGTTAAAAGATTTAGAAGAAACAATAGACTAGTTACCAAATGATAGCATCTCATAGGAGGTGCTATTTTTTAAAACTAAAGTGCTAAATTTTCTCATAAGGTTAGTTAAGGCGCAAAAAACGACATTTGGGATTTCCTCTTAGCGAAAAGACTTTCTCTATGATATAATAGTTTCATGATTACAACAGTACCTATTAAGAACGAAAAAGATATTGCAGTACCGGGAAAAACAGTCCTTGTACTTGGTTATTTTGATGGCATCCACAAGGGACATCAGAAACTTTTTGAAGTGGCTAGTAAGGCTTCTATGAAGGATTATCTGCCAGTTGTCGTGATGACCTTTACAGAGTCGCCAAAACTTGCCTTGCAACCTTACCAACCTGAGCTCATGCTCCATATCGTCAATCACGAGGAACGTGAGCACAAGATGAAGTGGCACGGAGTAGAGGCTCTTTTCTTACTTGACTTTAGTAGCAAATTTGCTAGTTTAACGGGTCAAGAGTTCTTTGATACCTACATCAAGGCTTTAAAACCAGCTATCATTGTAGCAGGATTTGACTATACGTTTGGTTCAGATAAGAAAACTGCGGATGACCTGAAGGACTATTTTGATGGAGAGATCATCATTGTTCCTCCAGTTGAGGATGAAAAGGGCAAGATTAGTTCCACACGGATTCGTCAGGCTATTCTTGATGGAGATGTCAGGGAAGTCAATCATCTGCTCGGCACTCCGCTCCCATCTCGTGGGATGGTCGTTCATGGAAATGCTCGTGGGCGTACTATCGGTTATCCAACAGCCAATCTGGTTCTAAGAGATCGAACTTACATGCCAGCAGATGGTGTCTATGTAGTCGATGTAGAAGTACAACGTCAGAGATATCGTGGCATGGCAAGTGTGGGGAAAAATGTCACCTTTGATGGCGAAGAACCACGTTTTGAAGTCAATATTTTTGACTTTTCAGATGACATTTATGGTGAGACCGTCATTGTTTACTGGCTGGAACGTGTCCGTGATATGGTCAAATTTGACTCCGTTGAGGAACTGGTAGATCAACTCCAGAAAGATGAAGAGATTGCTCGGAACTGGAAGGATGGAGATTCTGTCATTCAAAGTTCTCAGGTATAGAAAACGTCTGAATAAGCTAATGGAAGGTTTAGTTTATTTGATTTTAGTTTTGAAAGAGTGATATATTTCTCTTTTAGTTCCCATAATTCCCAATTTTAGCAACTATATATGTTCGGAATATAGACGAGGCTTTATTATGCAAACACAAGAAGAAATGAATGTTCTGGTACCTGAAAAATTAGCAGAAATTGAGCGTGATTATGGAGTCACAGTTTTGTGGGCTATCGAGTCTGGTAGTCGTGCATGGGGCTTTGAGTCTCCTGACAGTGACTTTGATGTACGGTTTATCTACAAACACAAGCGAGATTTTTATCTCCGTTTAAATGAACAGCGTGATGTTATCGAGTTACCAATTGACGATACTTGGGATGTGAGCGGCTGGGATTTAGATAAGACTTTAAAACTCCTTTATAAGTCAAATCCTACACTGTTTGAATGGTTACAGTCACCAATTGTTTATCAGCAAACGGATTTTATCGAGCGTATACGTCCTCTTGCCAACCAGTATTTTTCTGAGAAGAAAATGCTCCACCATTACTTGAACACTGCTAGAACTCAAATGAACAAGTATCTTTTAGGAGACAAGATCAAACCTAAAAAGTATTTCTATGTGCTGCGTCCGATTTTGGCTTGCCGTTGGATTGAAAAATACCATTCAGTTCCTCCGATTTTATTTGATGATTTGGTGAAAGAATTGCTGCCGTCTCAAATGAAGGAACATGTGTCAAGATTGCTTGATATCAAGGTAAAGGGACCTGAAGGTATGGAAATTGAGCCTATAAAGCCAATTCAAGATTATATTTTAGATAATATCCAAGAGCTCGATGCCTACATCCAAAACGTTACTGAGGAGAAAAAAGAGTGGGAAACCCTAAATCAATTTTTCCTTGAAGAATTAAGGCATGATTGAGGTTGTTTATGGGGAAATGGACATGTAAATGCGGGAAAGCGATGAATGACCATAGGTCACCCGATCCAAATGCTTATTCAGTTTATTCGGATGAGTTGTTTGAAGAAATCATAAATAAAGCTGACGACCATAATAAAATTTCTTATGATGATATTTCTGAAGCATCCTTTTATATGTGGAAGTGCCCTGAATGTGGCAGTTTCATGGTTTTTGGCGAAGACGGGGGTAGAGATTGCTTTACTTTTTATGAACGCCAAGAAGCAGAAAAGGTTGAACCTCTCTTTGATCCGGATCAAGAGCTAAATCTTGTTGTGGTTGAGTTTCAGGAGGGAGGGAATGGCTATACTTATATCTGCGATGATCCAAATATCCATATTGGGCACGCTGTTATTGTCCCAGTAGGGAAGGAAAGTACTGAAAAAACTGCTTTAGTTGTACAGAAGTATCATGCCCTACCAAAGGATGTCACCTTTCCTGTTGAAAAGTTAAAACGAGTCATCCGTAGGTATTCACATTTCGACCCACACACTTCGAAAACCGTTTGTAGAAATTTAATTAAGCTTGGAAGAATTCTTGATGCTTGCTCTAAAAACGCTAAACCTGCTAATCAGCAATATTATAGTATCAAAACTCCCTTAGGCTATTTCTGGTTAGAATTAAATAGAGTTCCGATTCCAATGAAAATTACACAGATTCAAGTCAGAGATAAAAAGTACCAAGTAGAAGGTGCGTTTTATATTAAGCCTTTAGAGATTAACTGTAGAAAATTCTATGAGCTGGAATTATGTGCAGATTTTGATATTGATGCCTCGAGATGGATCGATGTTCTTTCTGATGAAAATGTTTGGGGCAATAGCTGGGAACTAAATGGTTTTCAATTTGGTATTACTGCAGGGGAATCTCCAGAATTTGAAGACGAAGTTGTTGCAAGAAAATATAGTCGTATCCCACTTTATTCTGACTGGCACCCTGAATTTCAGGATTATTATGGTTTCAGTTTAGCCTGGAAAAAATACGAGTCTGATAGCGATTTATCAATAGATTTCTATACAACGTAAGATGCAGGAGAATAAGCATGAATCAAGCATGGGAATTATTGTTTGAAGGCAAGATTGAAGAGGCTAAAAAATTAGTTGAAGCTGATTTTTCTTTGGAAACTTGCACTAATTTTAGTTTATTAAATTTGATGGGCTATATCTATCTTGAAGAGCAAAATTATAACGAGTGCTTAAGTATCTACCAGCGTTATATTGACTTAGCCCGAACTAAAAGTGACCAAGAAAATGAACATATAGGTTATCATCAGTTAGCGATGGTTTACCGTGAAATGGGTCATTTTCAAAAAGCTCTACTCTATATCGATCAGGAAATGCAAATTATAAAAAAATATTTTCCCAATGATGCTTTGAAATTTTCTGTTAACAACTATGAACAAGGCTACCTTCGTTTAAAGTTGGGAAATCTAGAAGAGGCAGAAAGCTATATGCAAAAATCCCTAGATTTTGCTTTGACAACTGAGGACTTCATTGCCCAAGCTTGTGCTTATAGAGGGATGGGAGTGATTTATCTGAAGCAAGATTCAGTCAAATCACGAAATTATTTTTATCAATCTATTCAACTCTTTGAAAAAGCTGAGGATAAAATTGGAGCAGATGAGGTAAGAGCTTTGTTACAAAATGAGAAGTAGTCCAACTGAGCTGAAGAAAAACAGTAAAAAGCGGAGATTCATGGTGCAGAAAAGAGGCTAGTTCATAATTTCAACAACTGGAAGCTATGAAGTTTAACTGAAAAAATCCAGTTATGGGACTTAGTGCATTTATATTATGTCTTCATTTTACAGAAACCGAAAGTAAATAACTATTTTTAATATAAAATTTTGTCTTTTATCATATTTTTTTGAAAAAAGCTAGTAATTTGACTGAAAAAATTTGCAATTCTCTACAAGAAAATATATAATATAGTTGAGATGGAAAAACGTTTTTCAAAAGGAGGTGCACATTATGTTCTTAGGATTCTACTTCCGTTTTTGGTTCAGCATTTGGTGGCGTTAATAGAGGTTAGTGGTTGTTAAATTAAACTCAAATAGCTTTATGCCAGTAAGAAACTGAATATTCAGTTTAATATGAGTTTTATTTTTTCTAGTAAATTAACGTTTTCTATCACAACTCTATTGCAGTTAAGCTATGATATGTGATGATTGTCAACCCTATCTTATTAACATTTTTATGGTCTCGAGAAATCTTATTTCTTGGGACTTTTTCTATTGTTTGAAAGGTTGTGTGTTGATTTTGTTGAGCTAGGAGAACAAAAAGACAAGCTACTTTAAAAAGTAATTTGTCTGTTGTTGGGTCACTTTTTATTGAAACACACGATAAACGTAGGGATTGTCTGGTTTGTCTACTTTTGTGAAACTCTCAACTTCTAGTGTTGGGAGTTTTTGTTTGAGTTCTTTATGATAGTGGAGGGTCAGGATTCCTCTAGCGGTGATCCAGGTATTGTCAGGATATTGGCGTGAGTTTCCCTTGGTCAAGAGTCCATATACACCAGAATCGGCGATACAGTGAATGATTCCAAAGCGAAAGAGGAACTGGCTATCTGGATGGCTAGGATCGTTATAGACGAAGCCTGTAAACTCTATTTTCTTTCCCTCAAACTCTTGAGGATAGTCATAGAGAACTTCCATGACCTCCATATAGTTTTCATCAGTGACTTGAATGGTTGGTTGGGTGATGTATTTGTCAGCTGTAGCCCTCATTTCCTTTTCATAAGCAGATTTGGAAAAATAGGTACTGGTATCGGGTTTGAGGTATTGACTGGATGTTCCTTCGCTTGCCTGAATAGCTGTGTCGATTCCCTCAGCAAGTGGGAAATGATATCCCTTAGCAGATACGGTTCTTGAGTCCAAACTTACTGTCGGAAAGGCAACTCCAATCAATAGGGGTAGTGACAGTAAAAGGATGCTGATTCGTCTAGCTCGACGACTTTCCAAATGGCTGTGAGAGTTAATTTTCTTGATCCAGATGTAGAATTGGACCAGAGCCAACAGAAGAGAAAGGACCATGGAGATATAGACTAGATAGGAATAGTGGAGGTTGATGTAGTGACTAAGCTTGCCAGATAGCTGCAGATAAAGGGTCAGAGCAAAATAACCTAGTAGAATGATAAATCGGATCATAGCATCACCCCCATCATGTAAGAATAAAGCAAGACAAGCACTGTCACGATGCCCATGAATTGCCAGATGAAGCGTGCTTTGAGATAGTGCTTCATCATGAGGAGATTTTTGATATCAAGCATGGGGCCAATGACTAGAAAAGCAAGGACTGGCGCTAGGCCGAAGCTCGAGAGGAGAGAAGCTCCGATAAAGGCGTCCGCCTCGCTACAAAGAGAGAGGAGAAAGGCTAGAAACATGAGCAAGAGAATCGCAAGGACTGGACTAGCACTGATAGATGTCAAGATCCGAGTCGGGACATAGACCTGCACGATGGCCGCAAAGAGACAGCCAAAGACCAAGTAACGCCCCATATCGAAAAACTCGTCAATAGCCTGTATAAAGATCTGAAAACCTTTTCTAGTGGGACTTAAGTGTGAAAAGTCGTGTTCATGGCAAGTGATAGGATTTTCTTTTTGAATGGGTTCCTTCCAAAAAAATCCTAGGAAAATCCCGAGCACCAAAGCAATCACAATAGCTCCCAGAGCTCGCAAGAAGGCAAGTTTTATTGAATTGCCAAAGGCAGAATATGTGGCGAAAAGAACGATAGGATTGATTATGGGAGCAGTCACCAGAAAAGGAACTGCTGTGTAGCTGGGTACTTTCTTTTCCAGAAAACGATTGATAATTGGAACGATTCCACATTCGCAGGATGGAAAGAGAAAGCCAATGAAGGTACCAAAAAAGATCCTCCCCCAACGATTGCGAGGAAGAAACTCATAAACTTTATCAGGTGTGATATAGACCTCAATCAATCCCGAAATAAGACTCCCAATCAGGACAAAAGGAAGGGCTTCAATCATGATGGAGAGAAAAATAACCCCCGCTTGTAAGATGCTAGGAGGAAGAGATTGGAAAATCGTCATCTATTTTTCTTCTCAACTTTTTCTTTTTTATCTTTATCATCTGGGAAAGTGACTTGTGTTAAGTCAGGAAGTTTGGCAAATTCTTCAAACATCTTGTCCAAGTCATCCGTTTTTGTAAATTTAACAGCCATGGGCCTACCTCTTTTCTACATTCTACCTCTATTATACTATTATTTTACGGAAATGGGATTATTTTGATAATCAAAGATGCAAAAACAGGTAAGGCAAAACAAGAGCTGTTCCTTATGGTATAATAGTTTCATGGATAAAAAATATGAAAAAATCTCCCAAGATTTGGGAGTAACCTTAAAGCAAATCGATACTGTTCTAAGTTTGACAGCAGAAGGGGCGACGATTCCCTTCATCGCCCGTTATCGCAAGGACATGACTGGTAGTCTGGATGAGGTGGCGATTAAGGCTATTATTGATTTGGATAAAAGTCTGACAAATCTCAACGACCGTAAGGAAGCTGTCTTGGCTAAGATTCAAGAACAAGGCAAACTAACCAAGGAATTGGAAGAAGCTATCCTTGCAGCTGAAAAATTAGCAGACGTAGAAGAACTCTATCTTCCTTACAAGGAAAAACGTCGTACTAAGGCAACCATTGCCCGTGAAGCAGGACTCTTTCCTCTTGCTCGTTTAATTTTGCAGAATGTAGTTGGCTTAGAGAAAGAAGCTGAGAAGTTTGTCTGTGAAGGATTTGCGACTGGTCAAGAAGCCTTGGCAGGTGCGGTTGATATCTTGGTCGAAGCCTTATCCGAAGATGTGACTTTGCGTTCACTGACCTATCAGGAAGTGTTGAGACACTCTAAAATCACTTCGCAAGTCAAAGATGAAAGTCTTGATGAAAAACAAGTTTTTCAGATTTATTATGATTTTGCAGAGACAGTTGGCAACATGCAGGGTTATCGTACCTTAGCACTCAATCGTGGTGAGAAACTAGGTGTCTTAAAAGTCAGTTTTGAACATGCAACGGATCGTATTCTAGCTTTCTTTGCTGCTCGTTTCAAGGTGAAAAACGCCTATATTGATGAAGTTATCCAGCAATCTGTGAAGAAAAAAGTCTTGCCTGCTATCGAACGACGCATTCGGACAGAGTTGACTGAGAAAGCGGAAGAAGGGGCTATCCAACTCTTTTCTGACAATCTGCGCAATCTCCTCTTGGTTGCTCCATTGAAAGGGCGCGTGGTTCTTGGATTTGACCCTGCCTTTCGTACAGGTGCCAAGCTGGCTGTCGTAGATGCAACAGGGAAAATGCTGACGACCCAAGTCATTTATCCAGTAAAACCAGCATCAGCTCGTCAGATTGAAGAAGCCAAGAAAGATTTGGCGGACTTGATTGGTCAATACGGTGTGGAAATTATTGCTATCGGAAATGGAACGGCCAGTCGGGAAAGTGAAGCCTTTGTGGCGGAAGTTCTGAAAGATTTTCCTAAAGTCAGCTATGTTATCGTCAATGAAAGTGGTGCCTCTGTCTATTCTGCTAGTGAGCTAGCCCGTCAGGAGTTTCCAGACTTAACCGTTGAAAAACGCTCGGCAATCTCTATCGCTCGTCGTTTGCAAGATCCCCTTGCTGAATTGGTCAAAATTGATCCCAAATCAATCGGTGTCGGGCAATACCAGCACGATGTTAGTCAGAAGAAACTGTCTGAAAGTCTGGATTTTGTCGTCGATACCGTGGTTAACCAAGTCGGTGTCAATGTCAATACAGCCAGCCCAGCACTTCTTTCCCACGTAGCTGGACTCAATAAAACTATCTCTGAAAATATCGTCAAATACCGTGAGGAAGAAGGAAAAATCACTTCACGCGCCCAAATCAAGAAAGTTCCCCGTCTAGGTGCCAAAGCCTTTGAGCAAGCTGCTGGTTTCCTCCGTATCCCAGAAAGTAGCAATATCCTTGATAATACAGGAGTTCACCCAGAAAACTACGCTGCCGTCAAGGAGCTTTTCAAACGCTTGGATATCAAGGAATTGAATGAAGAAGCACAAAATAAGCTTAAGTCCCTTTCAATAAAAGAAGAGTCGCAAGAACTAGAACTTGGTCCAGAAACTCTTAAAGATATCGTTGCTGACCTTCTCAAACCAGGTCGTGATTTCCGTGACTCTTTTGATGCTCCAGTTCTCCGTCAAGATGTACTGGATATCAAAGACTTAAAAGTGGGCCAGAAGCTGGAAGGTGTGGTGCGTAATGTCGTTGACTTCGGTGCCTTCGTTGATATCGGGATTCACGAGGACGGCTTGATCCATATTTCCCACATGAGTCGCAAATTTATCAAACACCCCAGTCAAGTAGTGTCTGTCGGTGATTTGGTAACGGTTTGGGTTAAGAAAATCGATACTGAACGTGAAAAAGTCAATCTGTCGCTCCTAGCTCCAGATGAATCTAACTGAGTACGTTCAGTCTGTTTCCCTCGAAGACTTTGGTAGGCCTTTTACCCATCAAGCCCAGTGGAATTCTCGTCTGCGAACGACAGGTGGGCGATTTTTCCCCAAGGATGGGCATTTGGATTTTAATCCCAAGATTTATAATGAACTAGGTTTGGAAGTCTTTCGCAAAATCGTGCGCCATGAGCTTTGTCACTATCACCTTTATTTTCAGAAAAAAGGTTATCGCCATAAGGACCGAGATTTTAAGGAACTGTTGAAAGAAGTGGAAGGACTGCGCTTTGTTCCCCCTTTGAAAGACCAAAGTACCTACCTAGTCTATCAGTGCCAATCCTGCCAGCAATCCTATCAACGCAAGAGAAAGATTGACACGAAACGCTATCGCTGTGGCGTTTGTCGAGGTAAACTCGTCATCTTAAATCAGCCTATGGACTGATGTTCTTGGTCACGTTTTATGCTATACTACTTGTAAGAATACCGAAAGAGGAAACAATCATGAATACAAAATTTTATAAAATGAGACGAAATCGTATGGTGTCAGGAGTTTTAGCTGGTCTATCAGACAAGTGGAAACTTGATGTAACCCTAGTCCGCTTTCTCTTCGCCATTTTTACTATATCAAATTTTGGGATTGGCGTGATTATTTACATTATCCTCGCCTCTATCCTGCCAACTAAGGAAGAGATCGAAGCAGAAATGTACGGAACAGGACCACGCAAGCGTAAGGAAGCTCAAGCCATTGAAGACAATGATGGCTGGTTTTGGTGAGATTTAACTGGAAATATTTATTATTTGCACTATGATACTTAAAAGAAGTAGCATAAATGACTGAAAATCCCTTGTGGTTATTTAGCCACAAGGGATTTTGATATTTAAGTATATTCTTTTCCATCCTGAGAGAGATGAATTACCTGATCAGCCATTTTCCAAATACTAGGATTGTGAGTTGCGATGATAATTGTTCTATTAGCATTACGAAGTTCAAGGAGAATTTCCATAATTTCCTTGGAATTTTTTGGATCTAGCGAGGCGGTAGGCTCATCGGCTAAAATTAAAGGAGGATCTTTCAGGATAATCTTAGCAAGCGCTACGCGTTGAGCTTCACCACCAGATAATTCATAGATTTTTTGGTTGAGACTTAGATAATCCAGTCTGACAGCTTGCAGTGCTTGAAGAAGAAGTCTCTCTTTCTCTTGTTTTTTGTTTTTCTTTTTACCAATCAGTCCTAGCTCAAGGTTTTCTCGGATGGTCTGACTTTCTAATAGTCCAAAATTCTGGAAGAGATAACCTAGTTCGTTACGATAAAATTCCTCATTTTTTAGTGAAGCCAAAGACTTTCCTTTATAAATGATTTCTCCTTTGTCGAAAGTCTCTAGTTTTGCAAGCATATTGAGCAAAGTGGTTTTTCCACAACCACTGTCTCCTATCAAAGCATACACCATACCACTTTGAAAATTCAGATTCAAGTCTGAAAAAATAATACGAGAACCAAATTGTTTCCAAATATGTTGTAATTCAATCATACTATCCTCCTTTGATAATGCTAGCATAAGTTTTAGTTTCCTTTTTATCAAAGATCTTCAATAGAAGAACGGCTAAACTTAAAAAGCTGAAAAATAGGATCAGGGTAATCCAGATATTCTTAGAAATAATGAAAGCTAGACCACTTCCGAGAAAGAGAGCTGCTATTTGAGAAGTGATATATCTATTGTGTAATTCAAAGAAATAATAGCCTGCTATTTTTTTCAAGAATATGGTTTTGCGAAAGGCTTCAAAATAGAGCAGATTTAAACTTGTAAACAGCAAAATTGAAGTCAAAATAGCAAACATAGAACTCGCTAAGTTACTAAAAATTTCGATTTTAATTTTTTGATTTAACTGGAGATAGGTTTCCCTAGCAGGCGATAGCCTTGAGACCATATGATCAAGTTGATAGTGTTTCAAAAGTTCTTGTGTCTGGTGGAGGTCTGTAAAATAGAGATATTCTAGATTTGTAAACCAGAAGATGGAGGAAACCTTACCAAGTGCTTTAGGAGAAAGCACAAGAAAGATGGGATTTGATAACCATTGATCATAAGCGATATGGGTGGTATTATAGAGAAATACATCATTATTTTGATTGGTATAAGCTATACTAACTTCGACAGTTTGATTAGACTTGTTACTGTATAATCGGTTGGTTAACTCTTGTTGCAAGGTTGATTTTATATCTTTTTCATTTTTTTGTAGTTCTTCTGGGAGTATGGCAAGGATCTGTCCATCTTTGAGGGTGTTGATTTTTTGAAAGGTTTCTGATGATAAGTCCATATCTTCCTTTTGGAAGTAGCTGGGCGTGACGTAGAGAATATTTTTTCCTTCCACACCATAAGGGTTATTTTCAGTTTCATTATGATTTGAGGTAGCTTGCTTAAGAGCTTGCTCAACTAGATCATGTTTAATAAGGAAGGCATTCTCATTATCTATAGCATGCTGAATAAAGTCAAACCATTTATCAGCATTTGTCTGCAGTTCATCTAAATTTTTCATCTGACTGGAACGCCCTGTTTGAAGAGTAACAACATTGGAGCGTTGTTCCCAAGTAGCTTGTCCAGCCTCATTTTTCTCAAGTATATGATAGTAAGTAGACATACGTCCAAATCCTACAATAACCAGTAGAATGGCAAGTACCTGACCAAAGTAGAGAATGCGTAGAATTGACTTGATTGGTAATTTTCCTTTGATGATAGAGAGGAGATGGACTTTTTTTAAAGAAATGGTAAAAAGAAAGGCAATTAGAAGACTAAGTAAGAGAAGTAGGCTATTGTAAAGAATAAAAAGTATTCCTAGAAAAGTCTGAACTTCATAAGGATATCCCAAGGAAATGAGCAAGATACATGCTATCAGCAAAGCAGGTAGACCAAAAAGAAGGATATCAAGTCCGTCTCTTGCGAGAGAACGAAAGAAGAGATAGCTCAGCCGCTCTCCAGAAATCAATCGAATCCCTGACTGAGAAAGAGATTGAATTTGGCCAATAACAATCAAAGCTAAGAAAGTCAGCAAAAAGATTAACATACTGATGAGCTGATCAGGTTGGGTAAAGATGGCCAGTACGAAGGATACTCTGTCATTTTCAAATGCATTCGCTTTTTCTAGTCCAAGTTCTTTCAGATGAGTAGCCAATTCTTGACTAGTTAGGGATCCGCTGATAATATTGTAGTTGTTGAGAAGATCGCTCTTGTGAATGCTTTCTTGACTTGCTGGAGGCATCCAGTCTGGGAGTTGCCCATCTCCAAAAGCTTCGTAGAGAGTTCTTGATTTTCCATCACTATCTACTTCCCAAATGGTTCTTGCGATAAGACTATTATGTTCTTTAGCAAGACTATTTAATTTTTCCTTAACGGTAGAATAATCTGCTTGCCCGCTTAATACTGCTGCACCTGGGAACAGGATTTGTGGAAGAGAGTCTTTCCAAAAGGACAGAGTCGCAATGAGGAAGAAAGTTAAAAGAAGATTGCTGATGAAGAGAAAAACACGTTTCATAGGAACCTCTTTCTAAAAAAGAGGGAGCTGAACCTCCCTCCTTATAGCAGTGATACGAATGATAGTTTAGCACCTTTAAAAATAATTAGCAGAAAGCCAATTCTTTTACAAGATGTTAAGGAAAGCCTTTTCATAACTTAATTTTACTATTTTTTTAAGAATAAAACAAGCAATGACAGGACTTCTTATAGTAGCCATTTTCAAAAAAATTCCTCAATCTTACAAAAATGTAAGATTAAAGTCTCTTTTGTAAGGTTAGGTTATGGCAAGCCGTCTTTTTTTGCGATAAACTAGACTCATAAAGAACAAAGGAGTAAAACCATGAAAAGAATTTTACAAAAGAAAAGAAGAAAACCAAGTCAAAAAGATATCGAGCGTGTTCAACTAGGATGCGCTATGATGCAAGCACAGTTTCAATTGATGGGATATTAAGAAGGAGATAACAATGACACTTTTAGATGTAAAACATGTTCAAAAAATATATAAAACACGTTTCCAAGGCAACCAAGTAGAAGCCCTCAAAGATATTCACTTTACCGTAGAAAAGGGTGACTACGTTGCCATCATGGGAGAGTCTGGTTCTGGGAAATCAACCCTGCTCAATATCCTAGCTATGCTGGATAAACCGACTCGTGGGCAGGTTTACCTAAACGGAACAGACACAGCAACCATTAAAAATTCTCAGGCTTCTAGTTTCCGTCGTGAGAAGTTAGGATTTGTCTTCCAAGACTTTAACTTGCTAGATACCCTGTCTGTTAAGGATAATATCTTGCTTCCGCTAGTGTTATCACGAAAACCTATCACGGAGATGATGAAGAAATTGGTAGTAACAGCTGAAAATTTGGGCATCAACCAATTACAAGAGAAGTATCCTTACGAGATCTCTGGTGGTCAAAAACAGCGGGTAGCAGTAGCACGTGCCATCATCACTGAACCTGAAATTCTCCTTGCGGATGAACCAACAGGAGCTCTTGACTCCAAGTCATCAGCAGCTCTTCTAGATGTTTTTGATGAAATCAATGAACGTGGGCAAACCATTCTTATGGTAACTCACTCAACCGCGGCAGCCAGCAGGGCCAAGCGCGTTCTTTTTATCAAGGACGGCATTCTTTACAACCAAATCTACCGTGGAGACAAGACAGAGCGTCAGATGTTCCAAGAAATCTCTGATACCTTGACTGTCATGGCAAGCGAGGTGAATTAGTATGTTCCGATTAACCAATAAGTTAGCGGTTTCGAACTTAATCAAAAACCGCAAACTCTACTATCCCTTTGCTTTAGCAGTTCTCTTAGCTGTGACCATTACTTATCTCTTTTACTCCTTGTCACTCAACCCTAATATTGGCAAGATTCGAGGGGGAGAAACTATCTCTATGACCCTCGCTCTCGGTATGGTGGTTGTTACTATCGCTTCTGGAATTATTGTCCTTTATGCTAATAGTTTTGTCATGAAGAATCGCTCCAAGGAGTTGGGTGTATATGGTATGCTGGGGCTTGAAAAGCGCCATTTGATCAGTATGGTTTTTAAGGAGCTTCTTATTTTTGGTTCCTTAACCTTGACAGCTGGTCTCGGTCTAGGAGCTCTCTTTGATAAGCTAATCTTTGCCCTTCTTCTGAAGCTGATGAAGATGAAAGTGGAGCTCGTTTCGACTTTCCAACCAATTGTCTTTATCCTAGTTCTTATCGTCTTTGGGGCAATCTTCCTAGGTTTGATTTTTATCAATGCCTTTCGCATCGCACGCATGAATGCCCTTCAGCTCTCTCGTGAAAAAGCCAGTGGTGAGAAAAAAGGACGTTTCTTAGGCCTTCAAACCATTCTAGGTCTAATCAGTTTGGGAGCTGGTTATTACCTAGCAGTTACAGTTGAAAATCCACTTTCTGCTGTTCTGATTTTCTTCGTAGCAGTTTTGTTGGTAATTTTGGGAACTTATCTTCTCTTCAATGCAGGGATTACGGTTTTCTTACAAATCTTGAAGAAAAACAAGACTTACTATTACCAACCCAACAACATGATTTCCGTATCTAATCTCATTTTCCGTATGAAGAAAAATGCGGTTGGTCTGGCGACGATTGCTATTCTCTCAACCATGGTCTTGGTGACTATGTCTGCTGCAACGAGTATCTTTAAAGGCTCTGAAACTTTCAAGAAAGTCATGAATCCACATGATTTTGGAATTACAGGACAGAATGTTGAAAAAGAAGACATAAATAAACTCCTAGACCAGTATGCTAGTGATAAGGGATTGACTGTTACAAAGAAAGAAGTCCTTACATACAGTAGCTTTGGTGTAGCAAACCAAGAAGGTACGAAATTAACCATTTTTGAGAAAGGTCAAAATCGTGTTCAACCGAAAACCGTTTTTATGGTCTTTGACCAAAAAGACTATGAGAATATGACGGGCCAAAAACTTGCACTTTCAGGAAAGGAAGTTGGATTGTTTACTAAGAACAAAGAACTTCAAGGACAGAAAGAACTGACTCTAAATGACCAGACCTATACAATAAAGGAAGAAATCAAAAAAGATTTTATTCTTGAACATGTCCCAAATCAGTACAATATTCTAACTTCGGACTATAACTATCTGGTTGTTCCTGACTTGAAAGCCTTTCTTGACCAGCATCCTAATTCTTCCATTTTTAATCAATACTATGGTGGTATGAATGTAACAGCTAGTGAGGAAGAGCAACTCAAACTTGCAGATGACTATTCAAAATTCCTTGATGATTTTAATAGAGAATCAAGCAAAGAAGGAAGCTTTATTTACGGAAGCAATCTGGCTGATAGTAGTGCGCAGATGAGTGCTTTCTTTGGTGGGACCTTCTTTATCGGTATCTTCCTCTCCATCATCTTTATGGTGGGAACAGTTCTCGTCATCTACTACAAACAAATCTCTGAAGGCTATGAAGACCGTGAACGCTTTATCATTTTGCAAAAGGTCGGTCTCGATCAAAAGCAAATCAAGCAAACCATTAATAAACAGGTCCTAACTGTTTTCTTCCTCCCATTGCTCTTTGCCTTCCTACACCTTGCCTTTGCCTATCATATGCTTAGTCTCATCCTAAAAGTCATTGGGGTCCTAGATGCGACCATGATGTTGACAGTCACTCTGTCCATCTGTGCTATCTTCCTCATCGTCTATGTCTTAATCTTTATGATTACCTCAAGAAGCTATCGCAAGATTGTGCAAATGTAAAAAAGATACCTCGATGCTTGTCGAGGTATTTCTTTTATCTTAAATGCTAAAGAGTTGTCCCAAGAGGAAGGTTACACCCATGGTGAGAAGTCCGATACAGAGGTTGCGGATCATGGCAGTTTTCGTAGGTGCCTTGCCTAGTTTAGCACTGGTATAGCCGGTGACGAGAAGGGAAAGGGCCACGATAAAAACAGTAGCAGGAATACGATAGTCACTTGGAAAGACGGTGATTGAAAGCATAGGAGGAAGACTTCCCAGTACAAAGGCAATAAAGCTAGAGATGGCAGCATGCCAAGGGTTGGTAAACTCTTCATACTCGATTCCATACTTTTCTTCGACCAAGGCTTTGAGTGGATTTTTTAAAAAGGCCTTGTTGGTCAAGAGTTGGGCTGACGTTTCACACTCACCGTTTTGAAGATAGGCAGCATAGAGGGATTGTTTTGCAGATTCGATATCCTTATCCAAGAGCAACTGTTCTCTAGCAACAGCGGCTTCTTCCGTGTCTTTCTGAGTGGATACAGAGACATATTCGCCACCGGCCATAGAGAAAGCACCAGCGAGGATAGCCGCTAAACCTGATAAAAAGATAATCCAGATATTGCTTGTCGCACTGGCAACGCCGATAACGACTCCAGCGATGGAAATAATTCCATCATTGGCGCCCAGAACGCCCGCACGTAGGATATTGAGTCGTCCTGCAAAGTTTGCATCAATTTCATGTTTTATTTCTGTCATAGTCATCTCCTTTCTCTCCATTATAGAGAAAAGAATAGGGGAATACAAACTTTTTAAACTATCTGAAAAAAGTTTTACGATTCTAATTTTTAAGCCCTTTCTAATTTTGCCGAAAAATGCTACTTCAAATTCTCAAATATTAAATTTTCTGACAATTTGTTGAAAAACTAAGGAAAGGATGTTGTAATGGAACGTAAAATAAATTCAGGCTTCCTGAACCAATAGGAGTAAATAATGAAAAAATTAGGTGTTGTCCTTTTATCTTCTGCTTTGCTATTGACAGCATGTGCAGTCCGTTTTGAAAAATCAACCGAGACAAGTGATTCCTCTAAGGTGACAGCTTTATCAGATGACAAACAAAAATTGCTGGATAAGGCAACAGCAGATTATAAGACTTTTGTTCAAGGACAAATTGATAAACTCTTAACAGATACAGAAGGCTTTGTCCAGCTTTTGAAAGACGGAAAACTGGAGGAAGCCAAGAAAGCTTATCCGCTTGTTCGTACGGCTTACGAACGCTCCGAGCCAATCGCTGAGAGTTTTGGTGAGTCAGATGTCAAGATTGACTTCCGTCTAGCAGACTATGTGGATGAAAATAAGACTGAGGAAGGTTGGTCAGGTTTCCACCGTATCGAACGAATCCTCTGGGAAGAAAATACAACTAAGGGAACCGAAAGTTATGGTGATCAGCTTGTCAATGATATCAAAGAGTTGAAGGCTAAGGTAGCGACTGTTGAAGTAGATCACAAGATTATGTTGACAGGGGCAGTCGACTTGCTTAACGAAGTGGCGACAAGTAAGATTACGGGTGAAGAGGAAATCTACTCTCATACAGATTTGTACGACTTCCGAGCTAATATCGAGGGAGCTGAAAAGATATTCCAACTCTTTAAACCTTTACTAGAAAAATCAGATGCTGCTTTAGTTAAAGAATTAGAAGCTGATTTCAAATCTGTTAATAGCTTGTTGGACAAACATATGACAGACAAGGAACACTACAAACTCTATACAGATTTGACAAAAGAAGACACCAAAGAATTGGCTGAAGCCGTGACAAAACTTGGTGAACCTCTATCACAAATGGGCAAATTTCTTGATGGAGAATAAGCAGTATGACTAAGAAAGACGAAAATTTTTTTGAGAAAAAAATGGACCGTCGAGAATTTCTAAAAAAAGCGGGTATTGGAGGTGCTGGACTAGCACTAGGTCTCTCCGGTGCCTCCGCTTTTTTAGCACCTAGGTTAGACAAGCAAGAAAAAATCTCGTACGGTAATGAAAAGATTGACTTTTATGGGAAACACCAAGCGGGTATTACAACCCCTATGCAGAAGAATATTTATTTTGTTGTCCTAGATTTGCATACGACAGATAAAGATAAGATTATTCAGCTATTTAAGGATTGGACAGATTATAGTAGCAAGTTGGTAGAAGGAGAATTAGTCAAAAAAGATGGTCAGAATGCTCTCTTACCACCTAGTGACACTGGAGAAACCGTGGGGCTAAATCCTCATCGTTTAACGTTGACTTTTGGTGTGTCTGCAAGTTTCCTGAAAAAAATGAATTTAGAACAAAAACGTCCTCAACTTTTTAAGGATTTACCACCCTTCCCAAAAGAGCAACTGCGTGAAAAATATACTGGGGGAGATATTGTTATCCAAGCCTGTGCAGATGACGAGCAAGTTGCTTTTCATGCTATTCGCAACCTTATCCGTAAAGGGAGAAATGCGGTGACTCTCCGTTGGAGTCAGTCAGGTTTTGCAGCCATTGGAGATCGTCTGGAGACACCCCGCAACCTTTTTGGTTTCAAGGATGGAACAGCCAATGTGACCAAAGAGAAGGATTTTGACCGTGTTGTCTGGGCCGACAGCAAGGACTGGATGCAAAATGGATCCTATATGGCCGTTCGCCGCATCCAGATGTTTCTCGATACTTGGGATCGAACCAATCTTGAAGAGCAAGAAAATACCTTTGGTCGCTACAAGGAAAGTGGCGCTCCCTTTGGTAAGAAGAATGAGTTTGATGAAGTGGATTTGAGTCTTTTACCAGATGATTCGCATGTTCGATTAGCCAAAGAGGTAGATAAGCCACTCTTACGACGATCCTATTCATATTCAGATGGCATTGATGAAAAAACTGGACAATTTGACACAGGCTTGCTCTTTATTTCTTTCCAAAAGGATCCAGATCATTTTGTCAAGGTTCAAACTAACCTTGGAGCTACAGACAAGATGAATGAGTATGTAACCCACATCGGTAGCGGTCTCTTTGCCTGCTTTGGTGGAGTAGAGAAAGGAGGCTATATTGGTCAAAAATTATTGGAAGATTAACATTTGTTTCTTAGCCTTGTCTTTTCTCTTGTTAGCTGTTTTTCCCGTTAGCGCACAGGAAAGCCTGAGTTCATATTTTGTAAAGATAACGGATGCCTCTAAGGCTGTAAAAAATGATAATCAGGCAGAAGCCAAAGCTCTTGTTAGAGAAATGGCGACGGATTTTGAAAAAGTAGAACATTCTGATTCGGAAGCTGGTAAGGTCGTCAAGGAAAAGCTTGCTCTGACAGGAGATATAAGTGAGGAAAATCTGACACAGATTTCATCTGCTCTTCTTGCATTTGAGAAAGAGCAAAATCCAGTAGATCTTGATGCTGAAAAAGAAAAGCTTGTTAGTCGACTAAGACCGCGTTTTGAGGTTCTGGATAAGGCAATTACTTCAAAAGATATAGAGCAAATCCGAGAAGCTTATAAAAAGATGAATTCAACCTGGACGATCAATGAGAGTGTTGTCCGTGACAACAGTACAGCTCATTATGGTCAAGTAGAAACAGCTATTTCTTTCTTACGGAGTAGCATAGAAACTGAGCCTACTGATTTTAACTCCATCCAGACTTCCTTTGAGGACTTAAAAAAGGCTATTGATGATTTTGTAACTGGAAAAGAAGTCGCAGAAGCATCTTCTGATTTAAGTCTCAAAGACGGTATTGCCCTTTTGAAGAAGGCTTTGGAACAATTCCAAGCTGGTGACCAAGCATCAGGAGCAGCTAGTATGAAGGAATTCATCACTATCTGGCCAACGATTGAGGGTTCTGTTAGCACGACCAATCCTTCCCTCTATACACGAGTTGAAAGTGAAAGCCCTGTAATCATGGTCAAGGGAAGTGAGAAGGAATATCAAGAAAAATTAGAAAAACTGATTGCAGATTTATCTCAAATTGACACTAGTGCTACCTACAATGCTTTTGATGCCATGCTTATTCTCCTACGGGAAGGAGTAGAGGCTCTTTTAATCGTCATGGCCTTGGTCACGACACTAAAAGCAGCCAAGATGCGCAAAGGACTCAAGTGGGTATATGGTGGGGCCCTAACAGGTATCGCTGCGAGTCTAGTGATTGCATTTATATTACAAATTGCCTTTCCTGCTGTGACATCAGGTGCCAATCGCGAAATTATCGAAGGTGCTGTTGGTATTTTCGCAGTAGTGATGATGATTGTTATCGGTATTTGGCTTCATAGTAAATCCTCGGTCAAAAAATGGAATGACTTTATGGATTCACAGATAAAAACTGTGACCAAGACAGGTTCATTCATTTCTATGTTTGCTCTTAGTTTTCTAGCTGTTTTCCGTGAAGGGGCAGAGACCATTCTATTTT
Organism: Streptococcus oralis subsp. dentisani; assembly: GCF_002096685.1. Lineage (GTDB taxonomy): Bacteria > Bacillota > Bacilli > Lactobacillales > Streptococcaceae > Streptococcus > Streptococcus oralis_AD. The sequence continues at coordinate 69,655 of NZ_NCVA01000041.1, read as the reverse complement.
ACGTAGGGATGTTACCGAGAATATCTAGTTTTGACTTTATTCTAGGTATTTCTCTAGCTTTGTTCGTCTTGCTAGTTATCGCATTTCTGATGAACAAGGCGAGTCAATTTTTCCTACCTCATAAGGTCTTCTTTATCCTGACATGGATGATTTATGCTCTGGCTTTCAAGATGCTTGGAGTTAGTGTGCATGCTCTGCAGCTGACAAATATGGCACCAAATCACCTGCTATCAAGTTTCCCAACTATCGACCTATTGGGCATCTATCCAAGTTGGGAAGGTTTAGGAAGTCAGCTAGTCTTCTTGATAATTGTTTTGGCTGTCACATTGAGACAGGGTGAAAAGTAGATGGATACAAAAGAATTGACAATCGTTGAACATCTGGTAGAATTTAGAAAGAGGTTCATTGCTGTTATAGTCTGTTTTTCTATAGTTTTCTGCGGAGCTTTATTGTTTGCTGATCAGCTTTATTGCTACCTGACTCAGTCCTTTAATCAAAAGTTGATTGTATTAGGTCCAAATGACATTCTGTGGATTTATTTGCGCTTAGCGAGCCTAATGTCCTTTACCATTACGCTACCTTTTACAGTTTATCAGATTTGGAGTTTTATCAAACCGGGGTTGAAAATAGAAGAAGCAAGAGCCATTTTTGCCTATATTCCAGCTAGTTTTATTTGCTTTTTACTTGGACTAGCCTTTGGATTCTACTTTGTAACGCCTGCCTTACTTCAAGTGCTTTTAGGACTTGGGGAAGGATTATTTGAAACTCAATTAACAGCGCAGAACTACTTAGACTTTGTTTTTCAAACAACTATCCCTTTGGCGTTCATCTTTGAATTGCCAGTCATCATCGCTTTTTTAACGACGATTGGCTTGATTGGACCAGGGCTCTTAGTTACCTATAGACGTTATGCCTACTTTATTTTATTGGTACTCGCTGTTATTTTGACACCAGCTGATTTTATTAGCGATCTAGCCATGACAATTCCTTTAATCTTGCTCTATGAGCTTAGTATTGCAATTAGCAAGAGGATAATAAAGAAAAAAATGAAAGGAGAAAAGAATGGGAATCTTACGTGATATCGGTGCTCCAGGATTGATTATCATTGTTTTAGGGGCACTCTTAATCTTTGGACCAAAACGGTTACCAGAACTTGGTGAATCAAACGGTAAAATGCTGTCTGAATTTAAAAAGGCAGTTAAAGGAATTGGTGACCAAGATCAGGAAAAGTAATCTATTCCATAATCATAAATAAAAACAAGAAAGTTAGGAACTGTAGCTGTCTAGGCCTAGGTGAGCAGTTTCCTAGCTTTTTATTGTATTCTTAAAAGTGATTTTAAGTTTTCTTTAAGGTTTGTATTATATTCTAAAGGACTCTATATTAACCGAATGTTGAGTAAAAAAATATAGAGGGAAATCTAATTTTATTTCTCAAATAGATAGTTTTCGGTCTTTTCTTCATGATAAAGACAGATTGTGATATAATAGATGGTAATGAGTTTTTTAGAATAAACTAAAGGAGAATATATATGATCTATGCAGGAATCCTAGCCGGAGGAACTGGCACACGCATGGGAATCAGCAATTTACCAAAACAATTTTTGGAGTTGGGTGATCGTCCTATTTTGATCCACACAATTGAAAAATTCGTCTTGGAACCAAGTATTGAAAAAATTGTAGTTGGAGTTCATGGAGATTGGGTCTCTCATGCTGAGGACTTGGTTGAAAAGTATCTTTCTCTCCACAAGGACCGTATCATCATTACCAAGGGTGGTGCTGATCGCAATACTAGTATCGAGAAGATTATAGAAGCCATTGACGCCTACTGTCCAATCACTCCTGAGGATATCGTGATTACCCACGACTCTGTTCGTCCATTTATCACACTTCGCATGATTCAGGACAATATCAAACTGGCGCAAAATCATGATGCAGTTGACACAGTAGTAGAAGCAGTTGACACCATTGTAGAAAGTACCAATGGTCAGTTTATCACGGATATTCCAAATCGTGCTCACCTTTATCAAGGTCAAACACCTCAAACCTTCCGCTGCAAGGATTTCATGGATTTGTATGGTTCCCTATCTGATAAAGAAAAGGAAATCCTGACGGATGCATGTAAGATTTTTGTTATCAAAGGGAAAGACGTTGCCCTAGCTAAAGGGGAATATTCAAACCTTAAAATCACAACTGTGACCGACTTGAAAATCGCGAAAAGCATGATTGAGAAAGACTAAGGCTATGATTAATCAAATTTATCAACTGACCAAACCAAAGTTTATCAATGTAAAATACCAAGAAGAGGACATTGATCAGGAAAATCATATCCTGATTCGTCCAAATTATATGGCGGTTTGTCATGCGGATCAACGTTACTATCAAGGCAAACGTGATCCAAAGATATTGGCTAAAAAGCTTCCTATGGCTATGATTCACGAGTCTTGTGGAACTGTTATTTCAGATCCAACGGGGACTTATGAAGTCGGTCAAAAGGTAGTTATGATTCCCAATCAACCGCCTATGCAGAGTGACAAGGAGTTCTACGAGAACTACATGACAGGAACTTACTTCCTATCTAGTGGTTATGATGGCTTTATGAGAGAATTTGTTTCTCTTCCAAAAGATCGAATTGTTTCTTATAATGACATTGAGGACACAGTTGCTGCCATTACTGAGTTTGTGAGTGTCGGTATGCATGCCATGGATCGATTCCTACATCTTGCTCATAGCAAACGAGAGCGCATCGCAGTTATCGGAGATGGTAGTTTGGCCTTTGTTGTTGCAAATATTATCAATTATACCTTGCCAGAAGCAGAGATTATCGTCATTGGTCGCCATTGGGAAAAACTGGAACTCTTCTCTTTTGCAAAAGAGTGCTACATTACTGATAATATCCCAGAGGATTTGACCTTTGATCATGGATTTGAATGTTGTGGTGGCGATGGAACAGGTCCCGCTATCAATGATTTGATTCGTTACATTCGCCCACAAGGAACGATCCTCATGATGGGAGTGAGCGAGTACAAGGTCAATATCAATACACGAGATGCTTTAGAAAAAGGTTTATTATTGGTTGGTTCATCACGATCAGGACGGATTGATTTTGAAAATGCAATTCAGATGATGGAAGTTAAAAAGTTTGCGAATCGTCTGAAAAATATCCTTTATATTGAAGAACCGGTGAGAGAAATCAAGGACATTCACCGTGTCTTTGCTACAGACCTTAATACTGCTTTTAAAACAGTATTCAAGTGGGAAGTGTAGAAGATGGAGGCTAATTGTGGAGAAACTCATCAAAGAAAAAATTTCTTCTTTACTAGCTGAGGAAGAGGAAGTCCTCAGTGTTGAACAACTGGGAGGCATGACCAATCAGAATTATTTGGTTAAAACAACTTCTAAACCCTATATTGTTAAATTTTTCGGAAAAGGGACTGAAAAGCTCATCAATCGTCAAGATGAAAAATACAATCTTGAATTGTTGAAAGATTTAAATCTTGATGTCAAGAATTATCTTTTTGATATTGATTCAGGGATTAAGGTAAATGAGTACATTGAATCTGCAACAACGCTTGATTCCACTTCAATTAAGACCAAGTTTGAAAAGATTGCACCGATTCTACAGACCATTCATGCATCAGGTAAAGAACTAAGAGGGGAATTTGCTCCTTTTGAAGAAATCAAAAAATACGAGACCCTGATTGAGGGGAATATCCCTTACGCCAACTATGAAGCTGTAAGAAAAGATGTATTTTCACTAGAGAAAAGATTGGCTGACTTAGGTGTTGATAGAAAGTCTTGTCATATTGATTTGGTTCCAGAAAACTTTATCGAGTCACCACAAGGACGCATGTATTTGATCGACTGGGAATATTCTTCTATGAATGACCCGATGTGGGATTTGGCAGCTCTCTTTTTGGAGTCTGAATTTACAAATCAGGAAGAAGAAGATTTCCTAACCTACTATGAGAGTGACAAAACCCCAGTATCTCGTGAAAAGATTCGAATCTATAAAATCTTGCAAGATACTATCTGGAGTTTGTGGACAGTGTACAAAGAAGCTCAAGGTGCTGACTTTGGAGATTATGGTGTGAGTCGTTACCAAAGAGCTGTTGACGGTTTGACCTATTATGGAGGTTAGGATGAAGAATAAAAATGGTGTTTCTTTTGGTCTGCTCTCAGGTATCTTCTGGGGGCTAGGTCTGACAATCAGTTCTTATATCTTTTCGATTTTTACAAATCTATCTCCTTTTGTAGTGGCAGCGGCACATGATTTCTTGAGTATTTTTATTTTATTAGTTTTTCTTTTGGTAAAAGAAGGGAAAGTTCGCTTATCAATCTTTCTAAATATCCGAAATGTCAGTGTTATTATCGGAGCCTTGCTAGCTGGACCTATTGGCATGCAGGCCAATCTTTACGCGGTTAAGTATATCGGTAGTTCTCTTGCGTCTTCAGTATCAGCTATCTATCCAGCGGTCTCTGTTTTACTCGCATTTTTCATTTTGAAACACAAGGTATCTAAGAATACAGTGTTTGGTATTTTGTTGATTATCGCTGGTATTATTGCCCAGACATACAAAGTTGAGCAGGTTAATTCTTTTTATATCGGAATTCTTTGTGCATTAGTTTGTGCCATTGCCTGGGGAAGCGAAAGTGTTCTTAGTTCCTACGCCATGGAAAGTGATCTAAGCGAAATTGAAGCACTATTAATCCGCCAAGTAACTTCATTCTTGTCTTATCTTGTGATTGTGCTCTTTTCTCACCATTCATTTGCAGAAGTAGCGGATGGACAATTACTCGGCTTGATGTTAGTCTTTGCAGCATGTAATATGATTTCATATTTAGCTTACTATATTGCTATCAATCGTTTACAACCTGCAAAAGCAACTGGTTTGAACGTAAGCTATGTCGTTTGGACAGTATTGTTCTCAGCAATGCTTTTAGGAACACCTCTCGATATGGTGACCATTATTACATCACTTGTTGTCATGGCTGGTGTTTATATTATTATTAAAGAATAAAGGAGATTCGTGTGAAAGCGATTATTTTAGCAGCGGGATTAGGAACTCGTCTGCGCCCTATGACTGAAAATACCCCAAAAGCTTTGGTCAAGGTTAATCAAAAACCCTTGGTAGAATACCAAATCGAGTTTTTGAAAGAGCGAGGAATTGATGAGATTATCATTGTTGTTGGCTACCTCAAAGAACAATTCGACTACCTAAAAGAAAAATATGGTGTTCGTTTAGTCTTTAACGACAAGTATGCTGATTACAATAACTTTTACTCACTTTACCTTGTAAAAGAAGATTTAGCTAACAGCTATGTCATTGATGCGGACAATTATCTTTTCAAGAACATGTTCCGCAATGATATCGACCGATCTACTTACTTCAGTGTGTATCGTGAAGATTGTGAAAATGAATGGTTCTTGGTTTACGGTGATGACTATAAGGTTCAAGACATCATTGTTGATAGCAAAGCTGGCCGTATTTTGAGTGGTGTATCATTCTGGAATGCTCCAACCGCAGAAAAGATTGTTGGCTTTATTGACAAAGCCTATGCAAGCGGCGAATTTGTTGACCTCTATTGGGATAACATGGTTAAAGATAATATCAAAGAGTTAGATGTGTATGTAGAAGAATTAGAAGGCAACAGCATCTATGAAATTGATAGCGTTAAGGACTATCAAAAGCTAGAAGAGATTTTATCTACTATTAACTAAGAAAAGAGAAGAAGGATTGGACCTTCTTTTTTTGTGGTTGAAATTAAGGAGTGTTTGGTATTGATTGTATTCTTAAAATAAAACAAAAAAAGAAACAAAATAAAACAAAAAGTATTGACAACGGTTTCATATAGTGTTATACTTATAACGTAAAAGTTAATTGAAAGAAGGGAAACCGTTATGGGATTAGATCATTTCTTTGACAAAGACCTCGTGTTTTGCTTAGAAGCGGATAATCAAGAACAACTCTTTGATCAGGTAGCAACCCTGTTGGAAGAACGAGAAATAGTGACTCCAACTTATCGTGAAGCCTTGATCACGCGTGAAAAGTCATTTCCAACTGGTTTAGATATGGAATTTCTAGGGAAGAACTTGCCAAATGTAGCGATTCCTCATACAGATATTGTTCATAATCTAGCTGAGAAAGTGGTGGTTGTTCGATTAGAAAAACCGGTAACTTTTCACAATATGATTGCTCCTGATAGAGAAGTGGAAGTATCTCTACTCTTCTTTATCATTAACAATTCAAGTTCGAGTCAAACAAATATTCTTGCTCAGTTGATGGACTTTTTCACAGGAAATGGCCATCTGGAAGATTTATCAAAAATTTCTGAACCAGAAAAACTTTATGCTTATATCGCTGAAGCAACAGCTTAACTTTGTTTATTAAATAAAAATATAAATTGGAGGAAATCCTAATGATTAAAATTCTCGCTGCCTGCGGTGCAGGTGTAAACTCAAGTCACCAAATCAAAAGTGCTCTTGAAGAAGAACTCGCAAACCGCGGGTACGATGTTCACTGCGATGCGGTCATGGTTAAGGATGTCAATGAAGACCTTATAAAAGGATATGATATCTTTACACCAATCGCTGCAACAGACCTTGGTTTTGAACCAGGAATCCCAGTTATCGAAGCTGGACCAATCTTGTTCCGTATTCCAGCAATGAGCGCTCCAGTATTTGACAATATTGAGGCAGCTATCAAGGAACACGGACTAAGCTAATTATTATTTTGTAAGATTCCATAAAAATAAAGGGAGGAACTATTATGGATGTCATTATCGAACTAGCCAATAAGATTTTCAAGCCAGTCTTGGAAATGGGTGGTCCTATCATCATGCTGATCATCTTGACAGTATTGGCCTTACTATTTGGAGTGAAATTCTCCAAAGCGCTTGAAGGTGGTATCAAACTTGCCATCGCCCTTACTGGTATCGGTGCTATCATCGGTATGCTCAACGGAGCTTTCTCAGCATCACTTGCGAAATTCGTTGAAAATACTGGTATCCAGTTGAACATCACTGACGTTGGTTGGGCACCACTTGCAACCATCACTTGGGGTTCTGCATGGACACTTTACTTCTTGCTTGTCATGTTGATTGTCAACGTTGTGATGCTTGCAATGAAGAAAACGGACACACTTGATGTCGATATCTTCGATATCTGGCATTTGTCAATCACTGGTCTTTTGATCAAATGGTACGCAGACAACAATGGGGTTAGCCAAGGGGTTTCACTCTTCATCGCGACTGCTGCAGTTGTCCTTGTAGGTGTTTTGAAAATCATCAACTCTGACTTGATGAAACCAACTTTTGATGACCTTCTTAACGCACCAAGTTCATCACCAATGACTTCAACTCACATGAACTACATGATGAACCCAGTTATCATGGTCTTGGATAAGATCTTTGATAAAGTATTGCCAGGTCTTGATAAGTATGACTTTGACGCTGCAAAATTGAACAAGAAAATCGGTTTCTGGGGATCTAAATTCTTCATCGGTTTCATCCTTGGTATCGTTATTGGTTTGATGGGAACTCCACATCCAGTTGCTGGTGTAGAAGGAGCTGATAAATGGGAACTTGTTATTAAAGGTTGGTTGAGCCTTGGTTTGACTGCCGGTGTCTGCTTGGAGCTCTTCTCACTTATCGGTTCATGGTTCATTGCTGCCGTAGAACCACTTTCACAAGGTATTACAAACGTTGCTACTAAACGTCTTCAAGGACGTAAATTTAACATCGGTCTTGACTGGCCTTTCATCGCTGGTCGTGCTGAAATCTGGGCTTGTGCCAACGTACTTGCTCCAATCATGCTAGTAGAAGCAGTACTTCTTTCAAACGTCGGAAATGGTATCTTGCCACTTGCAGGTATCATCGCTATGGGTGTAACTCCAGCTCTTTTGGTCGTTACACGTGGTAAATTGCTCCGTATGATTATCTTCGGAACACTCTTGTTGCCTCTCTTCCTTCTTTCAGGTACTCTTATCGCTCCATTTGCAACAGAACTTGCTAAAGGTGTAGGTGCCTTCCCAGAAGGTGTGAGCCAAACTCAATTGATCACTCACTCAACTCTTGAAGGACCAATCGAAAAACTATTTGGCTGGGCAATCGGTAATGCTACAACAGGTGATATCAAAGCAATCCTTGGTGCAGCAGCCTTCCTTGTATTCTATGTAGGTATCTTTGCTTGGTATAGAAAACAAATGATCAAACGTAACGAAGAATACGCAGCAAATGCTAAATAATTCGCTCCTATAAAATGTAAATTGTGAAAACTAGGTTGTTAATTTCCGACGTTGGGAGTGGCAACCTAGTTTTTTATCTTGAATCTAAAAATAGTTGGAGAATATAATGGTAATTGAAGTAAAATCAGACCAGTTAACGGTCCAGTTTATAACCTTAGGTGGCGCCTTGTCGTCTATTAAAGACCGAGATGGCATTGAGTACTTGTGGCAAGGAGATGCCACCTATTGGAGTGGACAAGCTCCAGTACTTTTTCCAATCTGTGGCTCTTTGAGAGAGGATACAGCCTTCTATAGTCACGCAGATGGAACGGAAACAAAAGGAAGCATTCCGCGTCATGGTTTAGTCCGTAAAAATGAATTTGAATTAGTTAATCAAACAGAAAATAGTGTAACTTTTGCTATCGAAGATGATGAGAATATTTATCAAAACTATCCTTATCATTTCCGTCTTGAAATCACTTATACTGTGACTGGTAAGACAGTACGGACTCAATACAAGATTTTCAACAAAGAAACTAGTAAAGTCATGCCATTCTTCATAGGAGGACATCCAGGATTTAATTGTCCCCTACTTGATGATGAAGTTTATGAAGATTACTATTTGGAGTTTGAAAAAGAAGAGACTTGCTCTGTTCCCCGTTCTTTCCCAGAAACTGGACTCTTAGACTTCCAAGATAGGAGCCCATGGTTGGTTTCTCAAAAGGAAGTGGATCTCAGTTACGATCTGTTCAGTGTGGATGCTGTGACACTCGATGAGTTACAATCTAGAACAATTGCGCTTCGTTCACGCAAACATGAGAAGGGATTGAAAGTAAACTTCCAAGAGTTTCCAAACCTCATCATTTGGTCTACTCTAAATAAAGGTCCTTTCATTGCGTTTGAACCATGGTCTGGCTTGTCAACATCTCTTGAAGAAGGAGATCATTTAGAAGATAAGAAAAACGTTCGTCTCTTGGAACCCGGTCAAGTAGATCAGATTGGCTTTGATATTGAAATATTTTAGATAAAAAACCACAAAAACAAACATTTGCTGTTGACTTTTTCTATAAATAGGAGTATATTATGTTTGTAAACAACAAATAATGTTTATAACAAACAAACGATCATTTGTTATATTCTCTTTCGAAGAGAGAGTTTGTTTCTAGGAACTTGATTTCCTGGACTTGGATAAGGTGTTATTCATCTCATTCAATTTAATTTGTTAATAAACTGCTAGAAAGCCTTTTGTAAGTATACTGCTAGCTATAAAAGTCTTTACTGGCCTAGAAAAATAAAAAGGAGTAAACAATATGTCTATTGTTATCGGTGCAGATGCTGCAGGTTTGAGATTGAAAGAGGTTGTGAAAGACTTCCTAGAAAAAGAAAACTTCCACGTAGTGGATGTTACAGCAGAAGGCCAAGACTTTGTCGATGTGACTCTTGCTGTTGCTGCAGAAGTAAACAAAGAAGAACAAAACCTTGGTATCGTGATTGACGCTTATGGCGCTGGACCTTTCATGGTTGCAACTAAAATCAAAGGAATGGTTGCTGCTGAAGTTTCTGATGAACGTTCAGCTTATATGACTCGTGGCCACAACAACTCTCGTATGATCACTATGGGTGCACAACTTGTTGGTGACGAATTGGCTAAAAACATTGCTAAAGGTTTTGTTAATGGTAAATACGACGGTGGCCGTCACCAAATTCGTGTCGACATGTTGAACAAAATGTGCTAATTAGATTATAGTAAGAAAGGTAAGATAAAAATGAGAATTGCAATCGGATGTGACCACATCGTAACAGATGAAAAAATGGCGGTTTCAGAATTTTTGAAATCAAAAGGACATGAAGTCATTGACTTTGGTACTTACGATCATGCGCGAACACACTACCCAATCTTTGGTAAAAAAGTTGGTGAAGCTGTAACTAGCGGCCAAGCTGATCTTGGGGTTTGTATCTGTGGTACAGGTGTTGGTATCAATAACGCTGTTAACAAAGTTCCAGGTGTACGCTCTGCCTTGGTTCGTGATATGACAACAGCACTTTATGCTAAAGAGCAATTGAATGCCAACGTTATCGGATTTGGTGGTAAGATTACTGGTGAATTGCTTATGTGCGATATCATTGAAGCTTTCATCAATGCTGAATACAAACCATCAGAAGAAAATAAAAAATTAATTGCGAAAATTGAGCACGTTGAAACTCACAATGCTCATCAAGCAGATGCAAACTTCTTTACAGAATTCCTTGAAAAATGGGATCGCGGTGAATACCACGACTAAGAGGTGACGCATGATTTTAACAGTCACAATGAATCCATCCATTGATATTTCTTATCCTTTGGATGAATTAAAAATTGACACTGTCAACCGTGTGGTGGACGTGACCAAGACAGCTGGTGGTAAAGGGCTCAATGTTACACGAGTTCTTTCAGAATTTGGTGATTCTGTTGTTGCTACTGGTTTGGTCGGTGGTAAACTTGGTGAGTTTTTAGTAGAGCATATCGACGATAAAGTAACGAAACGTTTCTTCTCGATCAAAGGAGAGACTCGTAATTGTATCGCTATTCTACACGGTGACAACCAAACAGAAATCCTTGAAAAAGGTCCCGAAGTTCTGGAACAAGAAGGTCAAGATTTCTTGGCTTATTTTGAGAATCTTCTTAATACTGTGGAAGTAGTTGCTATCTCTGGTAGTCTTCCAGCTGGTCTTCCAGTTGACTATTATGCAAGCTTAGTAGAACTTGCTAATCAAGCAGGCAAACCAGTTGTTCTGGATTGCTCAGGTGCTGCCCTTCAGGCGGTTCTTGAGTCTCCACATAAACCAACAGTAATCAAACCAAATAACGAAGAATTGTCTCAGCTTCTTGGGAAAGAAGTTTCTGAGGATTTGGATTTATTAAAAGAAGTTCTTCAAGAGCCTCTATTTGCAGGGATTGAGTGGATTATCGTTTCACTTGGTGCAAATGGTGCTTTTGCAAAACATGGGGATACTTTCTACAAGGTAGATATTCCAAGAATTCAAGTTGTCAATCCTGTCGGATCTGGAGATTCTACTGTTGCAGGTATTTCATCAGGACTTCTTCATAAGGAATCGGATGCAGAACTCCTCATTAAGGCAAATGTCCTTGGTATGCTCAATGCTCAAGAAAAGATGACAGGTCACGTCAATATGGCCAACTATCAAGCTTTATATGATCAATTAATAGTAAAAGAGGTATAAAATGGTTTTAACAGAACAAAAACGTGCATGTTTAGAAAAACTTTCAGATGAAAATGGCATTATCTCAGCTCTTGCCTTTGACCAACGTGGTGCTTTGAAACGCCTCATGGCTCAATACCAAACAGAAGAGCCAACAGTGGCTCAAATGGAAGAACTCAAAGTCTTGGTTGCAGATGAATTGACAAAATACGCATCCTCTATGCTTCTTGACCCTGAGTATGGTCTTCCAGCTACAAAAGCGCTTGATGCTAATGCTGGTCTTCTCCTTGCTTATGAGAAAACTGGCTACGACACAACAAGCACCAAACGCTTGCCTGACTGCTTGGATGTTTGGTCTGCCAAACGCATCAAAGAACAAGGCGCAGATGCTGTTAAGTTCTTGCTTTACTATGATGTAGACAGCTCTGACGAACTCAACCAACAAAAACAAGCCTACATCGAACGTATTGGTTCAGAGTGTGTAGCGGAAGATATTCCGTTCTTTCTTGAAATCCTCGCTTACGATGAAAAGATTGCTGACGCAGGTTCTGCAGAATACGCAAAAGTAAAACCACACAAGGTTATCGGTGCGATGAAAGTCTTCTCAGACCCACGCTTCAACATCGATGTCTTGAAAGTGGAAGTTCCAGTCAATGTTAAATACGTTGAAGGATTTGGCGATGGTGAAATCGTTCATACTCGTGAAGAAGCAGCAGCCTTCTTCAAAGCACAAGATGAAGCGACTAACTTGCCATACATCTACTTGAGTGCGGGAGTATCAGCTAAACTCTTCCAAGAAACGCTTGTCTTTGCCCACGAATCAGGCGCAAACTTTAATGGAGTTCTTTGTGGCCGTGCAACCTGGGCAGGATCAGTTGAAGCCTACATCAAAGACGGTGAAGCAGCAGCTCGTGAATGGCTTCGTACAACTGGATTTGAGAACATTGACGAACTCAACAAAGTTCTTCAAACCACAGCGACTTCATGGACTGAACGTGTATAAGTTTTCCCCCCTAATCTTAGGAACATTGATCTAAATAAAAAATTTAAAAAAAGTTAAATGTAAAGGTTTACAAAAAAACTGACTTGTGCTATACTTAAATCACAAGTTAATACAAGGTGAGTGTTACTAAGTAATATTAGGCATGATCACAGGTGGATTAGAAATCGATAGATTTTCTAGTTCATTTGTGGTCATTTTTTGTACTCATATACCTTTAAGATATAAAAGGAGGTTGACATGTATCGAATTCTAAACCCAATGAATCACAATGTCTCGCTTGTCAGAAATGACAAAGGAGAAGAGGTGATTGTGATTGGTAAGGGGATTGTATTTGGGAAAAAGAAGGGGGATTTGATTGCTGAAGAACAAGTTGAGAAAATCTTTCGGATGAAGACAGAGGAGTCTAGGGAAAACTTTATGGCTCTGCTCAAAGATGTCCCGCTTGATTTTATCACAGTTACCTATGAGATTATTGATAAGCTTTCTAAGAAATATCATTATCCGATTCAAGAGTATCTCTATGTGACCTTGACAGATCATATTTACTGTTCCTATCAAGCTCTAACACAAGGAAGGTATAAGGATAGTAATCTGCCAGATATTTCTACTAAGTATCCTGTCGCTTTTCAAATCGCAAAGGAAGCCTTTGAAATCTATCGTCAGAAGTTGACAGATCATTTCCCTGAGGATGAAATTATTCGGATCGCTTATCATTTCATTAATGCCGAAGGTGAAAATGAAGTGGAACTTGTGGAGTCGATTGATAAGAGGAAAGAAATTCTCAGGAATGTTGAAGAAGTGCTAAAGGGTTATGCAATTCAACGAACCAAAGAGAATAACCATTTCTATGATCGCTTTATGATTCATCTCAACTATTTTTTGGATTATTTAGACCGTTCCAGAGATGATAATCAATCGCTTCTAGATATGGAAGACCATATCAAGCATTGCTATCCAAAAGCGTTCGAGATTGGTTCCAAGATCTATGATGTGATTACGCAACATACGGGTCTTGATTTGTATAAGAGTGAGCGAGTTTATCTAGTTCTACATATACAACGTTTACTGTCATAAGATTTATCAAACAATATATAAGGAGGATTCTATCATGAATAGAGAAGAAGTAACATTGTTAGGTTTTGAAATTGTTGCCTATGCTGGCGATGCTCGATCAAAACTATTGGAAGCCTTAAAGGCTGCTGAAGCTGGTGATTTTGCGAAAGCAGATGCTCTCGTGGAGGAAGCTGGTGGCTGTATCGCCGAGGCTCATCACGCGCAAACAAGTCTATTGACCAAGGAGGCAGCTGGTGAGGATTTGGCATATAGTGTGACCATGATGCATGGCCAGGATCACTTGATGACAACCATCTTGCTCAAAGATTTGATGCACCATTTAATCGAACTTTACAAGAGAGGAGTTAAGTAATGAACAAACTAATTGCATTTATTGAGAAAGGAAAACCTTTCTTTGAGAAATTATCTCGTAATATCTATCTTCGTGCTATTCGTGATGGTTTCATTGCAGGTATGCCTGTTATTCTCTTCTCAAGTATCTTTATCTTGATTGCTTTTGTACCAAACTCATGGGGCTTTAAATGGTCTGATGATGTTGTTAATCTCCTCATGAAACCTTATAGCTATTCAATGGGGATTCTGGCTCTCTTGGTAGCTGGGACAACAGCTAAGTCATTGACCGACTCAGTAAACCGTAGCATGGAGAAAACCAACCAAATCAACTATATGTCGACACTTTTGGCTGCGATTGTTGGTTTGTTGATGTTAGCAGCTGATCCGATTGAAGGTGGATTTGCGACAGGTTTCCTTGGGACAAAAGGGTTGCTTTCGGCCTTTCTTGCTGCCTTTGTAACCGTAGCCATCTATAAGGTTTGTGTTAAGAACAACGTCACTATTCGTATGCCTGACGAAGTTCCACCAAATATCTCACAAGTCTTTAAAGATGTGATTCCATTCACTCTATCAGTGGTTTCTCTTTATGCTCTCGATTTACTAGCTCGTCATTTTGTTGGTGCAAGCGTAGCTGAATCAATCGGTAAATTCTTTGCACCATTATTCTCTGCTGCTGATGGTTATCTAGGTATTACGATTATCTTTGGTGCTTTTGCCTTCTTCTGGTTTGTTGGTATCCATGGTCCATCTATCGTTGAACCAGCAATCGCAGCTATTACCTATGCAAATGCCGAAGTCAACTTGAACCTCCTCCAACAAGGTATGCACGCTGACAAGATTCTTACTTCTGGTACACAAATGTTTATCGTTACCATGGGTGGTACTGGTGCGACACTGGTTGTTCCATTCATGTTTATGTGGTTAACAAAATCAAAACGTAACCGTGCAATCGGACGTGCTTCAGTAGTTCCAACTTTCTTTGGTGTAAATGAACCAATCTTGTTTGGTGCACCGCTTGTATTGAACCCGATTTTCTTTATTCCATTTATCTTTGCTCCAATCGCAAACGTCTGGATCTTTAAATTCTTCATTGAAACGCTTGGCATGAACTCATTTACTGCTAACCTTCCTTGGACAACACCAGGACCGCTCGGTATTGTTCTCGGTACAAACTTCCAATTCTTGTCATTTGTACTTGCTGCTTTGTTAATCCTTGTTGACGTAGCCATTTACTATCCATTCCTCAAGGTTTATGATGAACAAATTCTTGAAGAAGAGCGTTCAGGTAAAGCCAATGATGAATTGAAAGAAAAAGTAGCAGCAAACTTCAACACAGCTAAAGCGGATGCGATTCTTGAAAAAGTGGGTGTAGAATTAGCGCAAAACACAATCACAGAAGAAACAAATGTTCTCGTTCTCTGTGCAGGAGGAGGTACAAGTGGTCTCCTTGCAAATGCTCTAAACAAGGCAGCTGCAGAGTACAAAGTTCCTGTTAAAGCAGCAGCTGGTGGCTATGGTGCTCACCGTGAAATGTTGCCTGAGTTTGATCTAGTTATCCTTGCTCCTCAAGTTGCTTCAAACTTTGAAGACATGAAGGCCGAAACCGACAAACTTGGTATCAAACTTGCCAAGACAGAAGGTGGCCAATACATTAAATTGACTCGCGATGGAAAAGGCGCTCTTGCCTTTGTTCAAGCGCAGTTCGAAGAATAAAAGGTAAATAGCGAAGAAGTGAGATGGAGGAACTCCTCCCAACTATACCCCCATCTCATTTCTATTTCTTGAAAGGTGAAATACATGTCAAAAACATTACCAAAAGACTTTATTTTCGGTGGCGCAACAGCAGCCTATCAAGCAGAAGGTGCTACACATACTGATGGTAAAGGGCCAGTCGCCTGGGACAAATACCTCAAAGATAACTACTGGTACACTGCTGAACCAGCCAGTGATTTCTATCACAAATACCCAGTTGACCTCAAACTTGCAGAAGAGTATGGTGTCAATGGTATCCGTATTTCAATCGCTTGGTCACGTATTTTCCCAACTGGTTACGGGAAAGTCAATCTCAAGGGAGTTGAGTTCTATCACAAGTTGTTTGCTGAATGTCACAAGCGGCATGTTGAACCCTTCGTGACCCTCCATCACTTTGACACACCAGAAGCACTTCATTCAAATGGAGATTTCCTGAACAGAGAAAACATTGATCACTTTGTGGATTATGCGGCCTTCTGTTTTGAAGAATTTCCTGAAGTAAACTATTGGACTACTTTTAATGAAATTGGGCCGATAGGAGATGGTCAGTATTTGGTTGGGAAATTTCCTCCAGGTATTAAGTACGACCTTGCCAAAGTCTTCCAATCTCATCACAATATGATGGTGTCGCATGCGCGTGCAGTCAAGCTATATAAAGATAAAGGCTATAAAGGTGAAATTGGTGTGGTTCATGCCCTGCCTACTAAGTACCCTCTGGATCCAGATAATCCAGCAGATGTTCGTGCAGCCGAGTTAGAAGATATTATCCATAACAAGTTTATCCTAGACGCGACTTATCTAGGACGATATTCCGAAGAAACCATGGAAGGTGTCAACCATATCTTAGCGGTCAATGGTGGAAGCTTAGATTTGCGTGAAGAAG
This sequence comes from Streptococcus oralis subsp. dentisani, assembly GCF_002096685.1. Lineage (GTDB taxonomy): Bacteria > Bacillota > Bacilli > Lactobacillales > Streptococcaceae > Streptococcus > Streptococcus oralis_AD. The sequence continues at coordinate 53,187 of NZ_NCVA01000041.1, read as the reverse complement.
ACTTCGCAGTCCTAGAAGCTGCAAAAGACTTGAACGACTTCCTCGGCATTAACTACTACATGAGTGATTGGATGCAAGCCTTTGACGGAGAGACGGAAATCATCCACAATGGAAAGGGTGAGAAAGGAAGTTCTAAATATCAGATTAAGGGAGTTGGACGTCGAGTGGCGCCCGACTATGTCCCACGTACGGATTGGGACTGGATTATCTACCCTCAAGGTTTGTATGATCAAATCATGCGCGTGAAGAAAGATTACCCAAACTACAGGAAAATCTACATCACAGAGAATGGTCTCGGATACAAAGATGAGTTTGTGGATGGGACAGTCTACGATGATGGACGGATTGATTATGTTAAGAAACATATGGAAGTGATTGCAGATGCAATCGCTGATGGAGCCAATGTCAAAGGCTACTTTATCTGGTCGCTGATGGATGTCTTTTCTTGGTCGAATGGCTATGAAAAGCGTTACGGCCTCTTCTATGTTGATTTTGAAACCCAGGAGCGTTATCCAAAGAAATCGGCTCATTGGTACAAAAAACTAGCTGAGACACAGATTATCGAGTAAAACTAAAACAAAAAGATTCCCCGCCAAAAGGCAGGGGAATTTTTATGGTTTTGATAAAAGAATGGTTGTTTGTTTCGAAAGCTCTTCAAATGTCTCCTGACTCAGTTTGGAATCTGAAACGATTGTATCAATCTCTGAGATATTGTAGAAGGTGTAAAAATCAAACTTATTAAACTTACTGTGGTCTGCCAGTAAGTATTTTTTATTAGCATTATTCAAGGCGATGCGTTGTACCTCGCCCTCTTCCTCACTGAAGGTGGCAATAGCCTTGTCCTTGATACCATTACAACTTACAAAGGCCTTAGAAAACTGAAGGTTTGTCAAATCCTGCAAGGTAAGTGTCCCTACAAAAGCACCAGTGATAGAGCGATAATTTCCGCCAATCAAGATCAAATCTGTTAGTTTTCGTTCGTTTAGGATGAGAAAAACAGGAAGACTGTTTGTTACAACACGAATGTTATCGATAGGGAGCTCACGAGCAAAACATTCTAAGGTTGTTCCTGGCCCGATAAAAATGGTTTCACCTTCGTCAATCAAATGACCTGCAAAACGGCTAATTTCTTGTTTTTCAGCAATCTGCAAGCCTTGTTTTTCAACATTTGAGCGTTCGTTGTTTAAGAGAGAACCTGTACGAAGTTTTTCAGCGCCACCATGCACGCGTACCAGCAAATCCTTGTCTGCTAGTTCTTGTAAGTAGCGACGGGCTGTCATATCTGATACATCAAGACTCTCCATAATCTCTTTTACAGTAATAGTGCCTTTTGTGTTTACTGCTTCTAGAATACTATCTAGTTTTTCTTGCTTTAGCATCCTTATCACCTCGATTTCTACTATTATTATCTTACCATAAAACGCTCAATCAATCAAATAGAAAAAGAACAAAATAAAACAAAAAACAAAAATATCATAGTTTATTTAAACAAACCATGATATTTTGAACGATTGGTCAAATTAGTCTAAACCGTAGTTGTAATCCTCGTCTTGCATGGCTTCAACTTCACCAAGGAGGTAACCATTTCCGACTTGAGAGAAGAAGTCGTGGTTGGATGTTCCTGTTGAGATCCCGTTCATGACGATTGGGTTGACATCGTCCGCTGAATCTGGGAAAAGTGGATCTTGTCCTAGGTTCATAAGGGCCTTATTGGCATTGTAGCGAAGGAAGGTTTTCACTTCTTCGGTCCAGCCAACACCGTCATAGAGGCTTTCTGTATAGCCCTCTTCGTTCTCGTAGAGGGTATAGAGAAGGTCGTACATCCATTCTTTGAGTTTTTCTTGCTCTTCTTCAGGCAATTCGTTGAAACCAAGTTGGAATTTGTAACCGATATAAGTTCCGTGAACAGACTCATCACGGATAATCAGTTTGATGATTTCCGCAACATTGGCCAGTTTGTTGTTACCGAGATAGTAGAGGGGCGTAAAGAAACCAGAGTAGAAGAGGAAGGTTTCAAGAAAGACACTGGCAATTTTCTTTTCAAGAGGACTACCATTGAGGTAGATTTCATTGATGATTTCCGCTTTTCTTTGTAGGTAGGGGTTAGTGTTGGTCCATTCAAAGATTTCTTCGATTTCAGCCTTAGTATTCAAGGTAGAAAATATAGAAGAATAGGATTTTGCGTGGACAGATTCCATAAATTGGATGTTGTTGAAAACAGCTTCCTCATGTGGAGTACGGATGTCTGAACGAAGAGCCTGAACCCCTGTTTCAGACTGCATGGTATCCAAAAGGGTCAAACCACCAAAGACTTTTCCAACCAAGTCTTTTTCTTTGTTTGATAGTTTTCTCCAGTCGTCTAGGTCATTTGACAAGGGGATACGAGTATCAAGCCAGAATTGCTCCGTCAGCTTTTCCCAAGTTGATTTGTCGATGACATCTTCGATGGCATTCCAGTTAATGGCTTTGTAGTAAGTCGTCATTTTGCTTTCTCGATTCTATAAATGGTTTTATACTAAGATTGAAGACAATTTTTACAAGTAAAATACAACTAGCGTAATACAACGATAGTGTAGAGTATACATCAAAAAAACTAATATTAAATTTTTGAGTCAAATCGGTTGTAACATCATCGGTCAAGCTAAAGAAAATTCCCAAAAAAGTAAGAAATATTATTGTTAGCATACCACTATTGAAAAGAAGTGTTATTAAATCCCAAAAATTCTTGTCACTAGTATTGTTTTTTGATAAAAATAGTTTAGGATATAGCTTAAGGAATAAAGATATTGCTCCGATAACTAATAGTGTATAGAAGAACTGAATAGCAGAATTTTCGGTAAATAGCTTACTCAACCTATTAAAGTATTCTGTTATTATGGATAAAGATATTCCGTAGTCATTATCTTTAATGAAATTGGAAACTAGAAACCAGGTAAAAACATAAGGTATAACAAAATACTTATATACATTTGCATGCATATTGTTTAAGTTGGTTTTTAGAGTATGATAACAAATTAAATATAAAATAAAAATAGGAGATATGAATAGAACTAAAATTGAAATAAAAATAATCAATATAAGGTTTAAACATTTCTTGAAATTCTTAGAATTTTTATAACTTTTAATGAAAAAAACAAATGTTTCTTTTATTTCTGGCCAAAACTTTGTCAATTCCTTTAAAACAGAGTGATAAGGAACAATGCAGATTGTATATATAATTATTATAAATATTGGGTTCATTAAATCACACAGCTTTCACATTGGTTAGCGCCGACCTCTCCACCGTCGTCTGTAAAGGTACGGACGTAGTAGATAGACTTGATACCCTTGTTAAAGGCATAGTTACGAAGGATAGACAAGTCACGTGTCGTTTGTTTGTTTTCTTTCTTCCATTCGTAAAGACCTTTTGGAATGTCGCTACGCATGAAGAGAGTGAGTGAAAGCCCTTGGTCCACGTGTTCAGTTGCAGCCGCGTAAACATCAATCACCTTACGCATATCCATGTCGTAGGCAGAAGTGTAGTAAGGGATAGTATCTGTTGACAAACCTGCGGCAGGGTAGTAGATTTTACCAATTTTCTTTTCCTGACGTTCTTCGATACGTTGCGTAATCGGGTGGATAGAAGCAGAAACGTCGTTGATGTAGCTGATAGAACCATTTGGCGCTACAGCAAGACGGTTTTGATGGTAAAGTCCATCTGCTTGAACCTTTTCGCGAAGTTCAGCCCAGTCAGCAGCACTTGGGATAAAGACATCTTTGAAGAGTTCTTTGACACGATCTGATTTTGGAACAAATTCGCCAGTTACATACTTGTCGAAGTAGCTACCGTTAGCATAGTCTGATTTTTCAAAGTTGTGGAAGGTGATGCCACGTTCACGGGCGATATTGTTTGATTCTACCAAGGTCCAGTAGTTCATAAGCATAAAGTAGATGCTTGTAAATTCAATTGACTCAGGTGATCCGTATTCGATTAGTTGTTGGGCAAGGTAACTATGAAGTCCCATGGCACCAAGGCCAAAGGTGTGAGCCAAACTATTTCCGTGGTCGATAGTAGGAACAGCTACGATGTGTGAACTGTCTGTAACGAAAGTAAGGGCACGAACCATAGCGCGGATAGAACGACCAAAGTCAGGTGAGGTCATCATGTTGACCACGTTTGTCGATCCAAGGTTACATGAAACATCTGTTCCCATTTGAAGGAATTCTTGAGCATCGTTGATCAAGCTTGGTTCTTGAACTTGAAGAATCTCAGAACACAAGTTACTCATGATAATCTTGCCATCAACAGGATTAGCACGGTTAGCCGTATCAATGTTGACGACATAAGGGTAGCCAGACTCTTGTTGCAATTTAGAGATTTCAGTTTCCAAATCACGCGCTTTGATTTTTGTCTTGCGGATATTTGGATTTGCTACTAATTCATCGTATTTTTCAGTGATGTCGATGTAGTTGAAAGGTACACCATATTCAAGCTCTACAGAGTAAGGGCTGAAAAGGTACATTTCTTCATTTTTACGAGCCAATTCGTAGAATTTATCTGGTACCACTACACCAAGTGAAAGGGTCTTAACACGAACTTTTTCATCGGCATTTTCTTTCTTAGTGGAAAGGAAGGCGATGATATCAGGGTGAAAGACGTTGAGGTAGACAACACCAGCACCTTGACGTTGCCCGAGTTGGTTTGAGTAAGAGAAGCTGTCTTCAAAAAGCTTCATAACTGGTACGACACCAGAAGCAGCACCTTCATAACCTTTGATAGGAGCTCCAGCTTCACGAAGGTTGCTGAGGGAAATTCCCACACCTCCACCGATACGCGAAAGTTGAAGAGCAGAGTTGATAGAACGTCCGATAGAGTTCATATCATCAGTCACCTGAATCAAGAAACAAGATACCAATTCCCCACGACGAGCACGTCCAGCATTCAAGAAGGAAGGAGTAGCAGGTTGGTAGCGTTGGTGGATGATTTCATTGGCAATATCGATTGCAACGGCTTCATCACCATCTGCAAAGTAAAGTGCATTAAAGAAGACACGGTCTTCCATATTTTCAAGGTAGTATTCACCGTCATTAGTCTTTAAGGCATATTGATTGTAAAACTTATAGGCAGCCATGAATGATTTGAATTGGAAGTTTTGATCTTTGATAAATTGAGACAATTCTTCCAAGAATTCTGGACGGTATTTCTTGATAAATGCTGTTTCAATGTAGTTGTATTCAATGAGGTAGTTGATTTTATCAGTGATTGAATCAAAAACCATAGTGTTTGGAACTACATTTTCTTTAAAGAAAGCATCCAAGGCTTCTTTATCTTTATGAAGCATGATTTGTCCATTAACAGGACGGTTGATTTCGTTATTGAGACGGAAGTAGGTCACGTCCTCAAGATGTTTTAATCCCATAAAATTTTCCTTATCTAATTACAAAAGAAAGGCCTCTAAGTTAGCCCTAGAAGCAGTTTCTTCTGGATGATGTACTAAGATTATGCTAACTGTTTTAGTTTTCCTGGTTGGAAACCTGAAAAAACTTCAGTTGGTGTTTGGATAATAGGAGCTGCGCTGAAACCGAGCTCTTTAACTTGATCGATGTACTCTGGTTGCTCGTCGAGATTGATCTCACGATAAGCGACATTGTTGCTGTCCAAGAAACGTTTGGTCATTTTACATTGTACACAATTATTTTTAGAATAAACCGTTACCATTTTCGTAACTCCTCATAAAATTTGATTACTTTCTTAGTATATCAGAAAAAAAAACTTTGTCAAACAATTTTGACTAAATATTGTGTTTTAAATAAAAATATTTAAAAAGAGGACACTATATATAGTATTAGATAAATGGTAAAGATTGCGTTTTCATTGACCTGTCAAAGACTGATGAAAACTCAAAACTATATCCTGTATGTTGGTAATTTATATAGAAGATTTTCAGCAAGTTATCTGAAAGGAAATTGAAGAAAGTCCATAAAATACTTGAAAAATTATCTTGAAGGTGATATAATACACTATTGTAAGGGTTATCACTTATAACTCAAATAGAAAACACTTAAAGGAGAGTCAAACTATGGCTTCTAAAGATTTCCACGTAGTGGCAGAAACAGGTATTCACGCACGTCCAGCAACATTGTTGGTTCAAACAGCTAGCAAATTTGCTTCAGATATCACTCTTGAGTACAAAGGTAAATCAGTAAACCTTAAATCTATTATGGGTGTTATGAGTCTTGGTGTTGGTCAAGGTGCTGACGTTACAATTTCAGCTGAAGGTGCAGATGCTGACGACGCAATCGCTGCTATCTCAGAAACAATGGAAAAAGAAGGATTGGCATAAGGAAATGACAGAAATGCTTAAAGGAATCGCAGCATCTGACGGTGTTGCAGTTGCAAAAGCATATCTACTCGTTCAACCGGATTTGTCATTCGAGACTGTTACAGTCGAAGATACAAACGCAGAAGAAGCTCGCCTTGATGCCGCTCTACAAGCATCACAAGACGAGCTTTCTGTTATTCGTGAGAAAGCAGTAGGTACGCTCGGTGAAGAAGCTGCTCAAGTATTTGACGCTCACTTAATGGTTCTTGCTGACCCAGAAATGATCAGCCAAATCAAGGAAACTATCCGTGCTAAGAAAGTGAATGCAGAAGCAGGTCTGAAAGAAGTGACAGACATGTTTATCACTATCTTTGAAGGTATGGAAGACAACCCATACATGCAAGAACGTGCAGCGGATATCCGCGACGTGACAAAACGTGTATTGGCAAATCTTCTTGGTAAAAAATTGCCAAACCCAGCTTCCATCAATGAAGAAGTGATTGTCATTGCACATGACTTGACTCCTTCTGATACAGCTCAATTGGATAAAAACTTTGTAAAAGCTTTTGTAACCAACATCGGTGGACGTACAAGCCACTCAGCTATCATGGCTCGTACACTTGAAATTGCTGCTGTATTAGGTACAAACAACATCACTGAAATCGTAAAAGACGGTGACATCCTTGCCGTTAACGGTATCACAGGTGAAGTTATTATCAATCCAACTGATGAACAAGCAACAGAATTTAAAGCAGCTGGTGAAGCTTATGCTCAACAGAAAGCTGAATGGGCACTTTTGAAAGATGCTAAAACAGTGACTGCTGATGGCAAACATTTCGAATTGGCTGCCAACATCGGTACTCCAAAAGACGTGGAAGGTGTCAATGACAACGGTGCAGAAGCTGTTGGTCTTTACCGTACAGAATTCTTATACATGGATTCTCAAGACTTCCCGACAGAAGACGAGCAGTACGAAGCATACAAGGCTGTTCTTGAAGGAATGAACGGTAAACCAGTTGTCGTTCGTACAATGGATATCGGTGGAGATAAGGAACTTCCTTACTTCGATATGCCTCACGAAATGAACCCATTCCTTGGATTCCGTGCCCTACGTATCTCTATTTCTGAAACTGGAGATGCTATGTTCCGCACACAAATCCGTGCCCTTCTTCGTGCATCTGTTCACGGTCAATTGCGTATCATGTTCCCAATGGTTGCGCTCTTGAAAGAATTCCGTGCAGCTAAAGCAGTCTTTGACGAAGAAAAAGCAAACCTTCTTGCTGAAGGTGTTGCAGTTGCGGATGATATCCAAGTTGGTATTATGATTGAGATCCCTGCAGCAGCCATGCTTGCGGACCAATTTGCAAAAGAAGTTGACTTCTTCTCAATTGGTACAAACGACTTGATCCAATACACAATGGCAGCAGACCGTATGAATGAACAAGTTTCATACCTTTACCAACCATACAACCCATCAATCCTACGTTTGATCAACAATGTGATCAAGGCAGCTCACGCTGAAGGTAAATGGGCTGGTATGTGTGGTGAGATGGCTGGTGACCAACAAGCTGTTCCACTTCTTGTCGGAATGGGCTTGGATGAGTTCTCTATGTCAGCAACATCTGTACTTCGTACACGTAGCTTGATGAAGAAACTCGACACAGCTAAGATGGAAGAGTACGCAAACCGTGCCCTTACAGAATGCTCAACAATGGAAGAAGTTCTTGAACTTCAAAAAGAATACGTTAATTTTGATTAATCGAAAAGTCCTTGCAACTAAGTTGCAGGGATTTTTTGATTTTTTAAGTTGGGGAAATGAGAGTTAGACTTCATAGTTCATATCTAAAACAATTATCAAAAAGTAAAAAAAATAGTAAAAGTTACTTAACTGGTTCATAAAATCCTTGACAAGTTGCAAATTTAGGAGTAAACTATTAACCAGTTAAGTAATAGAGAGGAGTTTCTGCAATTTAGAAATGAATTGCAATTAGAAATATCAAAAAGAAAGAGAGTTTCGATGAAAGTTAATAAGAAATACCTTGCTGGTTCTGCGGCAGCCTTGATTTTAAGTGTTTGTTCTTATGAGCTGGGACTTTATCAAGCAAGAACGGTTAAGGAAAATAATCGTGTTTCCTATATAGATGGAAAACAAGCGACGCAAAAAACGGAGAATTTGACTCCTGATGAGGTTAGCAAGCGAGAAGGAATCAATGCAGAGCAAATCGTCATCAAGATAACAGACCAAGGCTATGTCACTTCACATGGCGACCACTATCATTATTACAATGGTAAGGTTCCTTATGATGCGATTTTCAGTGAAGAATTACTCATGAAAGACCCAAACTATAAGCTAAAAGATGAGGATATTGTCAATGAGGTCAAGGGTGGTTATGTTATCAAGGTAGATGGAAAATACTATGTCTACCTTAAGGATGCAGCACATGCAGATAATGTCCGTACAAAAGAGGAAATCAATCGACAAAAACAAGAGCATAGTCAACATCGTGAAGGTGGGACTCCAAGAAACGATGGTGCTCTATCCTTGGCACGTTCGCAAGGACGTTATACAACAGATGATGGCTACATCTTTAATGCTTCTGATATCATTGAAGATACTGGTGATGCTTATATCGTTCCTCATGGTGATCATTACCATTACATTCCTAAGAATGAGTTATCAGCTAGCGAGTTAGCTGCTGCAGAAGCCTTTCTATCTGGTCGGGGAAATCTGTCAAATTTAAGAACCTATCGCCGACAAAACAGCGATAACACTCCAAGAACAAACTGGGTACCTTCTGTAAGCAATCAAGGAACTACCAATACTAACACAAGCAATAACAGCAACAGTAACAGTAACAGTAACAGTAACAGTAACAGTAACACTAACAGTCAAGCAAGTCAAAGTGATGACATTGATGGCCTTCTGAAACAACTTTATGCCTTGCCACTCAGCCAACGACACGTAGAATCTGATGGTCTTGTCTTCGACCCAGCACAGATTACAAGTCGAACAGCTAGAGGAGTTGCTGTCCCTCATGGTAACCATTACCACTTTATCCCTTATGAACAAATGTCTGAATTGGAAGAACGAATTGCTCGTATCATCCCTCTTCGCTATCGTTCGAACCATTGGGTGCCGGATTCAAGACCGGAAGAACCAAGTCCACATCCGACTCCGGAACCTAGTCCAAGCCCGCAACCTGCACCAAATCCTCAACCATCTCCAAGTAATCCCATTGACGAAAAATTGGTCAAACAGGCAATTCGAAAAGTAGCTGACGGTTATGTCTTTGAGGAAAATGGCAGCTCCCGTTATATCCAAGCCAAGGAATTATCAGCTGAAACTACTGCAGCCATTGATAGCAAACTAGCCAAGCAAGAAAGTTATTCTCATGAGCTAGGAACTAAAAAAAACAACCTCCCGTCAAGTGATCGAGAATTTTACAATAAGGCTTATGATTTACTAGCAAGAGTTCATCAAGATTTACTTGATAATAAAGGGCGTCAAGCGGATTTTGACGCTTTAGATAAACTGTTGGAACGTCTCAATGATGCCTCAAGTGATAAAGTCAAGTTGGTGGATGATATCCTGGCCTTCCTAGCACCGATTCGTCATCCAGAACGTTTAGGAAAACCAAATGCGCAAATTGCCTATACTGATGATGAGATTCAAGTAGCCAAGTTGGCAGGTAAGTATACAACAGAAGACGGTTATATCTTTGATCCTCGTGATATTACCAGTGATGAAGGGGATGCCTATGTAACTCCACATATGACCCATAGTCATTGGATTAAGAAAGATAGTTTGTCTGAAGCCGAAAGAGCGGCAGCCCAGGCTTATGCTAAAGAGAAAGGTTTGACCCCTCCTTCGACAGACCATCAGGATTCAGGAAATACGGAGGCTAAAGGAGCAGAAGCTATCTACAACCGCGTGAAAGCAGCTAAGAAGGTACCACTTGATCGTATGCCTTACAATCTCCAACATACCGTGGAAGTTAAAAACGGTAGTTTGATCATACCTCATTATGACCATTACCATAATATCAAATTTGAGTGGTTTGACGAAGGACTTTATGAGGCACCTAAGGGGTATACTCTTGAGGATCTCTTTGCGACTGTCAAGTACTATGTCGAACATCCAAACGAACGTCCGCATTCAGATAGTGGTTGGGGCAATGCAAGTGACCATGTTCAAAGAAACCAAAATGGTCAAGCTGATACCAATCAAACGGAAAAAGCAAACGAGGAGAAACCTCGGACAGACAAATCTGAGGAAGAAAAGCCACGCGAAGAGAAGCCTCAAAGTGAGAAACCAGAATCTCCAAAACCAATAGAGGAACCGGAAGAAGAATCACCAGAGGGGCCAGAAGAACCTCAGGTCGAGACTGAAAAGGTTGAAGCGAAGTTGAGAGAGGCTGAAGAGCTACTTGCAAAAATCCAAGACTCCATTATCAAGTCCAATGCCAAAGAAACTCTCACAGGCTTAAAAAATAACCTGCTATTTGGTGCTCAGGATAACAATACCATTATGGCTGAAGCTGAAAAGTTGTTGGCTTTATTAAAGGAGAGCAAGTAAAGGTAGTAGCATTTTCTAGATTCTAAAAACAGGATAGGAGAACGGGAAAACGAAAAATGAGAGCTGAATGCGAGTTCTAGTTCTCATTTTTTTCATGAAAATGTGCAAAATATCTTGACATATAGTGTAAATAAAGATAAACTATTTACTAGTTAATTAAATGGTTAAATACTAGTTAAGGAGTAATGATGAAAAAAAGAACAATCCTATTATTGATGGCCAGTTTGTTGGCTCTTGTCTTAGGAGCATGTAGTCAAAAAGAAAAACAAGAAGCAAAAGGGATGAAGATTGTCACAAGTTTTTACCCAATCTATGCCATGGTCAAAGAGGTATCGGGGGACTTGAATGACGTACGGATGATTCAGTCAAGTAGTGGGATTCACTCCTTTGAACCGTCAGCAAATGACATTGCTGCCATCTATGATGCGGATGTCTTTGTCTACCACTCGCATACACTGGAGTCTTGGGCGGGAAGTCTAGATCCTAACTTGAAAAACTCAAAAGTTAAGGTTTTAGAAGCTTCTGAAGGAATGACCTTGGAGCGTGTACCAGGTTTGGAAGATGTTGAAGCTGGTGACGGTATTGATGAAAAAACACTCTACGACCCTCACACTTGGTTAGATCCAGAAAAAGCAGGTGAAGAAGCTCAGATTATCGCTGACAAACTTTCGGAGATTGACAGTGCCAATAAGGAAGCGTATCAAAAGAATGCCAAAAACTTTATCGCTAAAGCCCAAGAATTGACTAAGAAGTACCAGCCTATTTTTGAAAAAGCGAGTCAAAAGACTTTTGTTACACAACACACAGCCTTTTCTTATCTCGCTAAACGCTTTGGATTGAAACAACTTGGTATAGCAGGGATTTCCCCTGAACAAGAACCAAGTCCGAGACAACTAACAGAAATTCAGGAATTCGTTAAGACCTATAAGGTTAAAACGATCTTTACTGAGAGCAATGCTTCTTCTAAAGTCGCTGAGACCTTGGTCAAATCAACAGGAGTTAGTCTAAAGACACTCAATCCTTTGGAAGCAGATCCCGAAAATGACAAAACTTACTTAGAAAATCTAGAAGAAAATATGAATGTTCTTGCAGAAGAATTAAAATGAGGAGATTATGAAAATGAAGAAAAAGTATCTTGTGGCGGGATCGGCTTTAGTACTTTCCCTAAGTCTTTGCATCTATGCACTGAACCAACACCAAGTAGAAGGAAACAAAGACAATAACCGTGTATCTTATGTCGATGGGAAACAAGACTCACAAAAATCAGAAACTCAGACACCAGATCAAGTTAGCAAAAAAGAAGACATTCAGGCTGAACAAATTGTTGTGAAAATTACCGATCAAGGTTATGTGACTTCACACGGTGATCATTTCCATTATTACAATGGTAAAGTTCCTTTTGATGCGATTTTCAGTGAAGAACTTTTGATGAAAGATGCGAATTATCAACTCAATGACGCTGATATTGTCAACGAAATCAAAGGTGGCTACATTATCAAGGTTGATGGTAAGTATTATGTTTACCTTAAGGATGCGGCACATGCAGATAACGTTCGTACAAAAGACGAAATTGAACGCCAAAAACAAGGTCATACTCATGATGCACCAACTTCAAACAGTGCAGTGGCTCTCGCTCAATCACAAGGTCGCTATACTACAGATGATGGCTACATCTTTAATCCGTCTGATATTATAGAGGATACTGGAGATGCTTATATTGTCCCTCATGTTGGACATTATCACTACATTCCTAAGAGTTCCTTGTCTGCTAGCGAATTGGCTGCTGCCCAAGCCTACCTCTCTGGAACTAGAAATCAGCCAAGTGTAACTGACTATCGTCCGACTCCAAACGCAACTAGTCAAACGACCAACCTGAGTCAAGAAGAGAGTCTTCAGAGTCTATTGCAACAACTCTATGCTCTTCCACGTACTCAACGTTATGCTGAATCAGATGGCTTGATTTTTGACCCTGCTAAGATTTCAAGTAGAACGCCGAGTGGTGTGGCGATTCCTCACGGAAATCACTATCATTTCATCCCATATACAAAGCTTTCTGCATTGGAAGAAAAGATTGCACGTATGATTCCTTTATCTAGCGACAGTGGGCAACCAACACCTTTGGAAAATCCAAGCAAACCAGCAGAGCATCCAGCTCAACAAGATCATCATGACCAAGACGGTGACTATGGAAGTCAGGACACCAACCATGAAGATCATGACCATGATGGAGAGGAACATGAACACCACCATGGTGAAGAACATGATCATGGTTTTGCAGCTGATCGTGTTATTAGTGAAGATGAGCAAGGTTTTGTAGTTTCACATGGAGATCACGCTCATTATTTCTTTAAGAAGGACTTGACTGCAGCCCAAATCAAAGCTGCCCAATCCCGCTTGAAAGAAAATCATCAGTCTCAGCACGTTCAACCACTTGCAAAGACTGTGGAAAGTTTCTCGAGAGATGCGAGCGATGAAGAAAAAATCAAGTATATCTCACAGACCTACGGAGTACCGCTCGAAGCAATTCGCATTTCAAATGGATTCTTTGTCTTTGGAAATCCGGATCAAGCTTATGATCCAACCCATATCCATCCCTATGCCGTTCGAAAAGAACATGTTCGTATTCCTCTCCAAACTGGGAATCCAGAACTGGATTTCCTAAATGAACTGTATACGACTGCCCTACGTGATGGGGTATCTCCTTATAGTTTACAGGTAGAAAGTGGTAGTTTTGTGATTCCTCACGGAGACCACAATCACTACATCAAGGTTCAAACTAAGGGCTATGAAGTAGCTTTGAAAAATAAGATTCCGGCCCTACAATCGACCTATCAACCTGGAGCATTTGATGAACAAACAGTTCTATCTAAGGTGGATCAACTTTTAGCAGATAGCAGAAGTCTCTACAAAGACCAGCCAATCACGCAGAGACGTGTTGAACTTGCTTTGGGGCAATTCACCGAAAATATGAAAAAACTGGCAACAAACTCAACTGGTGGATATCTAGCAGCCTTGGATCTCTTTGACAAGCAATACATCCATGTGGATCAAAGTGTGGCACCAGTTGAAACTTCACCTTTGGATAAGAAGTACCAAGCCCTAGTAGATAAGATTAATACTTTGGACACGGACACTTATGGCTTGCCTAAGAAAGATCTTTTGGTACATTTGCAGGAAGCAAAACTAGCACAGGATGAGACAGAGTTGGCTGCCATTGAAGCGAAACTGCAGGCCTTGCAAGATTTCCAAGATCGGACCGGGGTTACAACAGTAGAGTACATCAAGTACTTCTACGAACATGTGTCTGATGGTCGTTTGAGAGAAGAACTTCGGAACCGTGTTGCCAAGTTGACTTGGGAACTTTACCAGTCACAATCTTTCCTCAAAGCAACCGACTTGAACAAGCTATTCCCAACTATTTACCAAACTAAGCTAGAAGTAGAAGAAGCTCTCAAAGAAGAACCCGTATCTACAAAAGCTGGTAAAACCATTCTGGATACAGAAAAAGTGGATAGTCAAACCGCTAAGACAGCCATCTATGAATTCCTAAAAGAACTCTATGGTGATTTTATGCCAGAAGAGCGGGTTAGCCATGTTAAAAAGGAAGAAGTGAATGCTCTTCTAACAAAAGCTGCCCAACTCCTAGCGCGTGTCAAAGAAGATGGTGTCAAACAATCTCTAGCTGAAGAAGCAGCTAATATCAAAGCGGCTACTGAAAAGGAAAATGCAGACCTTGACGAAGCTAAAACACAACTTGAGGATCTTTTAAATCGTATTGCAGCGACTATCCAACGAGAGAAAAAAGAAGCAGAACAAGATCCACAAACGGTAATTATCTACCAAAAACTCTATAATGTCTTGCTCTCTCTTCACAAGTACTTAGAGGATAACAAAGGATCCGATGCAGACTTTGAACGTGTTGATGGCCTATTTGATCAACTTGCAGCCAAAAGCAGTGATAAAGAAGGTCTCCTCACTCTAGCTAAAGAAATCATTAGCTTGAACCAGGAACTCCGTTCAAAAGCAAGTGAAACTGATAGCCAATCTAAGTCTGAGAAAGACAGTGAAACAGTTGCTTCTCAACCAACAGAAAAGCAAGCGCAAAGTGAGTCTGAGCCAAGTACTCAACCAAATGAATAAAAAGAAAGGCGAAGTAGCTGAGCTACCTCGTCTTTTTTAGTCTTTATAAGATACAATGCCAATGATGGTATCCACCGCACACTCCATAGTCTGAAGGCTGACGTATTCAAAACGTCCATGCATGTTTTCACCACCTGCAAAGATATTTGGAGTTGGGATACCCATAAAGGAAATCTTAGATCCATCTGTTCCACCGCGGATTGGTTCGATAATTGGCGTGATACCTAAATCTTCCATAACAGCTTTAGCAATGGTAACGGGCGTCATGTCTTTCTCAATGACTTCCTTCATATTGTAGTACTGGTCTGTCAGAGTTAAGGTCACGCGATTATTCCCAAGCTCTTGATTCATCTTGTCAGCAATGGCTTGCATAGCTGCTTTACGCACTTCAAAGGCATCCTTTTCAAAGTCACGAATGATATAGCTTGCACGCGCCTCCTCGACACTACCTGACACATCCATAAGATGATAGAAACCTTGGTAACCATCTGTCAGTTCTGGTCGGTCATTCTCAGGAAGTTGATTATGAAAATCAATCGCCAGCTGAAGGGCATTAACCATCTGCCCTTTGGCAGTACCAGGGTGAACATTGCGACCTTGAAAATGCAATTCAGCACCAGCTGCTGAGAAAGTCTCGTACTGCAGTTCTCCTAGTGGTCCACCATCGACTGTATAGGCAAAGTCTACATCAAAGTCTTCTGCATCAAACTTATTGGCACCAACACCGATTTCTTCGTCAGGTCCAAAACCAACACGAATCTCACAATGCTTGATTTCGGGATGAGCAGTCAGGTATTCGATAGCAGTCATAATTTCAGCAATCCCTGACTTGTCATCAGCACCCAGCAAGGTCGTGCCATCTGTTGTGATGAGAGTTTGGCCTGGATATTTCTCAAGACTCTTGAAGTCAGCTGGATCTAGTTTAAAGCCAGAATCACCTAAGTCGATAACTCCACCATCATAGTTTTCGATAACTTGCGGATTAACTCCCTCAGCATTAAAGTCAGCTGTATCCATGTGGGAGATGAAGCCAATCTTGCGTGTCAGGCTAGGATCGTTTGCTGGTAAGGTACCAATGGCGAAACCATTTGGGAGGTAGTAAACATTTTGCAGACCAACACGTTTCATTTCAGGAATAAGAATATTGGTCGCAAAATCTACCTGGCTTTGCGTACTTGGAGTAGTAGTCGAGTGTTCATCAGAACGCGTATTAACCTTAACGTAGGTCAAGAAACGCTCTAAAAGGTTGGGATAAGTCATAAAAACTCCTTTAATATCATTTTTTTCATTGTATCATAGAATGGAGAGAAAAACAAAGAGGAGTAAATAAAAATAAAATGAATGAAAGCGTTTATTTATTATATATTTCATGGTACAATGGTAATTGAAAAAAATATCACAAGGACATATAAATGAAAAAAGCAATTTTAATGATGACATTCGGGTCGCCAGAAGAGATTACCTTTGAGAGTGTGGCGGATTTTTTTACCAATATTCGTCGTGGAATCAGGCCCAAGGATCACGAGATTCAGACTCTTTATGACAATTATGTTCGTATAGGTGGTACGCCCCTGCAGAGGATTACACGTGAGGAGGTCAATTTAGTCAAGGAACGTTTAGGAGAAGAGTATGGCATCTACTTTGCCAACAAATTTTCTCGGCCCTTTATCCCTGATGTTATCAAGCAGATGGAGGCTGATGGTGTTGAAGAATGTATTTGCTTGATTTTAGAACCCCATTATTCCTTCTACTCGGTTATGGGGTATGAAAAGTTTCTGGAGAGCCAGCAAATACAATTTTTAGTCATTAAGGATTGGTATCAGCAACAGTCTTTGCTGGACTTCTGGACAGATGAGATTAGCAAAATTTTACGAAACGATGTGAGAGAAGAGTCCTTTAAGGTGATTTTCTCAGCCCATAGCGTCCCCATTTTTGCCTTGGACTTTGGAGATCCTTATATCGATCAGATTTTTGATAATATCAAGTTGATAGCAGAGCAACTCAGTCTAACAGCCGACCAGTATACCA
This sequence comes from Streptococcus oralis subsp. dentisani, assembly GCF_002096685.1. GTDB lineage: Bacteria > Bacillota > Bacilli > Lactobacillales > Streptococcaceae > Streptococcus > Streptococcus oralis_AD. Next base: position 36,141 of record NZ_NCVA01000041.1, on the reverse strand, counting down.
ATACTTGGCAGAGCGAGAGTGATATTGGAATCCCTTGGATCAAGCCAGATGTACTTGAGTATTTGAGAGAACAAAAGCAACATCCAGAGCATTATATTTTTGTACCAATTAGCTTTATCAGTGAACATATCGAAGTTCTTTTTGATAACGATGTAGAATGTTATGAATTATGTCGAGAATTAGGTATAACCTATCATCGACCACCTATGCCAAACACAGATTCTCGTTTAATTGATGCTTTAGTTGATACTGTAAGAGCCAATGAACAAAAAGAATTTAAGGAATTTCTCCCAGAAGAAGAAACCTTTGACGAATTAGCGCCTTCAGCAACCACCAAGGATATTATGGAGGAGACAGACGACCTTCAGATGCCAGAATTTGTGAAAAAACTGATTGAGAAAAAAGGCCGTGAAAATGTGAAGATGCCTTACTTGATTAAGAAAATGCTAGAAAAGGCTGGTAAGTTGCCGAAAGACTAAATCATAACCACCCGTCTAACGGGTGGTTTGTACCAGGGCTATAAGCCCAAATTACCAGCCAGCGCCTAAAGACGCTGTCTTTCACGTTGTTCAAGCCTCATTGCTCTTGACTCGTCACTTGCCTCTTAAAGAGGCCTTGGTACTACTTACCACTATCCCTAAAGGATCCTCATATTCTTTTACACTTAATTTATCTAGTGCTATATCATGCTTTACTCGTTCTCGAATTTTCATACTCGTGAAGAAATCATCCACTGAATAATTTCTTTAATCTTGAATATATTTCTTAATTGTGGCTTCATTGAGCCCTACTGTGCTCACATAATAACCTTCTGCCCAGAAATGCCGATTCCCAAACTTGTACTTGAGGTTGGCGTGTTTGTCAAACATCATGAGTGCACTTTTACCTTTTAAATACCCCATGAAACTTGAAACACTTATCCTCGGTGGAATACTGACTAACATATGTACATGGTCTGGCATTAAATGACCTTCGATAATCTCAACTCCTTTATAACTACATAATCGGCGGAATATTTCTCCCAAACTACTTCGATATTGATTATAAATGACTTTTCGTCTATACTTAGGGGTGAACACAATATGATATTTACACATCCACTTTGTGTGTGATAAACTATGTGCCTTTTGTGCCATATTTTTCTCCTCTCGCTTTACAATTGGCTTGAACACCTTTATTGTATCGCGTTTGGAGTTTTTTTGGTATAACCTTCGACGCGCACCCGCATAGCGGGTGGTTTATTTGTCTCGCACCTGGCGGAGCGAGACGGACTGAAAGTCACATAAGAAAAAAGGATTTAGCATGAAGCTAGATCCTTTATTTGTCTTATTTTTTCTCAAGAAGAGCTTTGATTTCTTGAAGGACTTCAAGTTCAGTTGGAGCAGCAGGTGTATCCTCAGCTGGCTCTTCTTTCTTAGTAAGGTTTTGAGCTTTTTCAACAGCTTTGATAACGAAGAAAAGAACAGTACCAATCACTAAGAAGTTGATAACAGCACTCAAGAAGCTACCGTAACCAACACCATTCCATGAAAGTTCAGCGATACGTTCTACGTTCGCCGCTTTCAAAGCTGGGTTCAAGATAAGTGGAGTGATGATGTCATTTACAAGTGAAGTAACGATAGCACCAAAAGCAGAGGCGATGATAACACCGACAGCGAGGTCAACGACATTGCCACGAAGCAAAAATTCTTTAAGATCTTTTAACATTTTCATAATTTCCTTTCAAAAACTAGTCTTAATTGTACCTGAAATACCTAAATATTGCAACCTTAATGCTTAATGACATCCATTTCATTTATAAAAAACGTATACTTTACTAAAAATATAGTTAAGAATGATAATCAAAACCTGCGCAATTAGCGTTTCGATGGCATTAACCTGATCTAGTTGATCGTTGACAAATTGCCCGATAATATCGGGATAAGATGTAACAAAGATATAAGTTAAAAGAACGTCAAGACCAAGAGTAGAGAGACGAGCTAAGAAAAACTTAGCCAGGCGAGTCGGCCAATTCTTTCTCTTTTGCTTAAAGACGATGGTGTCATTTGTGATAAAGGCAAAGAGAATCCCAATGATATTTGCGCTTACGGTTGCTAGGATTTCCTGGTGACTGATATGGTAAATAAGCAAACGTGATAAAATCGAGATCAGAGTAGTAGCTCCACCGAAAAATAAGTAGGAGAGGATTTCGTTATCAAAGAAAGTTTTTATTAGTTTTTTCATGATTTTAGTATAGCATAAAGCTGGCTATTGTGCTATACTGGTAAGGTTGATTCAATCAACCCTTGGTGCTTAGCTTCTTTCACCAAGCATATTTTACGCGGGAAACCGCCAAAGGAGAAAACATGAAAAAATTAACTGTTCGTGATATGGCAGATATTGCTATCGTTGCTGCTATCTATGTGGTTTTGACCATCACCCCACCCCTTAATGCCATTAGCTACGGTGCCTACCAGTTCCGTATTTCTGAGATGATGAATTTCTTGGCCTTTTACAATCCTAAATACATCATCGGTGTGACGATTGGTTGTATGATTGCTAATTTCTTTAGTTTTGGCATAATTGATGTCTTTGTCGGTGGGGGCTCTACCCTGGTTTTCCTTAGTCTAGGTGTATGGCTATTTAGCAAGTACAAGAAAGACTATCTGTTCAATGGTTTGATTCGAAAAGATCATTTCTTCTTTTCAATCCTGTTCTCCATTTCAATGATTACCATTGCAGCAGAACTCTATATTGTCGCAGAAGCTCCATTCTTCTTGACATGGTTTTCTACTGGAATTGGTGAGTTTGCATCACTAATCGTAGGTGCGATTTTGATCAATAAACTGGGACAGCGAATCGATCTAACAAAATAAGGAGTTTATAAGCTAGATTCTTGCTAAATCTAGCTTTTTTCATTCCATAAAATTAAAAGAGAGCGCTTGACAAGAGCATAGAACTATAGTATACTTTTTAGGTAAGCTGATTTAGCTCAGTTGGCAGAGCGCATCCATGGTAAGGATGAGGTCGCCGGTTCAATCCCGGCAATTAGCATGATAGAGACGAAATAACCTTGGGAGACCAAGGTTTTTCTTATCTACCTGTATAAATGTAGACAAAGAGTTTTGACTGTTGACAAAAGTGACTCTATCTAGTAGAATAGTAGTTGCGATGAGTCGATAGGTAGTCTTCGGACTACTATTGAGCATAAGGAGGTCATAACGCAGGAGCGGACCTTGATGAGTTGTGTGAACCTGCTCATCACATGAAGATGCCTCTTAGTCCCTAGTCGAATGGCTAGGGATTTTTAATTTTCAGAAAATATAGCCTCAAAATGCTTTGCAATTCATTGAAAAAGTAGTATAATATTCCTATTATAGAAATTTTTAGAAAATTCCGAAAGAGGTTATTTATGGGATATACAGTTGCTGTAGTCGGCGCGACAGGTGCTGTCGGAGCTCAGATGATAAAAATGTTGGAAGAATCAACGCTTCCAATCGATAAAATTCGTTACCTTGCTTCTTCACGTTCAGCAGGCAAGACTCTGAAATTTAAAGACCAAGATATTACGATTGAGGAAACGACTGAGACAGCTTTTGAGGGCGTTGATATTGCACTCTTCTCAGCAGGTGGTTCGACATCAGCTAAGTATGCACCATACGCAGTTCAAGCTGGAGCGGTAGTAGTAGATAACACATCTTATTTCCGTCAAAATCCAGATGTTCCTTTGGTTGTTCCAGAAGTCAATGCTCACGCACTTGATGACCACAACGGAATCATTGCCTGCCCTAACTGTTCGACAATCCAAATGATGGTGGCGCTTGAGCCTGTTCGTCAAAAATGGGGCTTGGACCGTATCATCGTTTCAACTTACCAGGCTGTTTCAGGTGCAGGTATGGGAGCGATTCTTGAAACACAACGTGAACTTCGTCAAGTATTGAATGATGGTGTGACCCCACGTGATTTGCATGCGGAAATCTTGCCTTCAGGCGGTGACAAGAAACACTATCCTATCGCCTTTAACGCTCTTCCACAAATCGATGTCTTCACTGACAATGATTACACTTACGAAGAGATGAAGATGACCAAGGAAACGAAGAAAATCATGGAAGATGATAGCATCGCAGTGTCTGCAACATGTGTTCGTATTCCCGTCTTGTCAGCTCACTCTGAGTCTGTTTATATCGAAACAAAAGAAGTGGCTCCAATTGAAGAAGTGAAAGCAACCATCGCAGCCTTTCCAGGTGCAGTTCTGGAGGATGATGTAGCTCATCAAATCTATCCGCAAGCTATCAATGCTGTTGGCTCACGTGATACCTTTGTTGGTCGTATCCGTAAAGACTTGGATGCTGAAAAAGGAATCCATATGTGGGTTGTTTCAGATAACCTCCTCAAAGGTGCTGCTTGGAACTCAGTTCAAATCGCAGAAACACTTCATGAGCGTGGTTTGGTCCGTCCAACAGCTGATCTGAAATTTGAATTGAAATAATGGTTTAGGAGTTCGAATGAACTCCTTCTTTGAAATAGAGAGGTGTTTCACATGTCTTACCAAGATTTAAAAGAGTGTAAAATCATCACGGCCTTCATTACCCCTTTCCATGAGGATGGTTCCATCAACTTTGATGCCATTCCTGCTTTGATTGAGCATTTGTTGTCCCATCACACAGACGGAATTCTTCTCGCAGGAACAACTGCTGAGAGTCCGACCTTGACCCACGATGAAGAGTTGGAATTGTTTGCGGCTGTGCAAAAGGTTGTCAATGGACGTGTTCCTTTGATTGCGGGTGTAGGGACCAATGACACACGTGACTCTATCGAATTTGTCAAAGAAGTCGCAGACTTTGGTGGTTTTGCTGCTGGTCTTGCTATCGTGCCTTACTACAATAAACCTTCTCAAGAAGGGATGTATCAGCACTTTAAGGCGATTGCGGATGCTTCGGACCTACCCATTATCATCTATAACATTCCAGGTCGTGTAGTAGTGGAATTAACTCCAGAAACCATGCTTCGTTTGGCTGACCATCCTAATATTATCGGTGTTAAAGAATGTACCAGCTTGGCAAATATGGCTTACTTGATTGAGCACAAGCCAGAAGAGTTTTTGATTTATACAGGTGAAGATGGCGATGCCTTCCATGCTATGAATCTCGGTGCAGATGGGGTTATTTCGGTTGCTTCTCATACAAATGGAGATGAAATGCACGAAATGTTCACTGCAATTGCAGAAAGCGATATGAAAAAAGCTGCAGCAATTCAACGTAAATTCATTCCTAAGGTCAATGCCCTCTTCTCTTATCCAAGTCCTGCTCCAGTTAAGGCGGTTCTGAACTATATGGGATTTGAAGCTGGACCAACTCGTCTACCTCTAGTTCCAGCGCCGGAAGAAGATGCCAAACGCATTATCAAAGTTGTTGTAGATGGCGACTACGAAGCAACTAAGGCAACCGTAACAGGTGTCCTAAGACCAGATTACTAATAAAGATAATAAAATCCATGACCGAATGAACGATCATGGATTTTTCTTATTTTCCTAAACAGAATTGGCTAAAGAGTTGGGTGATGAGTTCATCTGGAGCAGCATCACCAGTGATTTCTCCGAGAATTTCCCAAGTACGAGTTAAGTCAACCTGAAGAAGGTCAACTGGCATCCCCAGTTCCAGACCTTGGTTAACAGCTTGTAGACTTTCAACGGCCTTTTCAATCAAGGAAATATGACGGACATTTGACAAGTAAGTAGCATCTTGCTCAACCAAACCAGCATTTTCAAAGAAGAGATCGTTAATACGCTCTTCGATCTTATCAATGTTTTGGTTTTTAAGAACTGAAATACGGATGACATCTTCAGGAAGTTCAGAAGTTTCAATCGCTTCTGGCAGGTCAGTTTTGTTAAGAAGAATAATGCGATTGGTATCCTGACTGATTTCTAAGAGTTGTCTGTCTTGTGCTGTTAGTGGTTCACTGGCATTTAGCACTAGTAGTACCAAGTCAGCTTCCTTGAGGGCTTTTCTCGAACGTTCGACACCGATTTGTTCCACGATATCATCTGTTTCACGGATTCCAGCTGTATCAATCAATTTGAGAGGAACCCCGTTAATGTTGACGTATTCTTCGATAACATCTCGTGTCGTACCAGCGATGTCAGTTACGATAGCCTTGTCTTCACGCAAGAGGTTGTTGAGGAGGCTCGATTTTCCAACGTTGGGACGCCCGATGATGGCAGTTGAAATTCCCTCACGGAGGATCTTACCGCGACGAGCTGTTCTAAGGAGATTGGTTAGCAATTGTTCAAACTCCATAGTCTTCTCGCGGACAACAGCAGTAGTAGCTTCCTCAACATCGTCGTACTCAGGATAGTCGATATTGACCTCTACTTGGGCAAGCGTATTGAGGATTTCTTGCCGAGTATTGTTAATGTGATCAGAAAGGGAACCGTCCAATTGTTTGACAGCGATATTCATAGCCTTGTCAGTTTTGGCACGGATGATGTCCATCACTGCCTCAGCCTGTGTCAAGTCCACACGACCATTTAGAAAGGCACGCTTGGTAAATTCACCAGGTTCTGCCAACCGAGCTCCTTCACGTATAGCTAGCTGAAGAATTTCATTGGTTACTGCAATCCCACCGTGGGTGTTAATCTCGATAATATCCTCACGAGTGAAGGTTTTGGGAGACTTCATAGCCCCAACCATAACCTCGTCCATGACCTTACCAGTTTGAGGGTCAACGATGTGACCGTAGTTGAGAGTGTGGCTAGCAACCTGACTCAAGTCTTTACCTTTAAAGATTTTTTGTGCAATGGCAAAACTGTCAGTTCCACTCAGGCGGACAATACCAATAGCCCCTTCTCCTAGTGGAGTAGAGATAGCAGCGATGGTGTCGAATTCACGTGTAATCATACTATTTCCTTTTGTATTTCTTTTCTTAGGATATGTATCCAAGCATCTCTTCAAATTGTAACAAATTTAGGTTATTTCTTCAATGGATGCTACTTGGAGATTGAAAAAGCCTAAGCAATTCTGCTTAAGCTAGTTTATTTGGTGCGCATTTCTCCTTGAGGGAAGTAAGTTCCTTCAGGCATGTCATTGATGATGACATGGACAGCAGATTGAGGTGCTCCTGTGTTACGGACAACAGCTTCCGTTACTTCCTTAGCAAGAGCTTTTTTTTGCTCGAGCGTGCGTCCTTCAAATAAATCGATGCGTACAAATGGCATAATAGCTTCCTCCACTAGTTTTTGATTTCTTCTATTTTACCACATTTTGCCGTTTAAAGCTTCAGAAAATTATGATATACTAGAATGTAGCAAAAATTTAGAAATGGACGTGAAATAATAGCATGGCACAGTTGTATTATCGTTATGGGACCATGAACTCTGGTAAGACGATTGAGATTCTCAAGGTGGCCTATAACTACGAGGAGCAAGGAAAGGGAGTTGTGATTATGACTTCGGCTCTGGATACGCGTGACGGTGTTGGCTATGTGTCTAGTCGGATTGGCATGAAACGCCCAGCCATTGCGATTGAGGAAACGACAGATATCTTCGGTTATATCCGTGACTTACCTGAAAAACCTTACTGTGTGTTGGTCGATGAGGCCCAGTTTCTCAAGCGTCACCATGTTTACGACCTAGCTCGTGTTGTTGATGAGTTAGACATCCCTGTCATGGCTTTTGGTTTGAAGAATGACTTTCGCAATGAATTGTTCGAAGGTTCAAAATACCTCTTGCTCTTAGCAGACAAGATTGACGAAATCAAGACCATCTGTCAGTACTGTAAGAAAAAGGCGACCATGGTGTTGCGTACTCAGGATGGGCTGCCCGTTTATGATGGCGAACAAATTCAAATTGGTGGCAATGAAACCTATATCTCGGTTTGCCGTAAACATTATTTTGCGCCAATGATAACATCTAACAAGGAGCACAACTATGACAATTGAACTAAGAGATGTTACAATGGAAAATTATTTTGATGTTTTGAATTTGGATGTCAAGGAATATCAAAAACAATTCATTGCAACCAACGCAATTAGTTTAGCTGAAGCATATGTCTACACTAAAAATGGAAATTTTGTAGCTCCATTGGCAGTTTATGATAATGATGCAATTATAGGTTTTGTGATGATAGCTTATGATAAAAAGATCGGAATTAGTAGTGGAAATTATTTACTATTTCGTTTTATGATTGATAAGAATTTTCAAAATCAAAGATATTTTAAACCAATTATGGATAAAGTGCTGGACTATGTTCGGACAGCGCCAGCAGGTTTAGACAATAAACTTTGGTTGTCTTATGAACCAGAAAATGAACATGCAAGATCTTGTTACCTCAGTTATGGATTTAAAGAAACTGGGGAAATATTTGAGAACGAAGTAGTAGCAATCTATGATTTAACAATTTAGAACTAAGGAGAAAAAATGAACATCTATGATCAACTACAAGCTGTAGAAGACCGTTATGAAGAACTAGGAGAATTGCTGAGTGACCCAGATGTCGTCTCAGATACCAAGCGTTTCATGGAGCTTTCGAAAGAAGAAGCTTCTACTCGTGATACGGTAACTGCCTACCGTGAATACAAGCAAGTCCTTCAAAACATCGTTGATGCCGAAGAGATGATTAAGGAATCTGGTGGAGACGCGGACTTGGAGGAAATGGCCAAGCAAGAGCTCAAAGATGCCAAGGCTGAAAAAGAAGAATACGAAGAAAAACTGAAAATCTTGCTCCTTCCAAAGGATCCAAACGATGACAAGAACATCATCCTTGAAATCCGTGGAGCAGCTGGTGGAGACGAAGCGGCGCTCTTCGCTGGAGATTTGCTAACTATGTACCAAAAGTATGCTGAAGCCCAAGGCTGGCGCTTTGAAGTCATGGAGGCTTCTATGAATGGTGTCGGTGGTTTCAAAGAAGTGGTTGCTATGGTTTCGGGTCAATCTGTATATTCTAAGCTTAAGTACGAATCAGGTGCCCACCGTGTGCAGCGTGTCCCCGTGACAGAAAGCCAAGGTCGTGTTCATACCTCAACTGCTACAGTTCTTGTTATGCCTGAAGTCGAAGAAGTAGAATACGATATCGATCCAAAAGATCTTCGTGTTGACATCTACCACGCATCAGGTGCTGGTGGTCAGAACGTCAATAAGGTTGCGACTGCCGTGCGTATCGTTCACTTGCCAACCAATATCAAGGTTGAGATGCAAGAAGAACGTACCCAGCAGAAAAACCGTGAGAAGGCCATGAAAATCATTCGTGCCCGTGTTGCTGACCATTTTGCTCAGATTGCCCAAGATGAACAAGACGCTGAACGTAAGTCTACTATCGGTACTGGTGACCGTTCAGAACGGATCCGTACTTACAATTTCCCACAAAACCGTGTCACAGACCACCGTATTGGCTTGACCCTTCAAAAACTAGATACCATATTGTCTGGTAAATTGGATGAAGTTGTGGATGCCTTGGTTCTTTATGACCAAACACAAAAATTAGAAGAATTAAACAATTAATGAAATTAGCTCAATTATTTTCAGATTTTGAAGAAGAGTTGATAAGACAAGGAGAGGAAGCAGAAAGCCTCTCTTTTGTCTATCGTAGCTTAAAAAATCTCTCATTTACGGACTTTGTCTTTGCCCTTCAGCAAGAGGTAACAGAGAAAGAAAGACAATTTGTAGAAGAAATTTATCAGCAGTTAGCAGCTCACAAACCAGCTCAGTATATCATTGATCACGCAGATTTCTTTGGAATGCAGTTAAAAGTAGATGAGCGGGTTTTGATTCCTCGTCCGGAAACAGAGGAGTTGGTAGAACTAATCTTGGCAGACAATCCTAAAGAAAATCTCAGGGTCTTGGACATCGGTACGGGAAGTGGTGCCATCGCCCTCGCCCTAGCAAAAAACAGACCAAATTGGTTGGTTACAGCAGTTGATATTTCACAGGATGCACTAGATTTGGCAACTGAAAACGCTAAAGTTCAGAATCTCCAGATATTTTTTAAAAAATCTGATTGTTTTGCAGAAATTTCTGAAAAATATGATATAATTGTATCCAATCCACCCTATATCTCTCGTGAAGATGAGTCGGAGGTCGGTTTGAATGTTTTACATTCGGAGCCTCATCTAGCTCTCTTTGCAGATGAGGATGGCCTAGCTATTTATCGCAGAATTGCGGAAGATGCAAAAGACTATCTCACAGATGGTGGTAAGATTTACCTTGAAATTGGATACAAGCAAGGTCAAAGTGTTCCTGCGCTTTTTAGGAAATATCTTCCTGAAAAACGAGTACGAACACTCAAGGACCAATTTGGTCAAGATAGGATGGTTGTGGTTGATGATGGACAGGATTAGACAAGAGTTAGAAAATGGTGGAGCTGTCGTTCTGCCTACAGAGACGGTTTACGGTCTTTTTGCTAAGGCCTTAGACGAAAAAGCTGTTGACCATGTTTACCAACTCAAACGTCGTCCTAGAGATAAGGCGCTCAATCTTAATGTCTCTTCTCTAGAGGACATCTTGCACTTTTCAAAGAATCAGCCAACTTATCTAGAAAAACTTGTAGAGGCCTTTTTACCAGGGCCCTTGACCATTATCCTCGAATCCAATGACAGAGTTCCCTATTGGGTCAATTCTGGTCTTGTAACGGTAGGATTTCGGATGCCGAGTCACCCCATTACACTTGATTTGATTCGAGAGACAGGTCCCTTGATTGGGCCGTCTGCCAATATTTCAGGTCAGGCAAGTGGAGTGACCTTTGCTCAAATTCTAGAGGATTTTGACCAAGAGGTTCTGGGTCTGGAGGACGATGTTTCTTTAACTGGACAGGATTCGACGATTTTGGATTTGTCTGGAGATAAGGTGAAAATCTTACGCCAAGGGGCGATCAAGCGTGAAGATATTCTTGCTCAGTTGCCAGAGATTTCTTTTGAGGAGGAATGAGATGCTAAGAGATTTGCAAGAAACAGATGTAAAAGCTATATGTGACATCAATCAAGAGACTTTGGGCTATACTTTTAGTCCAGAGGACACAGCTAGTCAACTAGCTAGACTGTCTCAGGATTCTCATCATTTCCTACTTGGCTATGAGGATGAGGTCAGCCATGTCCTACTTGGATATGTCCATGCTGAAGTTTATGAATCTCTCTATTCCAAAGCAGGCTTTAATATCTTAGGCTTAGCGGTTTCGCCTCAAGCACAAGGGCAAGGTATCGGTAAAAGCTTACTGCAAGGGTTGGATCAAGAAGCAAAAAGACGGGACTATGAGTTTATCCGCTTAAACTCTGCTGATCATCGTCTGGGTGCTCATGCATTTTATGAAAAAGTTGGTTATACTTGTGATAAAATGCAGAAACGGTTTATTCGCATCTTTTAGTTTTTTTCTTATTGAAAAATAAACTAAAGGACCAGTCACACTATAAAGGAGAAGACCTATGATTTTTGATAAAGACGATTTTAAAGCATACGATGCTGATCTCTGGAATGCTATTGCCAAAGAAGAAGAACGCCAACAAAACAACATTGAGTTGATTGCTTCGGAAAACGTGGTTTCCAAGGCTGTTATGGCAGCTCAAGGGTCTATCTTGACAAACAAATATGCCGAGGGTTACCCAGGACGCCGTTATTATGGTGGAACTGATGTAGTAGACGTGGTAGAAACTCTAGCGATTGAACGTGCAAAAGAAATTTTTGGTGCTAAATTCGCCAATGTCCAACCTCACTCAGGAAGCCAAGCCAACTGTGCTGCTTACATGGCCTTGATTGAGCCAGGTGATACCGTTATGGGGATGGATTTGGCAGCAGGTGGACACTTGACTCACGGAGCTCCTGTTAGTTTCTCAGGTCAAACCTACAACTTTGTTTCTTACAGTGTGGATCCTGAAACAGAACTCTTGGACTTTGATGCTATCTTGAAACAAGCCCAAGAAGTCAAACCAAAACTAATTGTAGCTGGTGCTTCAGCCTATTCTCAAATTATCGACTTCTCAAAATTCCGTGAAATCGCAGATGCTGTTGGGGCTAAGCTCATGGTCGATATGGCCCATATCGCTGGTTTGGTGGCAGCCGGTCTTCACCCAAGCCCAGTGCCATACGCTCATATCACTACAACAACGACCCACAAAACCCTTCGTGGACCTCGTGGTGGTTTGATTTTGACAAATGATGAGGACCTAGCTAAGAAAATCAACTCAGCTATTTTCCCTGGTATTCAGGGTGGTCCTTTAGAGCATATTGTGGCGGCTAAGGCAGTTTCCTTCAAAGAAGTTTTGGATCCAGCCTTTAAGGAATATGCTTCTAATGTCATCAAAAACAGCAAGGCTATGGTTGAAGTCTTCTTGCAAGACTCTGATTTCCGTATCATCTCCGGTGGAACTGAAAACCACCTCTTCCTAGTGGATGTAACTAAGGTTGTAGAGAACGGAAAAGTTGCTCAAAACTTGCTGGATGAGGTTAATATTACCCTAAATAAAAACTCAATCCCTTACGAAACCTTGTCACCATTCAAGACAAGTGGTATTCGTATTGGATCTGCAGCCATCACTGCGCGTGGATTTGGTGAAAAAGAAAGCCGTAAAGTGGCTGAACTCATTATCAAAACCCTTAAAAATGCAGAAAATGAAGCTGTCTTAGAAGAAGTGAGAAGTGAAGTTAAAGCGTTGACAGATGCCTTCCCACTATACGAGGACTAATACTTTTATGGACATTTATATTAAGAAAGCTATTATCCATCAGTTCAGCCCAGATGATACTGAGTTGTTTCTAGCGGATAAGTTTCTCAATATCACTCCAAAAATCGAGGAATACCTACGTAAAAAAATCGAACGCGTGTATTCAGATGAAGCCAAGACTGGGATTTTCGAAGAAGAAAATCCCTTCTTCAATCACATCACAGATGATTTGTTGGAGACATCAGTAACCCTGGCTAATCTCTGGAAAGAAGAGTTTAGCATTTCTGAAAATCTCAAGACCAATGACTTGATTTTTGTGCAATTTTCTAAAGAAGGTGTAGAGCATTTCGCTTTCTTGCGAATTGCCTTGAGGGAAACCTTGACTCACCTCGGTGGGGAAGTTGATAATCCAATCAAGCTGACTCAGAATAACCTGCCTGGATTTGGAACAGGGGCTGATGAGGCCTTGGTGGTCAATCTTCAAAGTCGCAAGTACCATCTCATCGAAAAACGTATCAAGTACAATGGGACTTTCTTGAATTATTTTTCAGATAATCTCCTAGCTGTTGCCCCTAAGATTTCACCAAAGAAATCCATCAAGGAACTGGAGAAAACGGCCCAGAGAATTGCTGAATCTTTTAACACAGATGATTTTCAATTTCAATCCAAGGTCAAATCAGCGATTTTCAACAATCTTGAAGAAAGCAATGAACTGTCACCTGAAAAATTGGCTAATGACCTTTTTGACAACAATCTGACAGCTCGTTTGAGCTTTATTGATCAAGTTAAGGAAGCCGTACCAGAACCAGTCCAGTTTGATGAAATTGATGCCAGTCGTCAGCTCAAGAAATTTGAAAATCAAAAACTCTCCTTGTCAAACGGAATCGAGCTCATCGTTCCCAATAACGTCTATCAAGACGCAGAATCTGTCGAGTTTATCCAAAATGACAATGGAACCTATTCTATCTTAATCAAAAATATCGAGGATATTCAAAGTAAATAATGTTTAAATTACTACGAAGAGTGCTAGTGCTAGCAGTCTTCCTTTTCGCTGTCTATAAAGTCTATCATATCCATCAAGATGTGAAGCAAGTCATGACCTACCAACCCATGGTTCGAGAAATCCTCAATGAAAGAGATACTCCAGCCAATGAAGAGCTTGTGCTCGCCATGATTTATACCGAAACAAAGGGAAAAGAAGGCGATGTCATGCAGTCTAGCGAGTCTGCTAGCGGTACCACAAATACTATCAATGACAATGTGACGAGCATTCGTCAGGGAATTCAGACATTGACTGATAATCTCTATCTAGCTCAGGAAAAGGGTGTTGATGTCTGGACAGCCGTGCAAGCCTATAATTTTGGACCTGCCTATATCGACTTTATCGCTCAGAATGGCAAGGAAAATACTCTGGCACTAGCCAAGCGTTACTCCCGAGAAACGGTCGCTCCAATCCTAGGCAATATTACAGGGAAGACCTACACCTATATCAACCCGATTTCTATCTTTCACGGAGCCGAACTCTATGAGAATGGTGGAAATTATTACTACTCGAGACAGGTTCGCTTTAATCTCTATATCATGAAATTCTTTAATTTCTTCTAAACATCTGGTTTTGCCAGGTGTTTTTCGCTATAAGTTTTCTTTAAGATTGTTTTATTAACCTAGAAAGGTAAAGGAGGGAATATCCCATGAGAAAGAAATTCTTTCTAACAAGTGCTGCAGTATTGTGGGCTGCAACAGCTATGGCGAGCGTCCACGCAGCAACCGATGTTCAAAAAGTAATCGATGAAACCTATGTACAACCAGAATATGTCCTAGGTTCTTCTCTATCTGAAGACCAGAAAAACCAAACTCTTAGCAAACTGGGCTATGATGCATCAAAAGACACCAAAGATATCAAAACTATGACACCTGATATCTATTCGAACATTATGAATGTGGCTAATGATGCTAGTCTCCAGCTCTATTCGTCAGCCAAGATTCAAAAGCTGGGTGATAAGTCGCCTCTAGAGATCAAGATTGAAACGCCTGAAAATATCACCAAGGTGACGCAGGATATGTATCGTAATGCAGCGGTGACGCTGGGAGTGGAGCATGCCAAAATCACAGTTGCAGCTCCTATTCCAGTTACAGGTGAAAGTGCCCTGGCAGGGATTTACTACTCGTTAGAGGCCAATGGTGCTAAAGTACCGCAAGCCAATAAAGACTTGGCCCAAGAGGAGCTAAAAGCCTTATCAGATATCAATGCTGAAAACAAGGACAAGTCAGGTTACGATGCCAATAAACTCAATGTTGCTTTGGCAGATATCAAGGCAGGAATCGCAAAAGCAAAAGAAGCCAAAGGCAATCTGACAGAGGAAGATGTTCGCAAAATTGTAGAAGACACACTAAAAAACTACAAACTTGATCAGGTTATAACAGGAAACCAGGTCAATATCATCATCAATTTTGCACTTAACCTCTCAAAGAGTGACATCTTGAATAATGCTGATTTCACTAAAACCCTAAATGACCTCAAGGAAAGTATTGTTTCCCAAGCTGGAGATAGCTTTAAAAATATCAACCTCAACTTTGATGCCAATAAAGCGCTAGAAGACGGGGGCAACTTCTTTAACTCCCTCTGGCAAGCCATTGTCAACTTCTTCAAGAGTTTTGGTGCTTAGGTCATTTCATGATATAATAGATGGTAACAGAAATGTTGCCGTCTTTTTTTGTCGGCCGATAGAAAGTGAAAAATATGTTAAAGAAAAATGATATTGTAGAAGTTGAAATTGTTGATTTGACCCATGAAGGTGCTGGGGTTGCTAAGGTAGATGGTTTGGTTTTCTTTGTAGAAAATGCTCTACCAACTGAGAAAATCCTCATGCGAGTCCTTAAGGTAAATAAAAAGATCGGCTATGGGAAAGTTGAAGAATACATTACACATTCTCCGCATCGTAACCAAGACCTTGACCTAGCGTATCTACGTTCAGGTATCGCTGATTTGGGGCATCTTGCCTATCCAGAACAGCTCAAGTTTAAAACCAAGCAAGTCAAGGATAGTCTCTACAAGATTGCTGGCATTACAGATGTAGAGGTTGCTGAAACTCTAGGTATGGAAAATCCTGTCAAGTATCGTAATAAGGCTCAGGTGCCCGTTCGTCGTGTCAATGGTGTCTTGGAAACTGGCTTTTTCCGTAAAAATTCGCATGACCTTATGCCCCTTGAAGATTTCTTCATCCAGGATCCTGTTATTGACCAAGTCGTAGCAGTTCTTCGAGATTTGCTTCGTCGTTATGATTTGAAACCTTATGACGAAAAGGAACAGTCTGGCTTGATTCGGAATCTTGTGGTGCGTCGTGGTCACTACTCAGGACAAATCATGGTCATTTTGGTAACCACTCGACCGAAAGTTTTCCGTGTTGACCAATTGATTGAACAACTAATCAAGCAGTTTCCAGAGATTATCTCTGTCATGCAAAATATCAACGACCAGGATACCAATGCTATTTTTGGGAAAGAATGGCATACTCTTTTTGGTCAAGATTACATTACGGACCAAATGTTGGGAAATGACTTCCAAATATCAGGACCAGCTTTCTATCAGGTTAATACAGAGATGGCTGAGAAACTCTATCAAACAGCCATTGACTTTGCGGAGTTAAGAGAAGATGATGTTGTTATTGATGCCTACTCAGGTATTGGAACCATTGGTTTATCCGTTGCTAAGCACGTTAAGGAAGTCTATGGTGTTGAAGTGATTCCAGAAGCGGTTGAGAATAGCAAAAAGAATGCGGCAATCAACGGGATTGCTAACGCCTACTATGTATGTGACACAGCTGAAAGTGCCATGAAGAACTGGCTCAAGGAAGGTATTCAACCAAGTCTTATCCTAGTAGACCCACCAAGAAAAGGCCTCACAGAAAGCTTTATCAAGGCAAGCAGCCAAACAGGAGCAGACCGCATTTCCTATATCTCCTGCAATGTCGCAACCATGGCGCGTGATATCAAACTTTACCAAGAATTGGGATACGAGTTGCAGAAAGTACAACCAGTGGATCTTTTTCCGCAGACGCATCATATCGAGGTTGTAGGACTGCTGGAGAGAAAGGGATAAAGCCCACCGTTTCAGGGGTTACAAAAGGCTTGATATTCGGTCTTTTTTGAATTTTTGAGTGAAGTATAAATCTAACAGCCTGAAGTGATGTAGCAGGATTGATAGTGGTAAAGTATGAAATTTATTCCCACATACGCAAAGGGGGTGCAAAATGTTCCAACAGGTAGGGTGTCTGTGGGAATTGTTTTGCACCCCCTTTTTTTTGATTTTCTGATATCACCAAGATGGTCGATGGAAGTAGGAGTTCAGTAATTGATACAATAGTCTACAATGAAATGCATTATAACCTAGTATTTTTATATTGAAAGATGTGACATGCTTGATTGAACACATCAAATAGTGGGAAGTTTTCAATCGATTTATAAAGTTGAATCAAAATTCTAAAAAACACTTGCAATCTGACGAGTTTGTGATACAATATTGACTATAAGGTTATCGGGAAGATGACCAAGTCAAAAAAGGAGAATAATGATATGCCAGCAATTTCGTTGACCCCAGAACAGTTAAAGTCTGAAGCACAAACTTATACCAATGCTTCTGAACAATTGAAAGATGCCATTAACAAAGTTTCAGGCGCAAATGGTCGTCTCCAAGGACAATGGCAAGGTGCGGCTTTCCAATCTTACTTGGAACAATTCCAACAATTATCAGTAAGCGTAACTCAAATGGAACAACTTCTTGAAAGTATCCATGCACAATTGAATCAATACGCCGATACTGTTGCTGAGCGTGACCGTCAGGATGCAACTTCATTTGGTTTGAATTAATCATCGGTGAACGGCGCTTCGAAAGGGGCGTCGTTTTTTGCTAGTTATAAGTGGAAAAGGTAATAATGAATAGTCCTCATAAAGAAAAACGATACTTAAAAATTTTAACTGCAGTAGCATGCGTATCCCTGTTATCAGGTTCTCTTGTTTATTTCGCATTAAAGGATCAGAGCCTTCACTATTCAAGTGAGATCAAGCAAACTGCTAAGGTTCAATATGCGCTTGTGAATGAAGATAAAGGTGCAAGGTTTGAAAATACTGATTATAATTTAGGCTCGGATTTTGTCACTTTAATTAATCAGGATACAGAGAATAACTGGGAGACAACCAATCGTAGCGTGGCTGAAGCAGGATTGAAGTCAGGTCAGTTTGATGCAGTTATTACTCTTCCGTCAGACTTTTCTGAGAAATTGTTGAGCTTAGAGAGTGTTTCTCCAGAAAAAGCCACTGTTTCTTACCAGATTCGCGAAGGGCAAAACGAACAAGCTAATCAGGCTGTCCACAGTCAAGTTAATACAGTCTTACAAGGATTTAATCAACGGGTGGTTCGGATGTATTTTTCGAGCATCATTCGAAATCTTTCAGATGCACAGACGAATGTGAATCAGATGGCAACTACAGAGTTATCTCAAAATACGTTCATCATTTCAAATATTCAAGCTCCATTTTCGACCCTACCAGATTCATTTAGAAGTACTCAATCCATTGCAAATAGTCTGAAGACGGATAATGAACTCTTTAAGACCCAACAAGAAGCTTTTGTTAAATCAGTCGCAAGCAGCATGGAAGCGAATAACAACTCTTTAGATGCTTCTGGGAAAGCCCTTGAATCTACAACAAACTCTGTGAATGAGTTTTCAAAAGAAGCTAATACTCGTCTTGAAAAGTCAACCAACCAATATAAGGAGCAATCTGAAAAAGATAAGGCTGCCTTGGAAAAACAATGGACAGATGATCAGAAGCATTATTCTGACTTGTATAATGCCCTTTACACTGTTGGGAATGCTAAATTAAAAGAATTGCAGTTTTCCGATACGGCAACCGGATCCTTTATGGCAGATTTCAAAGCTAAGGCGGGGGAGTATAAAACTGCACAAAGTAAGGTCAAGGGGAACTTAGAGGCACAAATCACTTCTTTAGAAAAAGAAGTAGCGGAGCTTAGAGCACTCAGGGAGACCATTGCAGAGACTTATTATGGCTCTAAGGATTTAAGTGATCAGACAGCTACTGATAAAGATATTCGCTCGGCTATTTTGAACTTAATGACGAAGCCAGAAAACCGAAGCAAACTTCCTAAGCAGTATATTGAGGCAATTGCTAGTCGCCTACCGATGATTTCATCTGGAGATTTGAGTGCTCTCATTGCTAAATTAGAGCAAGATAAATTGATCTCATCAGATGAGGCTACAACTTATCGTAATGCACTGAAAATTGTGTCTAACTACAGTAGCGAGTTGGGTGGCTCTTTAGGACAAAATACAACCTTTAAGTATCTGTCCTCAGCGGCTACTGTTACTAGTCCAGTGACCTATCCCATTCACCAAACTCTAGAATTTGATCCGTCAACTGGTAGTCAGACAGTCCAATTGAACATCGATGATGCAAATATGGGGAATCTTGAACTGGAAGGTGTGACGAAAGATTCAATTGAAGCCTCTATCCGTCAACAGTTAAAAGATACAGGCTATCATGTGACAGCTGCAGTATCAGGAAATACAATTCAAGTCACATTTATTAATGAAAGAACGGCGTCAACTACTCCTGTCGCCTCTTCGGACTCAGGGGGATCAAGTACTTCAAATGCGGATGCAAGTGATGCAGCAACATCTACAAATTCCACTTCTACAAGTGAAAGTACGACAGCAACGCCAACTACTTCACCAAAAGTCAGTCAACCAAGCTATGCGACACTTCCTAAAAAGGTGAGTGTCACGATTAGTGGTCAGATAAAGTGGAATTTATCTGATGATGTGAAAAAGAATTCCTATAACCAAGTAGGTTATAGTTGGACAGATGGAAGTTCAGTTCAAGCTAGTGCTCAGTTATCTGTCTTTAATGGTAAGTATGACACTTTGGCTGAGGATTTACCTGCGATTCTGAAAAACTTCCAAAACCTAGACCTTACTGCCCAACAAATCGTTACTCTATTTGCATCACCAGGGGCAAGTTTAGATATCAATCAATTTGCAAGCACGCTATCAAGTGGTACTCTCGTACAAAAGGCTAGTCCAGATTCTGTATATAGTCTCTACAATAATCTAACTGACGACGAACGGGCTTCAGAAATATCGGATGTTTTAGTTACTAAGTATCGGCTTACAGGAGATAATTTATACAAACAGGTAGATCAGCAATTAAAGGATGTGACAGATATTCTAGGTGAAAAAGAAAATCCTAAAGAAGGCACCCTTCGTCAAGTGTATCAGTCTCTCCCAGACTCAGATTTGCTTGTTAAGCAAGCTTCTGCCTTAAATACCTGGTATGGGGAGATGCAGAAGGTCTTAGATGAGGCTCATAATCAGTGGAAAGATTCTGAGAAACTTGCTTATGAATCAGTTGTCAATGATCAAAATCCACAACCAGAGAAGATGAATACCTCTAAGCTGGAAGAAGAAGTGAAGTCACTTTTGTCTCAATACGATAGCTTACGAGATAGTTCTAAAAAAACTGCACAAGCTACAGCTGATGGAGCTGCTCAGGTACGAGATATCTCACCACAAATCCAACAGTTAAACGAGACAACAGAATCGATTCAAAAGTCCGCAGATGGTGTCCTTTCCAGTTTGAATCAGAGTGTGAAGGAAACAAGTGGTACAGTTGAGAAAAATACCTCTTATGCAGAACAGTTTGGAAAGGTGCTTGCCAATGCGAAAAGTGGAGGTGCTGATAACAAGCAAGTGTTCAATTTCTTATCCGATCCAATTACTACAAAAGTCACAGAAGGTAAGACACAGGCAGCTAGTCACATTTCCATCATCCCCTATTATATGACCTTGTTGTTATCGGTTATTTCTTTTGTGATAGCTATGACGATCGGACGCTTTGTTAAAGATAGACAGGAAAGGGAAGAAACTGATCTTTTGACAACGAAAAAGTGGGACTTGAAGCTTCAAAGTTTCTTACCGACAATCATAACAGCTACTGTTGGTTCGATTTTGTTTTCAGGAGTTACAATAGGAGTAGCAACAGTAGCTAATGGATTCTTATGGTTCATTTATAGCTTTATGTTAATGGCAAGCTTGATTTTAGTGCTATCTTACAGCTTGAAGAAAGCTCCGTATCCGACTTATATTGTATCTGCATCCCTCTTAGGTTTTTATCTCCTACTAACTCCTATTTTGGGAGTGGCAACTCAATCAGGAAGTTTCCTTAATTTCTTATATCGACTGTCTCCGTTACAAAATATTGAAAACGGCTTTAGTTATCTCTTGGTCGGTGGTAACTTAAGCATTGTAACGATTCTTCTACTCTTATTATTTGTAGGCATCGGAGTTAGTCTCAATCTCTTTACAAGAAAGAAATAAGGCTCTTTGTCAACTGTAGTGGGTTGATAAAAAGTTACAGCCTGGAGAGGACCAAATTGGTTCTCTCCTTTTTGATATTCAAAGAGCGATGAGGATTCTCGTTTTAAAATTT
This sequence comes from Streptococcus oralis subsp. dentisani, assembly GCF_002096685.1. Classification (GTDB taxonomy): domain Bacteria; phylum Bacillota; class Bacilli; order Lactobacillales; family Streptococcaceae; genus Streptococcus; species Streptococcus oralis_AD. Next base: position 15,018 of record NZ_NCVA01000041.1, on the reverse strand, counting down.
TCAAAGTTCCGGAAGCCAAAAGCATTTCGCTTAATGACTTTGATGAGGATATTTGTGGTTTCAAGTTTTGCTTTTGAGTAGGGAAGTACAAGTGCATTAATGATCTTATCCTGATCTCTCAAAAAGGTCCTAAAAATGGTCTGGAAGATTGGATTGACAGAAGAAATAGTTTCCTTGATTAATTCAAAGAAATAATCAGCGTGCTTCTCTTGAAAATGAAAGAGTAAAAGCTGATAGAGTTCATAGTGATCTCTAAGATCTTGAGAGTAAGAGAGAAGTTTTTCGAGAATCTCTTTATTGGTTAAATGCGACTGAAATGTTGGACGATAAAATCGTTTACTGCTCAGCGTATAGTTATCCTGTTGAATGAGTTTCCAGTAACGTTTCAGTGCTTTATATTCGTGCGATCTTCTATCAAACTGATTCATAATTTGGATGCGTACGCGATTCATTGCTCGGCTGAGATGCTGGATAATATGAAAACGATCGAGAACGATTTTAGCATTTGGAAAAAATTTTCTAGCAATATCGTAGTAGGGACTAAACATGTCCATGGTAATGACTTTCACGCGACTTCTTACCTGTCTAGAATACCGAAGGAAATGATTGCGAATAGTTGCTTGAGTCCGTCCATCTAAGATAGCTAGGATCTTTCTTGTATCGTAGTCCTGTGCAATAAAGCTCATCTTTCCTTTCTTGAAGCTATATTCATCCCAACTCATGTGTTCTGGAAGGTGGTTAAGATCAGTCTTAAATTTGAATTTATGTAACTGACGAATGACTGTAGAAGTGGAGACAGATAAACTTTCGGAGATAGCTGTCATAGGGACTTTCTCAATCAATTTTTGAGTGATTTTCTGTTTGACGATGGTTGCGATCTAGTGATTCTTCTTGACTAAGGAAGTCTCTGCGACGGCTATTTTTCCACAGTTTTTACAGCGGAAACGGCGTTTTTTCAATCGAATGAGAGTCTTGTAGCAAGCGCATTCGAGGTAGGGGATTTTGGATTTTTTGAAAGTCATATTTAGCCATTTGTCCTTGACAGTTGTGACATTTAGAGGCAGGATAATCGAGCTTAGCAATGACTTCTTTATGCGTTCCAGCGTCAAGATAATCTAAGATAATAATATTTTTGTCTTTAATTTCAAGTATGTTTGTGATAAAATTTAATTGTTCCATAAGATTCTTTCTAATGAGGGGTTGGTCACTTTTTCATTATAGGTCTTATAGGGCTTTTTTTCTACAACAAAATAGACTCCATAATTCCTACAGTGGTTTTACCCACTACAGAAATTATAGAGCCAGAAATAATCAAGGTAAGGATCCGTAAGGATCCTTTTTGTTTTCTTGTGAGATGGTGTGATTTGTAGTATAATAAAGTTATCTTTACCAAGTGGGGAAGGAGATTTATGAAGAAGGTTCAAGTCATTTTTAGTCTATTATTGTTGTGTCTTTTTCTTAACTCAGGTGATGTCCGAGCAGATGATGGAAGTCTTGAAATTAATAATCAAACCATCCATGATCAAGGGAACAGTCCTCAGACTACTAAGTCTAAGAATATTCCTGAATTATTTTTAGAAGATAGTGTGAAGAAAGAAAAACAGCTACAAAAAGCACAGCAAGAGAATGTTCATCAAGCGCAGTCCTCTCTTTTTACCGGGACTAAAGATACTAATAGTTTTCAGAGTCAGGATAAGGTGACGCGTGGCTTGTTTCAAGCAGATTATAGAGCAGATGAAGCAATTTTGACTGGAGAGAGCACCTCTAACACTTCGCTACCTACTTGGCTATCTATTTTAGGATTTGGAATAGGTCTACTTGGAGTGACCTATCTAGGTGTTTGGCTAGGTAGGAAGTACTCAAAAGTGCTTCGTTTTAAGAAGGAGAGTGTGTGATGAAGACAATTACGGTTGGTATAAAATGGAGAGACCAAATATATGATTTGAAACTTCCAACGCAGGTTTCATTCAAGAGAGTAAAAGAGCTGATATGTGAGTCATTTTCAATGATGAACCAAGAGCTACCAAGTCACTTTGATCTTCAAGTGACTAATAAATCAATTGCCTTTTATGATGATGACCAGATAGCGGACTTTCCTTTAGGAAACGGAGATCAATTAGAAATTGTAGGGAGAAAGAAATGAAAGTACAAGAGACAAGTATCCAATCCAAGTGGTCGAAAGAGGCTGGTGAACTAGAGATTAAGTTATCCGCTAATCAATTTCAACTGAATCGGATGAAGCAGTATCGATTCTTTTTAGAAAGCACGGCACATTTAGCTCAAGGAGCAGTGAAAGAAGAGGCAGAAGAGGTCGTTCGTCTTTCTTACCAAATTCCAGCAGGTTATCAGTCGATTCGAGAAGCTGTTGAAAATAAAGAAATCTTAGAACGCCTTCATCTTTTTCAAAAGTTACAATTCTTAAAAGAAACTGTCGATCAGCCTATGAAACCCTTTATTCACCCAGATAATCTGTTTGTGAGCGGGGAAAGTGTCCTTTTAGGACATAGAGGGATGACAGATAGTGTGGTTCCTTTTTCGCTCATGAAAGAGGACTTGTTAAAGCAATATAAGGCTTTAGCTGTGTTCATTTTACAACCTAAGCTCAACTTTGAAGAGTTAATTGATAGTCTTACGACGGTAAAAAATGCTTTTGCGGAAACTCTTTTTAAAGCGGAGACTTTTGATGAAGTAGACCATCTCATTAGTGAGCAGGCTCGTATCCAAGAAGAGAAGCGTCAAAAGGAAAAACTGTTTGTCTCGAAAAGGAACTATCAATTGTTTAAATGGGGTTCTTTAGGACTCGCAATTGTAACAGTTGCGATGGGGATTGCAACAGGTATTTATGCTTTTTATGTGGTGCCTAAGCAGGATAAAATCATTCAGGCTGAGACGAGTTACATTGCTAAGGATTATACGGCAGTGGTAGAAGGTCTTAAGTCAGAAGCTCCAAATAGTCTTCCGAAGGGAGTCCAGTATACACTTGCGGCTAGCTCGTTAGAGTTAGACAATCTGACTCAAGAACAAAAGGAAGCTGTATCTAGAAACTTGTCACAGAAATCTAGTGAGAATACTCTTTCTTATTGGATCTATATCGGCCGTGGAGAACTTGAAAAAGCACTTGATATTGCTCAAAATATTGGGGACATTCAGTATATTCTTCATGCTTATACAAAGCTCTATGATCAGGTCAATACAGACAGTACGATGAGCGGAGCGAAAAAGCGAGAACTCCTTGAAAAGTATCAAAAAGAAATTGATAAGTTACAGGAACAATTAAACGGAAGTTCAAAGGCAAATAGTACATCAAAGGAGACTAAAAATGGCAACTAAGGGCAAACAAGCGACTTGGAGTCAAAAGCTGTCAGATGAAGAGGTTCTTTGGCATGTGTTTTCGTTTAAAGAATGCTTTGAGTACAAAGAGTTGACCGAAAGGGCCTCCTCAATCAATATTGGAGAAAGTCATATCTCAATTACTGAAAGTGGTCTTGAAAAGGACGGAATCCCTTGGGCTGGTCAGGAGGAGGAAAGTCTGGTAGCCATTCCACATGAACAGATTCAGATCCATTCCTTTACCTATCCTAAGCAGGACTTACTCTTTTCTAAGGAGAAGAAAGCAGATGTTTGCCTTGAAAGTCAAGCTCTCCTTTACCTGAAGGTTAAGGAGAATACCTATCATCTCTCTGGATCATCTAATGGAGCTAAGGTTTATCTAAATGGACAAATTCTAGAGGAAGTTGATGCCTCTATTCAGGTAGGGGATGTTTTGGTGGTGGACTGCTTTCTTTTCTCATTTCGAGAACATCAGATCCATTTCCTGCCCTTGAGCAGACAGCACACTATCCAATCTGATCATTTGTTTGAAGAACCTTATAAAGCTGAGTTTCCACATGAGTTTCCTAATTATCGTAGAAGTCCACGCATTTATCTAAAAGAGCCTGAGGATAAGGTGGAAATCAATTCACCAGCACCAGAAGAAAAACTTAGACGTGGTGAGCTATGGCGTGCGATCGTACCGCCTGTTGGAATGGTGGTGATTAGCGGAGCCTCTAGTGTCTTTATGCAGGGAAATGCCTTGCTTATGATGGGAATGGCCAGTGCCAGTCTCTTGACAGCTGGATTTTCAGTATCGAGCTATTTTACCAATAAAAAGGAAGTCAAAGAGAAGAATCAGAAAAGAAACGATGATTATCAAGAGTATCTCTTAGAGACAGGAAGCCAATTGAGTCGTCTAAAGACGGAACAAAAGAAAGCCTTGACATATAATTTTCCATCGGTTGATGAATTAGTGGATTTAGTAGAAAGTTACAACCCACGGATTTATGAGAAGATGGTGACAAATGATGACTTTCTAAAGGTTCATTTGGGAACTGGAGCGATTGATTCTAGTTATTCCTTACGTTTTCAACCAACCAATCGCAAGGAAGAATGGAGCCGCTTTGTCGAGAAAAAACTGGTACAACCTCATATAAAATTAGAGGATGCGCCTATTGTCCTCTCTCTACGTGATCAGGCTTTGGGATTAGCGGGAGTAGCTCCTGTCTTACGAGTAGCAGTTCAAACGCTATTGTTTCAGATTGCGGCGCTCCATTCCTATCATGATGTAGAGTTTGTGACCTTGGTCTCCCAAGAGGAATATGAGAATCACTGGCGAGAATGGCGCTGGTTGCCTCATGCGCAAATGCGGAGTCTCAATCTACGGGGACTTATTCATGATGACCAGACCAGGGACATGGTCTTGACCTCTTTTTACCAGATGTTAGTCAAGCGTCGTCAGGTTGTTCGGGAACAAAAGCAGGAGCAAATCTTCTCGCCGCACTATGTCTTGACGATTTTGGATGAGTCATGGCTGTCAGGACATGGGCTCAATGAATTTCTGGCAGAGGATATGACCCAGTATGGGGTGACGGTTATCTGGGGTAAGGAAAGCCTCAATATGTTGCCTGAGACGGTGACGGCAGTGGTTGATTACCAAAATGGAGAAACAGCCAAGCTCGTCAATAACCATCATATCTATGTCAACCAAGACTTTAAGCCTAATCGTTTGCCTCAAAATGGAAAACTTGAAGAAGCGATTTACCGTTTGGCCAATCTCAATCATATCGAAGTGGAGAAAAACTCGATTCCAGATACGATTTCCTTTATGGAACTCTACGGTGTTAAGCAGGTCGAGGAATTGGATGTGGAGAAACGCTGGCAGGCGGCGGATGCATCAAAGTCTCTCGCTGTACCTCTAGGTGTTCGAGGGAAGGATGATATTGTGCTGCTCAACCTTCATGAGCGTGCCCATGGTCCACACGGACTAGTTGCAGGGACTACCGGCTCTGGTAAGTCTGAGATTGTGCAGAGCTATATTCTGTCTCTAGCTGTTAACTTTGCGCCAGAAGATGTTGGATTTCTTCCGATTGACTTCAAAGGGGGAGGAATGGCCAATCTCTTTGCCAAGCTGCCTCACTTGATGGGTGCTATTACCAACTTGGATGGAGCTGGGACGGCTCGTGCGCTGAAGAGTATTCGTGCGGAACTTCAAAAGCGTCAGCGTTTCTTTGGGAAATTCGGTGTCAACCATATCAATGGCTATACCAAGCTCTATAAAAAAGGGAAGGCACTTAGCGATCCAGATGAGAAAAAGACCTATCCGACAGAGCCTTTACCCCATCTTTTCCTGATCTCAGATGAGTTTGCGGAGTTGAAGCAAAATGAACCAGAGTTTATGGCAGAACTCGTCTCCACGGCACGTATCGGACGTTCCCTAGGGGTTCACCTGATCCTTGCGACTCAAAAGCCATCTGGAGTGGTGGATGAGCAGATCTGGTCTAATTCTCGCTTTAAGCTGGCACTCAAGGTTGCCGATCCTTCAGACTCAAATGAGATTATCAAAACCCCAGATGCGGCTAGTATCACTCAGCCTGGTCGTGCTTATCTTCAGGTCGGAAACAATGAAATCTATGAACTCTTCCAGTCAGCATGGAGTGGAGCGGATTATCAGCCTTATAGTGATGAAGGTAATCAAGTAGATGAACGGATTTGGTTAGTGAATCAACTAGGGCAGAGCGAACTCTTGATTGACGGAAATGACGGGGATTACTCGGTTGAAGAGACACAAGAGCAGGAGACAGAGCTTGAAGCTGTGATTGATTATATCAATAAGGAAACGGAGCGTCTGCAAGTCATCCTCCCTGAAAAGCCATGGCTACCACCTCTTGGAGAGGAGTTAGTAGGAGCGGCAATTGACCGTCAGGCAGAGTGGACAACCCCACGTCAACTCTCCATTCCACTAGGCATGCTGGATCTGCCAAGTGCTCAAAAGCAGGAGGTCTACCACTTTGATATTGAGGAGTTAGGCAATACCGTCTTATATGGGTCCCCAGGCTTTGGAAAATCAACAGCTCTTCAAACTATCCTCATGAATCTGGCTCGTAGAAATACGCCTGAGCAAGTTCAGTTTAACCTTTTTGATTTTGGGACGAATGGTCTCTTACCAATTAGAGAGTTACCACATGTTGCGGATCTGGTTCGACTAGATGAGGAAGAAAAGCTCCTCAAGTATCTGAAACGTCTGGATAGTCTTATGAAAGAGCGGAAAGCCCTCTTTACAGAGGCTGGCGTGTCTAGTCTGTCACAGTATGAGCAAAAGACAGGTCAAGCACTCCCTGTTCTTCTCAACATCTTTGATGGCTATGACTCAGTACGGGAAAGCCCATTAGAGGAGAACATCGAGTCAGCTGTCAACCAGCTCCTACGTGAAGGAGCTAGCCTGGGTATTTATACTCTGATAACCGTACTCAGCGCTAGTAGCTTGCGTTTACGGATGAGCTCGACGATTCCCAATGCTTTGAGCTTTTACTTAGTAGAAGAAGGAGCGCTTCGGACGGTTATGGGACGTGATGCCCTGCCAGGCCAGGAAATTGTCGGCCGTGCTCAGGTGACACAGGAAGAAGTTCTAGAGTTACAAGTCTATCTGCCGATAGAAGGAAAAGACGATATCGACCGTCTTTCTCACTTAACAGCAGAAATCCAATCAATGAATCAGGACTGGCAAGGCTTACGTCCAGAAGCAGTACCTATGTTGCCAAGTAAGATTTCTACGAGTTTCTTTGAAAATCACGAGGAAGTTCAGGATATGTGGCAAAGAGGCGAGTTGCCAATTGGTTTTGACAAAGAAAGTACACACCCGGTTGGCTTTGTGCCAAAACGAGACGGCTACTTTGAGCTTCTCTATGATACCATGCAGCAGCTAGAATATGGCGAAGCAGCGCTTCTGACAGGCTTAGAAAAAGTGCCTAGTCACATTAAAAAGTTCTTGGTGGATCCAACAGGAAACTACCATCAGTCGGAAGGGCTGTTCGACGAAGTATTTGTGGGCGAGGAGATCCCTGGTTTCTTTATGGATATGCAGTCTGAAGTGGATGCGCGCACGCCAGCTGATTTGGATTATCCTATCTACATCTTGATTCCAGAAGCACAAGCCCTCAGCAAGCTTATGAATCTTAAGATGACAGAGGATGCCTTTAAGGCTCTCCTACACAAAGGAGGGACCGTTGGGCTCCACTTCATCTTTATGGGTGAGCTTCGTCAGATCGTTAATGGCTATATGGAAGTGGATAAGATTCTGAAGGTTAATGTGCCTGCAGGCTGTATTGGTATTCGTTTCCAAGACCAGAATGTTGTATCCATTAAGAGTAGCTTCACAGAATCGGTTGTTGGAGTGGATGAGTACAACTACTTCACTAGCCGGGATGGTTATCGTATCAAACTTATCAGTGAGTAAAAGCGAGTCATTTGGCTTGCTTTTATTTTTAGGGTACTTTCCCAATCCTTATGGTAAAACATCAGAATTTTTGATATAATTAGAGAAAAAATGGAGGAGTTTATGTATGGGACGATACGATAGTGCTATTGCGAATTGTCATGCGCAAATTCGTTGGATCCGTTTGGATATACGTACTTATGAGGATAAGATAAGACGGTTGGAATCTGCGAATGATCGTATTCAGAGTCAGATGGATGTTGTTAGTAAAAACAAGACTTCTGCGAGTGATTTGAATAAGCACTCTACAACTGATTTCAAGGGAACCCGTCGGGAAGATTTTGATAAAACGTTAGCAGGAATTTCCGATGCGATTACAACTTGGTTGACAGATACAGAAATGAATTGTAAGAGTATTCGCTTTAAAATATCAGAATATAATGGGAATATTGAAGATTGCCAGACCAAAATTAATAGTCTGAATAGCCAGATTGAATACTATCATCGCTTGAATAGGGAGGAGGACTAGTATGTCAGGTCAAGCAGAAATATATGTCCAAACAGAAGAATGGGCTGGACAGGTCGGACGTTATCATTCGGGTGTTGCCTCTGTTCGTCCACTATCTACTCTTCCTTTTTCCTATACAGATTTATCTCCTTTTAAGAACTTTAATCAAGCTATTCAGAATTTAAATACATCTGTCATAAAATATCGAACTTATGTGAATTCTCAATCCTCTAATATGCTTAGGGTTTCTGAGAATAAGTTGTTGGATGATCGTTCAGGAGCCGATGGATTTCAAGATGGGATTCGATTAAAATGAAGACAGCAGAACAAATTTGGAAAGAGTATTGTGACGGTAATACGGCATTTCCCACTACAGATTTTTTACATCAGATAGCTTTTATTTTAAAAAATCGTCCAGAGGTATTGGGCGCAATCGTAAAAGCTTTTTTGGATAAAAAGCCAAACTATATTTATCATCCGCGGATTGGCGCTGATATTGAAGTGACTTTTTTACCGAAAGAAGTGTATATTTGTCGGAACGAGACAGATATTATGCTAGCTAAAAGTGAATTTGTCCATTTTTTAGATGGGGTTGATAAGGTTTATAGTGACATTCTTCCCTTGGGCACATTGGTTGAGATTGATAAGGAGCAGCTATCTCAAGAGTTAGTAGTGTCACTTTTAGGCGATGAGCCACTTTATGTCATGATTATGGGGCGAAAAGTCGTTTTCGACGGAGCTTATGTGGATTATTTAGCACAGTTCTGGCCACTTGGTCTTCAAGCAGAGCTTCCACCGATGGCGATTCATAAGACCATGATCAAACGAATTATCGCTCAGGGTTATGCGGAATCAGAAAAAGAAAGTTCCTATGTGGGTCAATTACGGGAAATATTGATGAAAACAGATATTCCTTCCCATTTTTATCTACGATTACAGGAGGAGTTAGACGATGAAAATCAAGCGTAGCGAGTTGGAAAGTTTAAAGGATTTTCTCTATAAACAGACCCAAGCTTTCGAGTCTGATTTGGCTGAGGCACAGTCGACTGCGCAGAGTCTTGCATCAAGTCAAGCGCTGCGTGGTGATGTCAAGACTGCGATTAACCATGAGTTGAATTATTATAACCTCCCCCTCCTTCAGGGTTATGTGGACTATTCTAATCTGCTTTATACTGAGTTTGACAATCTGATTTCTGACTTTGAATCAACAGTCGGTGAGAAAAGCGCAACAGCTGTCATCAACAGTGAGGCCTTAACTAGCTTGAAGCAGAGTGTGGATCGTCTCCATTCCTCCATTGTCCGGGATATGGATGCGACGAATAAATATTATACGGAAATTTCTGACTTGATCTTACTGAAAGCTCCCAGCAAGGATAAGCTAGATCGGGCTATTGAGGCGTCGAAACAGTCGCTTTCCGAGACGGAGAAGCGCCTGGCTGCCTTCAATGGCAAGCAGGCCACAAGTGAGTTAGATGCGATTTTAAACAATCAAAATAAGGGCTTAACGAAGGTGAGTGGGACGGTTACCATGGCCAGCCCTTATCGTAATTCTGAAGCGCTAGCTATCTATCGTAATCCTCATTTCAAGAGGGCGGCAAACCGCTATCACCAGAAAGTGGATAGCCTAGCAAGGGCTTACTTCCAGAAGAATCATCCAGGCGTTGCATTTGACAAGGACAAGGCAGGGATTGAGGAATTGCAGGCTCTTGCGAGGGAGGTGATTAAGAAGGCGGAGTATGGAGAGGAAATCCCACCTGGTCTAGAAAATAGAGAGGATGGTTCATCGAATCAAAACTTGCCATCTTATTTATCGTCTTTATTTGGAGCGTTTAGTCAAGAAGCTTTAAAAAGTTTTATGACAGATAAAGCTATAAATGCGTTTATTCAATCTTCTTGGGAATGGTTGACACATAGTCCCCAAAATATGCAATATGGTTTGCTGGGAGCTGTTTCAGGCGGTGGGACTTATACTATTCCAGTTGATGTTAATCCTATATATAGTGGATTTGTTAAAGGAGTTGCTAAATATGGCGTACAGACTCTAGGGGCTGCAGTGGATTTTGGCATGCAAGTTGCAGATGGAGAAAATATTGGTCATGCAGCAGTAAAGACTGGAGGACATGTAGCGATTGGTATTGGCGCTGCTAAAGTTGGGGCAGCTATAGGTAGTGCTTTTCCGGTGGTTGGTACAGTAGGTGGAGCAGCAATAGGTTTTGTTGCAGGAGTTGCAGGATCAATGATTTTTGACTGGGTGTATGATAGTGTTGCAAAACCTTTTATAGATGATACCATTAGTAACATACAGCATGCAGCTGATACAATAGGAAAGACGGTCAATGATGTTGGAAAAAATATCGGCGATGCTTTTACAGGAATGATGAGTGGTTTGGGAAGTGTATTTGGGTGAGATGATGAAAGATAATTACGAAATTATTCCTGTAGGAATCTATCAAAAGCAATCTGTTTTTTATGATAAAAGCAGTCAAAAATTACTAATCAGGATAGATAAAAAAGAAAGCAGCTATAGTCAATCTTTCTTAGTGATGATTATACTGTTTATGTTGCCAATAGTTAGATGGTTAAATCAATATCTATTTATAAATATTTTATTATTTAATATTTTAATACTGATATTTGGGACAATTGCAGTTTTTTCTGTTTCGCGAATCTACGTTAAAAAGTTGTATAGAGGGATAGAATTATCTGATTTATACCTGTCAAGAGAATCATATGGTATATTTCTTCATCAAGAAAAAAGAAATGCTAAGATTGCGATGATAACTATCATATCTTTATTTCTAATAGTTACAATTTCTGCTATTCTATATTTACTGACATCAATCTTTTTATTCTTATTTGTTTCCGTCGGTTTACTTTTTCCTTTTTGTTTATTCTTAAATACAAAAACGAAAGAACGATATATTATTTTAAATCAATTGATAAAGGAGTTAAAGAATGAGTAATTATTTACCTATTGGAAGTGTTGTTCAACTACAGAACGGTGATACTAAAGTGATGATTATAAATCGGTTTCCACTTTACAATAGTCGAGGAACAATTGGATATTTTGACTATTCAGCTTGTCTTTATCCTTCTGGAAATACGGATAATCAAGTTTATTTCTTCAATCATGAAAATATTGACAAGATTTGGTTTGAGGGATATATTGATGAAGCAGAGGAACAGTTGCAGGAGAAATTTATAGTAGAGAAAAAGAATATCTCATATCCAAGATTGACACTTGAGCTTTAGTAGTATCGATCAAGAGTAGCCTTACGGAGGCCATGGTTGGAAGCGAATTTTCTAAAGAAACTATAGGATCTTTTTTGGATCATGTTAAAGGGAAAGTTATTGAGGAATCTAAAAAAATAGGTCGTTCACTGGCGGCGACTTTGCAACCGCGTGATGCCGCAGGAAGATTTATAAAAGATAGTTCAAAAATGAGAAATTGGCTAACTAGCACGCTGAAAAAAATACCGAATTCTACCAGTAAAGTTCTTGGAAATGTTGCTAAATGGGGTGGAAGAGGACTTGTTGGTCTAGGAATGTGGTCAGAAGGCAGCGAACATTATCAAGAACACCATAATGTTGGTAGAGCAGTTAGTTATGGCTTAACGGCCAGAACAGCTGGCTGGGTAGCCGGTCTTGCTGTGGGTTCAGCTTTGGCTGGAGCTCCAGTTGTTGTTGGTATATTTGGAGCTGTAGCAGTGGGGGCAGCTGTTTCTGTAGGTGTAAAAGCTCTGTATAAAAATGTGAAACCATTTAGAGCTGTAGTTGATGGTGCAGGAGATCTTTTAAACGGAATAGGAAAAGGAATATCTAATATCGGAAAATCATTTAGCAATCCACTTAAAGCAATTAAAGGAGTTTTTGGATAATGGAGAAAAAAGCTAACTATGTAGCCCGTGTAGTGGGGCGGCTGGATAACCGTTATTATCTAATAGAAGTCCATAACCGTCTTTATGTAATAGATTATTTTAATCCAAAGGACATCCGAAATTATTTGTGGAGATTTAATGCGTATAATAATACGGAATACTTAATTTATGATGTGACGGAACAGGTTGAACAGTATGAAGTAAAGCCATTTAATATATGGTTAGAAAATTTTAGGAAAGTATTTGATATTGTGTCTATTGCTTTGGTATTTTGGCTCTTATTCTTTCCTCCAAAATTCGCAAATAATCCCATGATTTTTTCTTCATGGCGAATTGTTCTTATTTTATTTTTTATCGGAGCTTTGCTAATTTTCCTAGTTATAAATTTAGGAATGGATAAAACTCTGAAATTTAATTTTCAGGATGCATTATTATTACGAGCTACAATAAAAGGAAATAAGAAAGGATCTAATTCCTCATTTTTTAAGGTTATTCAACATTTAATAACTTTTATATTGCTTTTCTCAGGATGTCTTTTCATTGGGATTTTCAATTCAAATTATCTCACTCTGCTATTATTTACCTTTATTGGAGGTTATTCAATTTTATTTATCTATGCTATATCAATACAATATAATTTAAATCATTTTAAATTTCATATTATAAAAAATACACAGGAGGCATAAAATGTTATTACCATTAGGGAGTATTGTTTACCTAGCAGACGGCAACCAGAAAGTTGTGATTATTGGTCGTGGAATGATTGTTAATCAGGAGGGGGCAGATGTTGTTTTTGACTATACAGGCTCTGTTTTTCCAGACGGTCTCAATCCAGAAGAGATTTATTATTTTAACGAAGAAGATATTGACGAAGTCATATTTGAAGGTTACCGTAACGATGAGGAAGAACGCTATGCAAAGCTTTATCTACAGTGGTTGGAGGAAAACAAGGAGAAAGTGGTAAAAGGAAGAACGAAATAGTATCATTTTTATACTATTATTTTTACCAGAGTAGCTTCACAGAATCGGTTGTCGGAGTGAATGAGTACAACTGCTTCACCAGCCGAGAAGGCTATCGCATCAAACTTATCAGTGAATAAAAGCGAGTCATTTGACTTGCTTTTATTTTTCATTCTCCTTATGGTAAAACATCAGAATTTTTGATATAATTCTATTAACTGTAAGATTTAGTCAAAAGAGGTATAAAGATGAGTGATTTTGAAGAAAAGCGGCTTGCTAGTAATGCTTATAATCGAGCGCAAGCGAGTCGCTATGAAAGTTTGGCGAATCAGTACCAGAAAGCATACGATAAGAAAAAAGCAGAGATTGAGAAGTTAGAATCTGCTAGAAAAGAACTTTCTAAGCAAATTCAATCCTATAGTGAGTTTCGCAATACAGTTTCTCAATACTCTACAACTATTTCTACAGATACCTTTAAAGGGACAATACGTGATACATTTGATAAGACTTTATCGAAAATTGCGACGACGATGAATACGCATCAAAATGAGCATGAAATGAATTTGGCGAAGTTGGATGCAGAGATCGCAAAGCGAAAATTGGAGCTAGGGGATTTGGGTGGTGCTATTGGAAGTGCTTGGAATGCGGTTGAAAGCTTCTTGGCAGCTATTTTTTAGGGAGTAGGATAGATGGATAAAATAGGAATCAGTTCGGCTTCTTGGCAAAGTGTTGTTACCTCAGCACGGACTAAGGTCGCATCTGTATCAAACATTCAAGTGACAAAGATTGGAAAAACGACCTTGAATCGGATGAAATCTTTTGAGACCCTTCAAGAACAAGCGAAAAAAATTCTGAGTGATTATAAGGATTTTGAAATGGAGCGTACTTCTCAAATGATTACGGTTGGTGAGAAGATTGTGGCTGATGATAAAGCCATGGCCGGTCAGTTTGATAAGAATACAGCCAATGTGAGGTTTAAGTAATGGTTCAATACGATAAGAATAAGATTTTTACAAGTATTATTACTAGTCGTACGAGAGAGACATTCGAAGTAGATGATACTTTAATTCAACTTGGTCAACAATTAGGAATGCGTCCGCAGATATTAAAGGGACTCTATAAGGCTCTGAGAAAATTAGAGGATGTCTATGAGTATGTGCCAAGTTTTGGTGCAACTTTTACTTGTCATTTTGATTATGAAAAGCAGGAAGCTCAGATCCATTATAATCAACTAGATCAACTATTTTCCATCACGGATTTACAGGATTTCATGGGGATTGTGGACAGTGTCTACAGTCCTATTTATCCTTTAGGTTCTGTTGTTGAGCTAGATTTGGAGTTATTGCCAGAAGAACTCCAGAAGAGCTTAGCGGAGGGACCAGGACCACTCGTTACGATTTCAGGCCGCAAGATGCCTCTTCAAGAAGGATTTGATGACTATGTGGTAGACTACTTGGCTCGCATCTGGCCCTTGGGTGAGATGCCTGGAATGGATGCTTTTTTCGTAAGTAACATGATGATTGAGCGACTTCGTTTTGAAGGCTATAGTGACGACTGGGAAAGTCAGTTCACAGAGGATGTTTTACGTGCGACTCAGCTCTCCCAGCAACAAGTATCGACTGCCTTTATGCGCAGTGAGGATTTTGTTCGGTATTATGAGCCGTATTTAAACACGGAGGAAGGCTAATGGGATTTTATGTCGATATTGCGGAGCTTCAGAAAGCCCAAGAGGCCTATATGAAGATGGTCGCGACTGCTCAGAGTCAGTTGGATACCGCTAAAAATGGAATGAATGCTATCATCACCAGTAATTCCATGCATGGAGAAGTCGGGAAAGCGATTACGAATGAAATCAATAATGTTCATAACCCCGTGATTGTTGGCTTAAAGAATAGCTTAGAATTTCTAGGTTCTGAGTTTTCCAA